>CAVWKL010000139.1:0-8273 GCA_963755075.1 uncultured Alphaproteobacteria bacterium
AGGCTCGCCACCGTCGGCACGCCGTACGGCTTGGTGAGGTCGCTGACCGCGCGCATCATCAGCGGCGGTCCGATCGCCACCACCTCGGCGATCTTGCGGCCCTCGCCGGCCTTGTTCTTCTTCAGAAGCTCTTCCAGCGGGCCGGTGACGAAGCCCTTGACGCCGAAAGTGCCGTCGTTGCTGGCGTAGATCGCCTCCAACTGCTCGGGATACTCCTTCTGCAGCCGGTCGACGCGCTCGCCCTCGCCGACCCAGAAGAGCAGGCTCGCGCTGCGGAAACCGGCGATCAGGGTGACGTGGTTGCCCATCTGCAAGTGCGCCCGCATGATCGGGAAGACCGGCGGCAGGCCGACGCCGCCGGCGACGAACACCACCGTCTGGCCGCCCTCGTAACGGTGCAGCTTGCTCGGCTGGCCGAGCGGGCCGGCGATCCCGGCGAAGGCTTCGCCGACCGCCATCTTGTTGATGCCGATGGTGCTGACGCCCATCGCTTGAATGACCAGATCGATCGTTCCGGCCTTGGCGTCCCAGTCGGCGAGCGTCAGCGGGATGAGCTCGCCCTTGGGCGTCGGCAGCACGCGCACGAACTGTCCCGCCTTCGCCGCCTTGGCGACCATCGGCGAACGGACGGTGATCTCGACGATGTTGTCGGCCAGGTCCCTGCGCTTGAGGATGGCCTGCGGCGCTTGCGCCTCGTCGGTGTAGCGCCCGGCGCGCTCGACAAGATCGGCGATTTCCGCCGTCGAGAACGGAATATCGCCGACGATCTCGCGCGCCGCCGCCTGTCCGTCGCCGGCCGCGTTGATGGCGGTCGAACCGCCGCGCGTCGCGTCGCCGCCGGAATAGACGCCCTCGAGCGAAGTCTTCTGCGAGCCGCCGGGGACGTCGATCGTTCCCCACTTGCTGATATGCAGGTTCGGTTCGGAGTCCTTGATGATCGGGTTCGACGCGTTGCCGAGCGCCATGATCACCAAGTCGACCGGCATCGTCTCGGTCTTGCCGGTGGGGACCGGCGCGCGCCGGCGCGAGGCGTCGGGGGGACCGAGTTCCATGACCTCGAGGATCGTCTGGCAAACCGAAGGCGACTTCTCGCTGGCGAACTCGCGCGGCGAGCGCAACACTTTCAGCTCGATTCCCTCCTCCAGCGCGTGGTGCAGTTCCTCGACGCGCGCCGGCATCTCCGCCTTGGTGCGGCGATAGACGATGGTGACGTGGCCGCCGAGGCGCTTGGCCGTGCGCGCCGCGTCCATCGCGGTGTTGCCGCCGCCGATGACGATGACGTTCTTGCCGGCGATCTCCGGCAGCGGCGTCTCGTAGTCCTCGAGCCGCGCCTGCATCAAGTTGATGCGGGTGAGAAACTCGTTGGCCGACATCACGCCGAGCAGATGCTCGCCCGGAATGTTCATGAAGCGCGGCAGGCCGGCGCCGGTGCCGACGAAGATCTTCCAGAACCCGGCGGCCTTGAGATCCTCGAGGGTCGCGGTCTTGCCGACGACGAAATTGGTGACGAACTTGCCGCCGAGCAGCTTGATTTTGGCGACCACGTCGTCGACGAGCGAATTGGGCAAACGGAACTCGGGAATGCCGTAGCGCAACACGCCGCCGAGTTCATGGAAGGCCTCGAAGACCGTGATCGGATAGCCCTCGGACGCCAGGAGATAGGCGTTGATCAGGCCGGCCGGGCCCGAGCCGATCACCGCGACCGGCGGCTTTTCCGCCTTGACCCATGGACTCGTATAGCCCTTCAACCGTTCGGCCGCCGCCGTCGGGTTCCTCAGCTTCTCGCGCTCGGGCAGAAACCATTCGATCTGGCCGATCTCGATCGGCCGTCCCGTGATCGTGCAGACGCCCTGACATTGCAGTTCCTGCGGGCAGACGCGGCCGGTGACGCTGGGAAGCGGATTGCAGCTTTCGATCAGTTCGAGCGCCTGCTTGAACTTGCCCGTCCCCAGGAGCTGCATCATTTCCGGGATGTGAATCTTGACCGGACAGCCGCCCTTGGTCTTGCGGCCCGCCATCAGGATGCCGACTTCGCAGGCCCGGTCCTCGCACTGCTTGTCGCGCAGCACCTCGAGCCAAACCAGGAGGTCGACTTCGCGGGCGCTGTAGCCGAGGTTCATGTAGCCGAGGTAGCCCTGATTGACGAGTTCGAAGTCCTTCGAGCGCTCCTCGGGCGAGCGGATGTAGGGGGGAATGCTGCTCTGCCCCGGCCAGCCGTGCGACAGGCCCTTGAACATCGGGTAGCGGTCGGAGAGATGGGCGTCGATCGCGACGATGAACTTGCGCTTGAACTTGAGCGGCAAGTTCCAGATGAAGCGCAGCAGGATGGCGCTCATGTCGTCGTCGCGCAGCAGCAGGCTCCATAGCGCCTTGGTGAAATCGGCGCCGAGTTCGTCCTGCTTGAACTCCCAGACGATGGCCTGCGTGCCGTCGTCGATGAACACCTGCCGCAACGACTGCGGGCTGTTCAAGAGCCGCTTGCGCAGCAGGCCGAGCTGTTTCTGGAAGACCTCGAACGCCTCGCTGTGTTCGAGTTCCTCCACCTCGCTCTGGGTCATCTCGAGCGCCCGGCTCGCCTGGCGATAGCGCTCGAGATCGTCGTGTTTGGCGCCGACGGCGGCGGGCCGCGATTGGTCAATGCTCATGGATGATCTCCGCGTCGCAGTTGGCGGCGACACGCGCTATCTTGCCCTTCAGTTCCGGCGTGATCTTGACGCGATCGAGCGCGCCGGGAATGAGGTGACCGACTTCCTTCGTCACGCCGTCGACGACGATTCGGGTCTTCTCGAACAACTCGCCCAACTCCTGATAGCAAGTCTTGCAGTTGGTGCACTTGACGATGTCCGCGTCGGCGAGCGTCACCGGAGCCGCGCCGTTGCCCTTTGCAGCCGGGGCCGGAGCGGCGGCCGGAGCGGCCCCGCCTGAGGTCAACGCGGCGGCGAGACCGCCGCCGAGCGGCGCCTTGGACGAGGCCGCGAGCTCCGACATCGCGCGGGCGATCGAGTCGATCGAGGACTCGCGCGCCGCCAGCGATTCCTTGTACTGGCGCTGCAGGGCTTCCAGCTCGGCATGATGATCCGCATCCAGCCTCACCGCGTCGAGCCCGCTTAGATACTGCAGGGTGCGCCAGTATTTCCGGCGATTATGCACCAAGTGGATGAGCGTCTGCGCCACTTCCAGCTTGATCAGCTTCTTGTCGTCGTCGGTCGAATAGACGAACGGCGTCTTTCCCTTCTGTTCGGCGGCGCTCAGGTCGATGTACTCGTGCACCGGCACGCCGACGGCGTCGGCGGCGAGACGGCGGAACTGTTTCTTGAACCGGCCCTCGGTCAGCGCGAAGTCGGCCGGGGTGAGCGGCGCTTCCAGCAACTTGGCGACGCCGTCCTCGACATATTCGATGACGTTGGTCGCCCAATCCTTCTCGACTTCGGGATTGCCGTCGAGCGAAAACCGGCCGCGCATGTCGGTGGCGCGGCGCGGGTCGTATACGAACAGCGGACTTACGCGGCTCTCCACCGCCATCCGGCCGTGACGGCTTCCGACATCGTCCGCGATGCCGTTTTCCGCCTGACAAGGCGCGTAGACGTCGAGCACCGCCGGCGAGTCGTTGTGGTTCAGATACTCCATGACGTTCTTGAGGAAGTGCCCCTGCATCGCGGCGCTGGTCTGGACCACGAATACGTTCGGGTGGAACGCGGCGATGATGCCCAATTCCTTGCGATCTTCCTGCTTGCCCTTATGGGCGGCGCCGAAACGGGCGAGATCGGAGTCCTGGCCGGTCAGGCTGGCGGTCGAGGCCTGCCCGCCGGTGTTCGAGTACGAGCCGCTGTTGAGAACCACCACCTTGATCGGCGTCGACGTGCTCAACAGCCGCGACAAGGCGCCGAAGCCGATGTCGTAGGTTGCGCCATCGCCCCCCATGCTGATCACGGTCGGCAACAGGGACAGCTCTTCGGGCGTGAAGTCGTTCCACCCGAACAGCTTGAAGAAACGATCGTGCACCTGCGGATCGTACTCGTCGTCGAGCTCCAGCCGGGCGATGCGCAACGCGCCGATCCCGTCGCTCGCCCCCGCGCTCAGGCCCTCGAAGATGCCTTTGGCGACCGCAGGCGAGTCCTGGAACAGGCTGTTGACCCAAGGATCGTTGTACGGGTTGAACGGGAACGTCGAGGCGTAGACGCTGCTGCATCCGGTCGCGTTGGCGATCACCATGCTGGACGGCCCGTTGCCGGTCGGGCCGCTTTCGAGCAGGTAAAGCTGCTTCTCCAGAGATTCGATGGTCCGCGCGATGCGCGCGCGCCGCTCCGGATCGTTCTCCCGGTTCTTTACCGTCGGCAGCTTGGCGTTCAGCCGCTCGATCAGGCTCTCGACCTCGCGGATGTGGGTCTTGCGCCGCGCGTCGTGGATGGCGTGGTTGGCCGAGGTGACCAGCCTGATCGCGGTGACTTCGCCGCAGCCGCGGCACGCGCCGTGGCCGCCGGTGGTCGCATAATAGTTGTTGCGATCGAGCATGAGCCGCTTGGTCTCGCCGTCGGGCTTGGTCGCCCCATCGAAGAAACGAGCCGGCGTGTTGGGCGTACGGCTAAGAAAATCGAACCGCCCCTGCAAGGTCTCGAGCAGCGCCGCGTCCTGGTGGCGCTCGACCAGCGCATGCGGTCCGCAGACGTCGACGCATTCGAGACAGCCGGTGCATTTCCACGGATCGATGGCGACGGAATAGAGCCCGCCGCTGCCCGGAACCGCCTTCTCCATCGCGTCGAAGAACGGCCGCGTCTTGGCGACCGGGTAGACCTTCAGCGCGTCGGCCAATTTGCCGAGGTTGCGGCGCAGCGTGACGTTGTCGACGTCGAGCTTGTCGGCCGCCGCCGCCACGATCTCGTGGAACGGCTTCGGCTCCTTGTCGCGCCGGTAGACGTCGCGCGCGGCGTCGCTGAGCGCATGAACCTGGTCGCGCAGCGCCTCGCGTTGCGGCTCCGCGATATCGAGCTGGCGGATGGCCGTGAGCAACAGGTCGTGGATGTCGTGCACGGTGTTGGGGATCGCGGCGTCCGGGCAGACGAGCGTGCATTCCATGCAGCCGGTGCACAGATCGGCGATGAACTCGGGCACGTCGCGACGGAACAGCCCCTTGTCCTTGAACGCCGCGCTGCCCGACGGCATGAACAAGCCGGTGCCGGGCAATACGGGGGCCTCGGCGATGGTGCCGTCCCGGAACGGGGCGCCCACCATGTCGTCATAATATTCGCGGTCGAAGAACCCGGCGCTCGACGCCGGTCCGGCCGCTCGGCACATCGAGGCCGAAATCGCCACGCTGGGACCGTTTGGACGGGCGGCGGCCTTCTCCGCGGCCGCGAATTCCGGATCGTCGTAGTTGACCCTGTGCGTGGCTTCAAACGCCTCGCGGATCACGGTGAGGTTGGCCTCGACCACCGCGCCGCCCTTGGCGCCGAACTTCTTGGTGAGGTCGTGACGGATCTTCTCGAGCATCGCATCGTGGGTGACGCCGCCCACGATCCGGTCGACATGGCCGCAGACCGCGCCGATGAAGGCGATGCCCATCATCCTGGTTTCGAGTTCCGGCGTCGGGGCGTGCGGCTTGGCGACGGCGAAGCCGTCGATGACGAAGAAGTTGATCTGCCTGTCGCGGATGGTCTTGCGGGCCGCCGCCGGCAATTCCCTCCACACCTCGACGGGGGACAGCTGCGACTGGAGGATGAAGGTGCCGCCTTCCCTCAGCCCGCGCAGCGGATTGGAGTGGCTGAAAACCTTGTGATCCGGCGAGACGACGATCTCGACGTCCTCGATTTCCGCATTGCTCTGCAGCACCGGTTCGGGGCTGAGGGTGATGTAGTAGTTGGTCGGCGCGCCGCTCTTCTCCGAGCCGTATTTCGGCGAAGCCTTGGAGTGGAGATCGAGCACGCTGGCGAGAATGTCGGTCAACAGCTTGCCCGTCGCCATCGTCCCGTAGCCGCCCACCGAATGGAAGCGGACGCGGAACGCCGACTTGGGAAGCAGACTGGGATTGGGCTCGGTCTCCAACCCCATCAGTTCGGTCTCGGGATAGGCGACCTTCAGCCTGTCCTGCAGCAGGGCGACGCGCGGCGAGGGATTCTTGGCGAAGAACTGGGAGCCGAGATAGACGAGCGGAACGTTGCGGGTCTCCATGTTCTTGAACGCGGCGATGAGATGGCGCGGCTGCAGGTCGTGCGCGCCCAGGCCGAAGATCGCGGTGGTGATCTTGGGCAATTGCGTCATCGCCGGAATGCCGGGATGACGAACGCCATCGGCGTTCTCGCGCGCCTTGGACAAGGCGCCCGTCACCAGGCTGGTCAGAGCCGTGACGTCGCTGCGCTCCAGCACCGTGACCGCCTTCTTGCCGAGCAGCGCTGCGGCGACTTCGGCTTCCGGGAATGGTTGCAGCAGCTTGACCGAAATGACGCCGACCTTCTTGCCCTGCCCGCGCAGATGGGTCGCCACCGCCTGGGCGTCGTCGGTGACCGAGCCGAGGCCGATCATGACGGTTTCGGCGTCCTCGCACATGAAGGTCTTGATCGGGCCGTAGTGGCGTCCGGTCAGCGTGGCGTATTCCTGCATCACCTCGCGGGCGAACTGCGGGACCGCGTTGACGAAATGCGTCCGGTGATCGGCCGAGCCGGCCTGGAAGTCAGGCTGGTTCTGCACCGGCCCGGTCAGGCCGGGATTGTTCACGTCGACCAGCGCGGGAACGCGCTGGCGCGTTCCCTTTTCGTAGGCGTTCAGCCACTGCCGCCGCCACTGGTTACGCAGTTCTTCGGGGATCCAGGCGAGCGTGCGCTCGATCAGCGCGCCTTCGTTGTCGCGCTCGACGTCGTCGGCGGTCTCTTCGAGGAAAGCCTTCACCTGCAGCAGATCGCTCGGCGCGAAGTCGTTGTGATGGCGCCCAACGTATTGCTTCAACTGGAACACGCGGCCCTTGGCGCCGAACAGCATCTCCTGCGCCACCGTCGGGCACTTGATCCGGCCCGAGGGATCGCCGAGGAACTCCCGCAAGAGCTCCGGTTCGGGCATCACAGCCTCGGACAGCATGTGGCTTGTGACGAAGCCGTCCATGGCGTTGGCGACCGGAATCAGCGACAGGGCGCTGAGCTTGTAGGCGATCGCCGCCAGATCGGCGGCCTCCTGCGAATTGCTGCCGAACAAGATCGTGTAGCCGGACTGCAGCAGGGCGTAGACGTCGTCATGGCCGGCCATCACGTTGAGCGAGTGCTTGGAGACGACGCGGGCCGCCACCTGCAGGACGAAGCCGCCGACTTTCTTGCCGACGGTGACGTAATGCGACTCCAGCCCGTAGAGGATGCCTTGGCTGGACGAAGCGTTGGAAATGTACTTGCCCCCGGTCAGCGCCGCGCCGAGCGCCCCGCTTTGGGCGGAATGTTCGCCTTCCGGCTCGAAGAAGAAGGGGTGGTGCCCCCAGACGTTGCAGCCGCCGCCGGCGCGGAACGCCTCGTAGATTTCCGAGATTTCGGTGGATGGCGTGATCGGATAGCCGATGACGCCGCCGCACACATGGCCCATCACTCCGGCAACGGCGCCGTTGCCATGGATTACGGTAGGAATTCCCGGATATTTCATGGTCGTTCGTTCTCTTCGTATGAGGACTGGCGGAGCGCGCCGACGTCACGCCGTACTGGCCGTCGCAAAGCCGGCGCCCTCGAAGCCGAAGCTTGGAATCGCTTTGGCGCGTCGAAACTCGACAAACGACACGGCGGAGAAAAACGTCCCTGCCGTCTCAACGCTTCAGCGTCCATAGCCGCGGAGGCGGACAGGGAACACCCTGGCGCCCATCGTGCGGTGGCGTCGTTCTTTATTGACGATCGACATTGACCCCTTGCGGCCAACGCCGCTTTGATGTGTCTCAATTCGGAGCCGTGGCGGGGCGCCCCTGCGACAGGGCTGGCATGCGACTGGAGCAGTTCCCGCGGCGCCCGGGCCGAGGCCGACGGCGACGGGTTGACTCGCCGCGCAATCTGTTTAACCCGGGGCGTATGTCGCTGTTGCTTCGACCCCGTGGGGTTCGCCCTGTCGCTTCGAACGAGGGGGCGGGAGTTTTGAGTTTCTGCACAAGGCGCGCCGAACAAAGATGCTGAGATCGTTAACCAAAGGTTTCCAGAGGCGGCTACGCGGCCTCGCCGTCGCGCCGTACATGCGGCTCATGTGGCGCTTGGTGTCGGACCAGGGCTCCAAGCACTGGAAGGGCTACGCATTCGCCATGGCGTTGGGGGTCGTCTTGTCGG
>CAVWKL010000140.1:0-9097 GCA_963755075.1 uncultured Alphaproteobacteria bacterium
TCAATCGCCGGTGCAAAACGCGAAAACGCGCCCCGCGCTGATCGAAACCGCGAACCGCGTCATCGCATTGCTGCCCGAGGACGCCGCCGCGACGATCGAGGGATGGATCAAAACGAAGAACGCCGGCGGGCCCGCCGAAGAGCCGCCGGACGAAAACGGCGCGCCCGACGCAACGCCTGCGCCTTCGCCCAGCCCGGCCAAGACGACAGGGCCGCCGCCCCCGCCGCCCCGGCCAAGACGACGGGCGCCGCTCCCCCCGCCACTCCGGCCAGCGGCGCGACGCCGGCGGACAAGCAAAAGCTCGAGTCGATGATCAATAAGGGCGTGCCGATGCCGGCGCCGGCCGCTCCCGCGGTCGTGCCGACGCCGGCCAAACCCTGAACGCCGATGGACGAGAGCCGGAAAATTCCCTCCGCCGCCCCCAGCAAGATCGCGATTTCCGCTTCCAACGCCGGCCGAGACGGCCCCGGCGAGGCGGCCGGGTTCGATCTTGAGGGTGACCGGTTGCGCGAGGAGTGCGGCGTTTTCGGCATTTTCGGGCATCCCGACGCCGCCGCGATCACCGCGCTGGGACTTCATGCTCTGCAGCATCGCGGCCAGGAGGCGGCGGGCATCGTCGCCTTCGACGGCGCGCGCTTTCATTCGGAACGTCGCATGGGCCTGGTCGGCGACCATTTCTCCAGCGCCGCGACGATCGAGCGTCTGCCGGGCGCCGCGGCGATCGGTCACGTCCGTTACTCCACCACCGGCGAGACGATCCTGCGCAACGTGCAGCCGTTGTTCGCCGAGCTCGACGCCGGGGGCCTTGCGGTCGCCCACAACGGCAACCTCACCAATGGCCTGACGCTTCGCCGCGAGTTGGTCCGCGCCGGCGCGATCTGCCAATCGACTTCTGACACCGAAGTGGTGCTGTTGCTGTCGGCCCGTTCGCGCCGGCCGCGCATCGTCGAGCGTTTCGTCGAAGCGCTCGGGCAGATCGAGGGCGCCTATGCGCTGGTCGCCCTCACCAACAAGAAGCTCGTCGGCGCGCGCGACCCGCTCGGCATTCGCCCCTTGGTACTCGGCGAACTCGAGGGCTGCCCCATTCTGTGCTCGGAAACTTGCGCGCTCGACATCATCGGCGCCAAGTTTGTCCGCGACATCGAGAACGGCGAGGTCGTCGTCATCGACGGCGACGGCGTGGAGAGCCTGAAACCGTTCCCGCCGCAACGCATGCGGCCGTGCATCTTCGAATATGTCTATTTCGCCCGGCCCGACTCGATCGTGCACGGGCGATCGGTCTACGCGATGCGCAAAGCGATGGGCGCGGAACTCGCGCGCGAGGCGCCGGCGGAGGCGGACGTCGTGGTGCCGGTGCCCGATTCCGGCGTTCCGGCGGCGCTCGGCTATTCCGGCGCCTGCGGCGTTCCTTTCGAACTCGGCATCATCCGCAATCACTACGTCGGCAGAACCTTCATCCAACCGACCCAGGCGATCCGCGAGTCAGGGGTTCGCCTCAAGCACAACGCCAATCGCGCCGTCGTCGCGGGCAAACGCATTGTGCTGATCGACGATTCGGTCGTGCGCGGCACGACGAGCGTGAAAATCGTCCAGATGATGCGCGAAGCGGGCGCCCGCGAGGTGCATTTCCGCATCTCCTCGCCGCCGATCGCCTATCCCGACTTCTACGGCATCGATACCCCCGATCGCGACAAGCTGTTGGCGGCGCGGATGGATTTGGAGTTGATGCGCCGTTTCATCGGCGCGGACAGCCTCGCCTTCCTGTCCGTCGACGGCATCTATCGCGCCATGGGCTTCGAGCGGCGGGACAATCAGCGGCCCCAATTCACCGACCATTGCTTCACCGGCGACTATCCCACCCGATTGACCGATCGGGACGGCGAGCCGGACAAGGCGCAAATGTCGCTGCTCGCCGAAGCCGGCTGAGCGCCAATTCGCGCCCGATCGCACGAGCCGGCGTCACGAACCTGTCACAGCCGTTGGCGATAGAAGCCGAGCCATTCTGCGGCAGGGGAGAATTGACGCCATGACAGCCATCGCCGACGCCACGCCATCCGCGCCGAGTCCCGCGCCCTCGCGCGTCAAACTCGATCAGCCCATGGATATCCGGGCCGTGCTGATCTTCCTCGCCGTCATCGCCGGCGCGCTGTTTTTCATGGCATATTCGATCTATTCGGACGTCACCGGCGCCGGCGGCGGTCCGACGACGATCGTGCCGTTCCTGCTACTCGGCCTGGCGATGCTGATCGCGCTCGGCTTCGAATTCGTCAATGGCTTCCACGACACCGCCAACGCGGTGGCGACCGTCATCTACACCCACGCGCTCAGGCCCCAGATCGCGGTGGTCTGGTCGGGCTGCTTCAACCTGCTCGGCGTCTTGACGTCGACGGGCGCGGTGGCCTTCGGCATCGTCTCGCTGCTGCCGGTCGAGCTCATCCTGCAGGTCGGCTCCGGCGCCGGCTACGCGATGGTGTTTGCGCTGCTGATCTCGGCGATCATGTGGAACCTCGGCACCTGGTGGCTCGGTCTGCCGGCCTCCAGCTCGCACACCCTGATCGGTTCGATCGTCGGCGTCGGCGTCGCCAACGCGATGTTGCGCGGCCAGGACGGCACCGCCGGGGTCGACTGGAGCCAGGTGACCAATATCGGCAATTCGCTGCTGCTCTCGCCGTTGTTCGGTTTCATTTGCGCGGCGCTGCTGCTGCTGGTGGCGAAAGTGGTCATTCCCGTGGCGGCGCTTTACAAAGCCCCGGTTTCCGATGCGCCGCCGCCCCTGTGGATCCGCGGGCTTTCTGATCCTGACCTGCACGCTCGTCTCCTTTTTCCACGGCTCCAACGACGGGCAAAAGGGCATGGGCCTCATCATGCTCATTCTGATCGGCGTCGCGCCGACCGCTTACGCGCTCAACCGCGCGTTGCCGGAAAGCCAGACGGCGACCTTCATTTCGGCCTCGGACGCCGCTTCCAAGATCGTCGCCGCTCACGGCGCCGGCTACGCCATCATCGGCGATCCGCGCCCGGCGGTGACCGACTACGTGCACGCCCACAAGATCTCCGAGGGCACCTATCCGTCGCTCGTCGTCCTGATGAAGCAGATCTCCGACGAAGTCCAGCAGTCCGGTTCGCTCGCCAAGGCCCCGTTCGAAAAGGTCGGGAACATGCGCAACGACATGTACCTGACCTCGGAAGCCATGCGCATTCTCGGCAAGGACAAGGAAAGCGAACTGAAGCCCGAGCGAAGTCGCGACGCTCGGCGCGTACAAGAAACAACTCGATCTCTCGACCAAGTTCATCCCGACCTGGGTCAAGATCGTGGTCGCGATCGCGCTCGGCCTCGGCACGATGATCGGCTGGAAGCGCATCGTCGTCACCGTCGGCGAGAAGATCGGCAAGACGCACCTGACCTATGGCCAGGGCGCGGCGGCCGAAATCGTCGCCGCGGCGACGATCGGCGCGGCCGACGGTCTCGGCCTGCCGGTCTCGACGACGCACGTGCTTTCCTCGGGCGTCGCCGGCACGATGGCGGCCAACGGCTCGGGCATGCAATGGTCGACGCTGCGCAACATCGCGCTGGCCTGGGTGCTGACGCTGCCGGCGGCGATCGTCATGTCCGGCCTGCTATACGTGGTCTTCCGCCACTTCTTCTGAGCGCGAGCGCCGGCCATCGCCGAACGCATGAATACGCGGGCGCCCCTGCGGGCGCCCGTTTTCTTTGTGGTCCCCCCAGTTGGACGCGCGCCGCGCGCCTGATAAAAGCTGAGGCGCATGCGGTCGGCGCGCCGAGTCCGACCGCTGCGGCGGAGTTTTCATGGCCACGCTCGAGGATGTGCTTTCGACGATCGACGCCAATCAAGGCGAAGCGCTCAGTCGGCTCTTTTCGCTGCTCACGATTCCCTCGATATCGGCGATTCCGGCCCATTATCCCGATTGCGAGCGCGCCGCCGATTGGCTGACGCGCGAGCTCGTCGAACTCGGATTCGAAGCCTCGCGGCAGGAGACTCCCGGACGGCCAATGGTGGTGGGCTCCGCCAAGGCCAAGACGCGCGACGCGCCGAACGTGCTCTTCTATGGCCATTACGACGTGCAGCCCGCCGATCCGCTCGAACTGTGGACCACGCCGCCTTTCGAGCCGCGCTTGGCGGACGGGCCGAACGGGCCGCGAATCGTCGCCCGCGGGGCCTGCGACGACAAGGGCCAGTTGATGACCTTTCGTCGAGGCCTGCCGCGCCTTTCGCCAGAACGGCGGCCTGCCGTGCAACGTCAGCGTGCTGTTCGAGGGCGAGGAGGAAACCGGCTCGCCCTCGCTGCCGGCGTTCCTCGCCAAGAACGCCAAGACGCTGAAGGCTGACCTGGCGCTCGTTTGCGACACCAGCATGTGGGACGCCAAGACCCCGGCGATCACCACCATGCTGCGCGGCCTGGTGCTCGAGGAGGTCGTGCTGCACGGCGCCAACCGCGACCTTCACTCCGGCCTTTACGGCGGCGCGGCGATCAACCCGATCCGGGTGCTGGCGCGCATCCTCGCCGACCTCTTCGACGCCAACGGCGCGGTCGCCTTGCCCGGTTTCTACGACGGCGTCGAGGAATTGCCGGAGGAGGTCGCCGAGCAATGGCGCGGCCTCGATTTCAACGACGAGAAATTCCTCGGCGAAGTCGGCCTTTCGATTCCCGCCGGCGAAAAAGGCCGCTCGACGCTGGAGATGATCTGGTCGCGGCCGACCTGCGACGTCAACGGCATCGTCGGCGGCTACATCGGCGAGGGCACGAAGACGGTGTTGCCGGCCAAGGCGAGCGCCAAGGTGTCGTTTCGCCTGGTCGGCAAGCAGAACCCGGAGCGCGTCTCGCAGGCGTTCCGCGCCTTCGTCAAGGCGCGCCTGCCCGCCGACGTCACCGCCGAGTTCCTCCCCCACGGCGCGAGCCCGGCGATCGCCATCGCCCCGCGCGGCGAGGCGCTGCGCCGCGCGCGGCGCGCGCTCGAGGCCGAGTGGGGCAAGCCGGCCGCGCTGGTCGGCTCGCGGCGGTTCGATCCCGGTCGTCGGCGCGTTCAAGCGCGAATTGAACATGGACAGCCTGATGGTCGGCTTCGGCCTTGAGGATGACGCGATCCATTCCCCCAACGAGAAATACGAGCGCTCGTCCTTCCACAAGGGCGCGCGGTCCTGGGCGCGCATCCTCGCCGCGCTGGCGACGTGAGCGCGCGCGCGCCTGGCGTCGGCTGCGGGGCGGCGATCGTCCGCGAGGGCCACATCCTGCTGGTGAAGCGGCTCAGGGCGCCCGAAGCCGGCGCTTGGAACTTGCCAGGCGGCAAGGTCGACTTTCTCGAGCGCGTCGAGGACGCTGTCGTGCGCGAGGTCCGCGAGGAGGTCGGCGTCGAAATCGCGCTAAAGCGCGCGCTCGGCGTCACGCAAATGGTCGGCATCGACGACCAGCATTGGGTCTCGCCCGTCTATCTCGGGCGGATCGTCGCCGGAGAACCGGCGAACCGCGAGCCCGATAAGCTCGCAGCCGTCGCCTGGTTCCCGCTGAGCGCGCCGCCGCAGCCGCTGGCGCTGGCGGCCCGCGAGGCGATTGCCGCGATTGGAATGGGCGCTTGAGGCGCCGGCGGCGCAAAGGCGCGCCTGACGTTTTCATCGAAATTCGGCTTTATCGCGCCTGCGAACGGGCCTATGTCGGTGTCGTCGAGCCCCCTTCCAGCCGCGAGTGACGAACTATGTCCGATTGGTCGCAGACGTTCACTTTCCTCGAGGGCCGAATGGATCGAAGGCAATCCGCCGATCCTCGGGCCGCGCGACCACGCCTTCTGGCTCGCCTCCAGCGTGTTCGACGGCGCGCGCGCGTTCGACGGCGTCGCGCCCGACCTCGACCGCCATTGCGCGCGGGTCAACCATTCCGCCGAGACGATGTGGCTGAAGCCGACGATGAGCGACGGAGGCGATCGAGGCGCTCGCCTGGGACGGGATCAAGAAGTTCACGCCGGGCGCGCAGCTCTACATCCGGCCGATGTACTGGGCCGAGCGCAACGGCCCGGGCTCGGTGCCGCCCGATCCGGAATCGACCACGCTTCCTGCCTGACCATCTACGAAGCGCCGCTGCCCGACCTGACCGGCGTCGCGATCACCCGTTCGCGATACGCCAAGCCGCTCGGCGATGACGATGCCGATCGACGCCAAGGCGGGCTGTCTTTATCCGAACAACGCGCGCGCGCTGATGGAGGCGCGCGCGCGCGGCTTCGACAATTGCCTGCTCGCCGACATGCTCGGCAACGTCGCGGAACTGGCCACCGCCAACATGTTCATGGCGCGCGACGGCGTCGTCATGACGCCGTCGGCCAACGGCTCGTTCCTCAACGGGGTGACGCGCCAGCGGGTGCTTGCGCTGATGCGCGCCAACGGCGTCGAGGCGCGCGAGGCGACGCTCTCGTTTGCCGATTTCGACGCCGCCGACGAGATTTTCGTCGTCGGTAATTACGGCAAGGTCGTGCCGGTCAATCGCATCGAGAGTCGCGATTTGCAGCCCGGCCCGGCGTTCCGCCGCGCCCGCGAGCTTTATTGGGACTTCGCCCACTCGCGCTGAAGGCGGCGGTCGCGCCTGCCGGTCCCGCCCTGTGCGGCGCAGAAGAAAAGGCTCGAAAGGGGTATGGCGACGCGGCTGACGATCCGCTTCGATTTCGACGCCGAGCGACGCCTTGGCCCCGGCAAGGTCGCGCTGCTGGAATCGATCGCGCAGACCGGATCGATCTCCGCCGCCGGCCGCCGGCACGCGATGTCCTACCGCCGCGCTTGGCTGTTGGTCGAGGAGCTGAATCGGACCTTCGGCGAAGCCCTGGTGACGGCGCGACCGGGCGGCGCGGGCGGCGGCGGCGCGGCGCTCACCGCCGCGGGCGAACGCATAACGGCGCTCTACCGCCAAGCCGAGCGCAAGATGCGCGCCGCGGCAGCCGACGAAATCGCCGGGATCGAGGCGGCGCTGTCGCGCGAGCCGTTGGACTTGGCGGATACGAAAGCCTCGACGCCTCCAGCCCCCTGCCCTGATCCTCCGGCGCAAGCCCAAGCGATTGGCGGGCATGCACGGGGAAAGGGGAAGACGCGCGCGCGACTGCCCTCCCCCCGCTTGCGCCGAGAGGCGGGGTGAAGGGCGTGGCGTTTGGCCGCGGGCCGCCCCTCCGCCTCAACTCGCCCCGCGGCGCGGATAGCCCTGTGCGGCGCCGAGCCGAGGACGCCATGGACCGCGACCCGGCGAACGAGGTTGACGCGGCCTTGTCGGCGCCTGCACCTTCAAGGCGCCCAACAGGGAGAGGGATTATGGCAAGAGAATTGGAAGGCAAGGTCGCCGTCGTGACCGGGGCGGCGTCGGGCATTGGATTGGCGAGCGCCGAGGCGATGTTGGCGGCAGGCGCGCGCGTGGTGATGGTCGACCGCGACGAGGCGGCGCTGAAGGCGCTGTGCAACAAGCACGGCGACGCCGTGATCCCGCTGGTCATCGACCTCCTCGACCCGAAGGACTGCGCTACGCTGCTGCCGAGGGTCCTGGAGAAGGCAGGTCCAGATCGATATCCTGCACGCCAATGCGGGCACCTATGTCGGCGGCGACTTGGTCGACGCCGACACCGGGGCCATCGACCGGATGCTGAACCTGAACGTCAACGTCGTGATGAAGAACGTCCACGACGTGCTGCCGCACATGATCGAGCGTCGGACGGGCGACATCATCGTCACGAGTTCCTTGGCGGCCCATTTTCCGACGCCATGGGAGCCGGTCTATGCGTCGTCCAAATGGGCGATCAACTGCTTTGTCCAGACGGTGCGGCGTCAGGTGTTCAAGCACGGCATTCGCGTCGGCTCGATCTCGCCCGGCCCGGTCATCACCGCTCTGCTCGCCGACTGGCCGCCGGAGAAGCTGAAGGAAGCCCGGGAGTCGGGAAGTCTGCTGGAGGCCAGCGAAGTGGCCAACGTGATCATGTTCATGCTGACGCGGCCGCGCGGCATGACGATTCGCGACGTGGTCATGATGCCCACCAATTTCGATCTCTAGAGCCTACGGCATCTAAATTGAATCGCGCTGGGATTCCCGAATCGGCGATGTTCTGATTCAACCTGCTGGCTGGGCGGAGGCCAGCATGGATGGCTGAAGCTTATTCGCAGGATTTGCGCGACCGGGTGATCGATGCGGTTGTTGTGGAGGGAATGAGCCGGCGGGCTGCGGCGAAGCGGTTCGGGGTCAGCGAGTCGATCGCCATCAAATGGGTGCAGCGGCTTGAACGGAGCGGCTGTCGCACGGCCAGCAAAATGGGCGGTTACCTGCGGCCGAAATTGGAGCCGCACCGGGAGTTTCTGGCGGCGCTGCGAAACGAGAAGCCCGACATCACCCTTCAGGCGCTGTGCGATCGCCTGCTGGCCGAGCGCGGGGTCAAGGCCGACACCTCGATGATGAGCCGCTTCTTCCGCCGCGATCGGCGTCACGCTCAAAAAAAGACGCTCGTGGCGCGCGAACAGGATCGCCCGGATATAAGCCGCCACCGGGCGCGCTGGCGAAACTACCAGAGGCGCATCGACCCCTCGCGCCTGGTCTTCATCGACGAGACCTGGACCAAGACCAACATGACGCGCCTCTACGGCTGGGCGCCGAGCGGCGAGCGACTGGTCGCCAAGGTCCCGCACGGTCAGGGAGAGGGGCTTGGAAGACCGCGACCTTCCTCGCCGCCTTGCGCAACGACCGCATCGACGCGCCCTGCCTGTTCGACGGCCCCATCAACGGCGAGCGCTTTCTGCGCCTATGTCGAGCAGTTCCTCGCTTCCGACCCTCAAGCCCGGCGACATCGTCGTTCTCGACAATCTCGGCTCGCACAAAGGAAAGGCGGTGCGACAGGCGATCCGAGCCGTCGGAGCCCGGCTCGTCTTCCTGCCGAAATACTCGCCCGACCTCAATCCGATCGAGCAGGTCTTCGCCAAGTTCAAAACGCTCCTGCGAAAGGCCGCGCCCGAACCCTCGACGCCGTCTCCGACGCCATCGCCCAAATCCTGGCCACATATACCCAAGCCGAATGCGCCGACTACCTCAGGAACGCAGGATATGCGTATGCCTAAATGCAGAATGCTCT
>CAVWKL010000141.1:0-27318 GCA_963755075.1 uncultured Alphaproteobacteria bacterium
GTTGTGGTGCGCCTTCGTTCAGTTCCCGTATTGCTGCAAGGCTCGCCGCGTGCGAGCCGGTGACCTCGACGGAGGCGAAGAACGGCGCGCCGCCCGCCAGCGGCGCGAGCGCGGCGCGGAACAGGTTCATGCCGGTGTTGCTGTCGGGCGCGTTGAGCGCGGCGCGGGCGCCGCGAAAGGCGGTCAAATCTCGGCGCGTGTCGGCGCGCCGCGTGACGATGAAGCTGCGATGGCGCGCCCCTTCGCAGCCTTCGAAGCCGTAGCTCGGCGTCGCGATCAAGGCGACCCGCCGCCGCAGCGCCGTCACATAGGGGTAGCCGCACGTCTGGCCGAACAGAAGCCCGGGATCGCGCCAGATCGCCTCGGGGGCGCGATCGCGCCTCAGCCTATCGGGCGCGGGAAGCCCGGCGCGCCGCAGGCGGCCGGCGAGCGCGGCCCACAGGGCGTCCTGCGCATCGGCCGTCCAGGGAAAGTCGTACATCGGCAGGGCGGCGACGGCGGCGGCGTTCATCGGGTTTAATCCGTCGGCGCGGCGCGCTCGCCGCCGCCTCAGGGCGCGCGCTGTCCCGGCAAGGGCATCAGCGTCGAATCGTGCGGGCGCAGGAGATAACGGCGCGCCACGTCGAAATAGCCGTTGTAGACGAGGCCGCCGTTGCGCTCGATCAGCGCGGCGCGATTGAGCCGATACCAGGCGGGCAATTGGTGCCACGGCATCGCCGCGCGCATGTGGTGGGCGGCGTGCAGGTTGTTGAAGAGGAACAGCGGCCCGAGAATCCACGCCCGCTCGACGATGGCGGTGCGCCGCTCCGCCGCCGGTTCGGCGCGGTGCTCGGGGTAGGCGCGCACCAGCGCCAGGCCGGTGCCGGCGTAGGCGAAGCAGAAGAAATAGGTGGCGAACGGCATGCGGCAGACCCCGATGACCCAGGCGAGCACGACCATCGCCTCGATCGCGTGCCGGATGACGATGCCGCGCTCGCGCCGATCGCCCCCGGCAAGCCGGCGCGCCTCGCCCTGCCAGAACCGGATCATCGTCCACGCCGGCCCGATCGTCATCCGGCCGAGCAGCGTCGACTGCGCGCGGATGAGAACCCGGCCGAGCCGGCCGAGCGCGCGCCATTGCGCCTCGGTCCAATAATAGGATTCGGGATCGTCGAGCGGATCGGTCAGGCGCGAGTCGTTGTGATGCTGCAGGTGGGTGCGGCGGTAGGTCTCGAACGGCAACCACAGCGAGAGCGGCCATTGCCCGATGAGAAAATTGACCCGACGCCAGCGGGTGGGGTGGCCGTGAATGATCTCGTGCTGCAGGCTCATGTGCCAGGCCGTCGTCCAGGCGCCGATGATCGTGAGCCCCCAAAGCGGCAAGTGGCGATGGAACAACGTCGTAGCAAACCACAGGCCATAAATGAGCGCCGCCAGCCCCAAGGTCGGCCATTCCATCGATCGCTTTGTCGGCGGAAAATCGATGATTTCCATGAACTTGCCCCCAATTCGACAAAGGATCACGTCGGCGCGCCCGCTTCAATATGCCGCAGAAGGCGCGGCCAAATGAAATATCGGCCCGCCCATACAATTTCCCGCGCGCAAGCGCGCCGGCGCCGTCCAAACGGCTTGCGACAGGGCTTGCGCGCCGGGCCGCCAATCGGCTAGCGCTCGCGCGCGCCGCCCCCGTCCGGCGATGCGCTCTTCCAGGGAGCCCGATGTTGAAGCCGCTCGCCGGTCTGAAGGTCTTGGAGCTGGCGCGGGTGCTGGCCGGCCCGTGGGCCGGCCAAACGCTCGCCGACCTCGGCGCCGAGGTCGTCAAGGTCGAGCGGCCAGGCGCGGGCGACGACACGCGCGCCTGGGGCCCGCCCTTCGTCGAGGGCGTCGACGGCGAGCCGCTCGACGCCGCTTATTTTCACGCCTGCAACCGCGGCAAGCGCTCGCTCGCGGTCGATTTCGAGCGCCCCGAGGGGCGCGAAATCGTGCGCCGGCTCGCCGCGCGCGCCGACGTGCTGATCGAGAACTTCAAGACCGGCGGGCTCGCCAAGTACGGGCTCGACTATGCGAGCCTGAGGCCGCTCAATCCGCGCCTCATCTATTGCTCGATCACCGGCTTCGGCCACGACGGCCCCTATGCGGGGCGCGCCGGCTACGACTTCATCATCCAGGGCATGGGCGGGGTGATGGACCTAACCGGGGAACCCGACGGCGGCCCGCAGAAGATCGGCGTCGCCTTCGCCGACATCTTCACCGGCGTCTACGCGGTGGCGGCGATCGAGGCGGCGCTGATCGGCCGCGCCATTACCGGGCTCGGCGGCGAGATCGACATGGCGCTCCTCGACACGCAGGTCGGCGTGCTCGCCAACCAGGCGCTGAATTTCCTCGTCTCGGGCGTTTCGCCCCGCCGCCTCGGCAACGCCCACCCCAACATCGTGCCCTACCAGGTGTTCGAGGCGGCGGACGGGCCGCTGATCATCGCCGCCGGCAACGACCGCCAGACGCGCCACGTCTGCCGCATCCTCGGCCTCGAGGGGCTCGCCGCCGATCCCGCCTACGCCGCCAACGCCGACCGCGTCCGCAACCGCGAGCCTTTCGTCGCCGCGCTCGCCGCCGCGGCGCGCTCCCTGCCCCGCGCGGCGCTGCTCGAGGCGCTCGAAGCCGCGGGCGTGCCGGCCGGGCCGATCAATTCGGTCGGCCAGGTCTTCGCCGACCCGCAAGTCCAGGCGCGCGGGATGCGGCTCGATCTTCCCGCCACCGGCGCGCGGGGGGGAAGCGCGCCCTCGGTGCGCTCGCCCCTCGTCATCGACGGCGAACCGGCCGCCGCCGAGACCGCCGCGCCGCGCCTCGGCGAGCACACCGACGCGGTCTTAAGCGAATTGGGGCTGTCTCGGCATGAGATCGCGGCGCTGCGCGCGGCCGGGGCGGTCGGCTAATCGACAGAATTGGCGCCGGGCGGTCGCTCAATTGGCGGGGCGCGAACACGCGACATGGCCCCCGGCTGGGCGCAGGGCGACGACAAGACGGCCGCGACGATCGATGCAGCCCCAGCGTCCCTCGACGTAGGAGGAATGCTCGCCCTCGGAGACGATCCGGCAGCCAATGCAAACCACGGCGCGCCCGTTCTCGAAGGGATAGGCGCCGTCAAAACGCGCCGCTATGACGATCCTGAGGCGCGGGTCGATGTAGCCGACCTTCCCGCCGTCGGGAGACCGCGCCAGACCGCTTGCAAACGGATCAGGGCCATTGTCCCATGTCATGACGGGGGCCGAACGGCCGTCGCGCGCCACGTAGCGCCAACCGCCGACAAAGACGCTGGCCAAGCCGCGTCCGTCATAGGCCATCGACCGGAGGCGCCGGCGAGAGAAATGGATACGGCCCGCAGCGTCCTTCCCGGCGCAGCGATGAAAGATCGACAACTCGCCGCCCGCCCTTGGCGCATAGGCGCAGTCCAGCGGGGCGCGTCCCGCCGCCGGGCCGAGCATCTTTAGGGCGACGGCAAGCGCCAGCGCGACGAGGCTCATCGCGCAATTGTCTCATGGCGAGCCCAAGTCCGCCAGGCGTCGGTTTCCGCCCGGCGGGGGGCGATCGGCCGGTTGCCGGGCGCCAGGATCTGGCCGCCCGATAACCGGCGCGCGAAGCCTCGCCGCGCTAGTCGATCTTTTCGTCGACCCGAGCCAGCTCCAGATAAACCAGGGTCTGGTTGAGCAGCAGATAGGCGATTTCGCCAAACGTCGCCGGCCCGCCGATCGGCAGCGGCTGATCGCCCTCGAGGCCGGCATAGAGATAGTTGAGAATGCAGTTGCAGGAAAACGCCGGCGTCACCGGACGGCGAGCAATCCGCGACAAGAGCTGGGCGCGATAGTCGCCGACCGCGCCGGCTTGACAATATTCGACGTCCTTTACGAGCGGCGCATAGAAAAGCACCTTATGGCTCGCCTCGTCCAAAGCCTGGAAGCTGACGTTGATCATCTCGCCCGAATAATTGGCGACGAGCGGCAGACTCTGATCGAGCCCCTTCTCCTTGACATAGTCGAAGAACGACGCCTTGCGTCCATTGATCAAGCATTCGTCGACCGCAAAGCCCGTCTCCGGAAAGCGGATCGTATCGGACCTTTCGTTGCGCTCGAACAGGTTGATGATGCCGATGCGCGCTTCGACGTCGGGCGGCAACTCCGCGTGCATGACGACAATCCGATCGTGGGCGACTTCGCCGTTGGCCCCGAGAAACACCTTGGGCTTGACGGTGGCGAGATCGGACAGGTGCACGCCGGCGATCCATCCGACGACAGGCTTGTCGAAGAAGCCGGCGATGTCGGGGACGTTGGTCGCGTATTTCGAATGGGCGGGCGACATTCCGGGGATGATGACGATGGAGAAGCCGTGTTCGAAGGCCCCGGACTGGAGGTCGTCGAGGCGGTCCGCGTCGACGAAGCGCGCCTTGGTTCTGAGAACCTCGCGCGGCAGTTCGGTCACCAGGAGATGCTCGCGATCGACCACGCCGCCATTGGCGGTGAGGAAGTAAGGGATGGTGCCGCCGATCCAGCCGCCGGGGACGAGCCGGGCCAGAACGCCCTCGTCGCCGGCGATGTGCAATTTCTTTCCCGCGCCGATAAGAGCGTTGGTTTCGCTGACAGTCAGCAATGTGTTCATGGCAGAATAGTCCTTCAATGCAAGCTATTGAGCTCCGCCGCAGTGGCATTGGCGTATTTTTCGAAGAATTTATACATTTCATCGACCGCTTGAGCTTTGCGGCTCGGATCCGCCTTGGTCGTCCGCGTCGCCATCGAAACGGCCATATTGGCGGCGAAAAGGCTAAATTTGTGAGAGATTTGGCCTGTCGCGAGGCGTTCCCAGACCGGAGAGGTTCGTGGAGGAATCATCGACACCGAATTTTACTCCCTTATACATATCAATATCAACATCGTCTCTATGCGGCGCAACCTGCTCCGGGTTCCCTAACAAATGGTGAAACTTTGGCGCCGCAGTCGTATTGGGTTCACGCGAGCGCCATGCTTTGCGTAAATTTGTCGACATCCGTCCTGTTAAACGGTGACACGCCCGTGTTAAACGGTGACACGCCCGCATTTCCCTTTTTCTCTCGACCGCGCTATGCATCGTCCATGACCCGCATCGCCCGCATCGTCGTCCCCGGCCTTCCCCATCACGTCACCCAGCGCGGCAACCGTCGCGAGGCAATGTTCCTCGGCCCGCAGGACTATGCGCTCTATCGCGATTGGCTGGCGGAATCGTGCCGCAAGTTCGGCGTCGCGGTCTGGGCCTATTGCCAGATGCCCAATCACGTTCACCTCATCCTGACGCCCTCCGACGCCGCCGGCCTGGCGCTGGCGCTGGCGCGCGCCCACCGGCTCTACGCCGGCTATTTCAACGCGCGGGCGCGCCAGACCGGGCATCTCTTTCAGGGCCGTTTCGGCTCGGCGGCGATGGACGAGGACCATCTGATGGCGGCGGCGCGATACCTCGCGCTGAACCCGGTGAGGGCGCGCCTGGTCGAGCGGGCCGACGACTGGCCCCATTCGAGCCTGCGCGCCCATCTCGCCGGCCGCGACGACGGCCTCGTCGAGGTTCGCCCGCTGCTCGAGCGCGCGCCGCGCTTCGCCGACCTGATCGAGGCCGGGCCGGACGAAGCGGCCTTCATGGCCTTGCGCCGCAACGAGATCATCGGCCGCCCGCTCGGCTCGCCGGCGTTCTTGGAGACGCTCGCCCGCCAACTCGGCCGCCCCGTCGCGCCCGCCAAGCGGGGGCGAAAGCCGAAGGCGGACGGCGGCCGGGGCGGCAAAAAGGGAAAGACGGGTGCGTCACCGTAATTCGCGGCGCGATTTTGAGGCTTTGGAGGCCTCAAACTGAAGGGAGTACGATCATGGCTGCAAAGGGCCAAATGACTGGAATGAGGGGCGTCTATTTGGTTGCCGCCGAGCTTGCGCGTCATGGATGGATCGTCTCACCTACGTCGCGCGGTGCCGCCGGGGCGGATATTTTGATGACAACTCAGGATTGCAATCGAGCATATTCGATTCAGGTGAAAACACACACGACCACTGGCCTGTTGTTTCTGCTGGGTTCGCACGCAAAAAGATATAAAATCGGATAGTCATTACTATGTGTTGGTTATGATAAAAAAGACAAAGGATGAGACAGAAACAATTGAGTATTACATAGTACCGTCGCGAATTTTGTCCAGATTATCAGAGCCAGCTAAAGGGAATGAGCCGAAGTTCGGGTTTGTAGTTCACATTGATACACTTGATGAATACAAATCGAACTGGAGTCAATTCGGTAATCCACTTGGGTGATCCACCTGACGACTGCGGGATTTACGGTGACGCACCCGTATTTCCCCTTTTTCACGCCTCGCGAGCCTCGTCATCAATCGTTCTCCCTCCATTGCGAAACAGGATGCGAATTGCGCGATTTCTTGACCCGTCGGACGCTTCCGGATTTTCTCGGCGACAAGGAGCCCCTGCCTCCTCCGCCACACGCCGCGCCGTCGGCCTCATGAAAGCATGAACTTCCGAAGTCTCGAGGCTGTCAATGGTCTTCGACCGCCAGGGGCGGCGCGCGAAAAGCGCGCCATTGACAGCCTCGAGACTTCGGAAAAAAGACGCTTTCATGAGGTCGACGGCGCTTCCCGCCAAGCTTGCGCGGCTTTGCACGGCGGGCCACGCCGACAGGCGCTTCGGGCGTGACAGGGACAGGACGCGTTGCACACCCTCCCCATCGCAGCGCCCGCCAAGCGCGATATCTTGCAATCCGTGTCCTATCCCCGTGCGCGCCTCGGCCTTCATGGCCTTGCGCCGCAACGAGATCATCGGCCGCCCGCTCGGCCGGCGCTTCTGGCCACGATCGCCCGCCAAGCGGGGGCGAAAGCCGAAGGCGGACGGCGGCCGGGGCGGTAAAAAGGGAAAGTCGGGTGCGTCACCGTAATTCGTCGACGAGCACCATCGGCGCGTCGCCAAGATCGCCCTCGATGACGTTCCCCATCCCCGTCGTCTTGCGGGCCTTGCAGGTAAACGGTGACACAGGGGCGCGTCACCGATTTATCCCGGCGAGGCGGAAGAAAACCGCCTCGCAAGCCCTTGACCGCAAACGATCGCGGGAAAAGCGCGCTCGCCCGTCGCTGCCGCCGCCGCCGGCCGAGGGAACCCCGAAAGGCGCGTCAGCGCCTCGCCCTTGCCCTCACGCCCCGCGCGCCTTGCCGCTCTTTACGGTGACGCACCCGTATTTCCCCTTTTTCACGCCTCGCGAGCCTCGTCATCAATCGTTCCCCCTCCATTGCGAAACAGGATGCGAATTGCGCGATTTCTTGACCCGTCGGACGCTTCCGGATTTTCTCGGCGACAAGGAGCCCCTGCCTCCTCCGCCACACGCCGCGCCGTCGGCCTCATGAAAGCATGAACTTCCGAAGTCTCGAGGCTGTCAATGGTCTTCGACCGCCAGGGGCGGCGCGCGAAAGGCGCGCCATTGACAGCCTCGAGACTTCGGAAAAAAGACGCTTTCATGAGGTCGACGGCGCTCCCCGCCAAGCTTGCGCGGCTTTGCACGGCGGGCCACGCCGACAGGCGCTTCGGGCGTGACAGGGACAGGACGCGTTGCACACCCAAGCGGGGGCGAAAGCCGAAGGCGGACGGCGGCCGCGGCGGCAAAAAGGGAAAGACGGGTGCGTCATGTCTGGACGGCGCCTGCTGTCAAGGGGTTCTTTGACGGGGTGCGTGGGATCGGGGGTGCGGTCATGTCTTCGGCCTTTGTCTGCGGAAGTTAGGAGTTTCCGCTGGCCCTGATGTTGTCCGCTGATCCCTTGCCCTCCATCACCGTATCGCGCTTTTTATGCGCAGACAGCACCCCGGGCTTTGGGATCAATCCGCTTTCCCTAGCATCACCTCTTGGTCACCCTCGACTCTTTGGCGACCTCGCGTTCTTGTCGAACGCCGGGCCGCGATCTCGAACCGGCGTTCTCTAAGCCGGAACCGCGCGATAGCTCGTTTCGGCCTTCAGATTTACGGTGACGCACCCGTATTTCCCCTTTTTCACGCCTCGCGAGCCTCGTCATCAATCGTTCCCCCTCCATTGCGAAACAGGATGCGAATTGCGCGATTTCTTGACCCGTCGGACGCTTCCGGATTTTCTCGGCGACAAGGAGCCCCTGCCTCCTCCGCCACACGCCGCGCCGTCGGCCTCATGAAAGCATGAACTTCCGAAGTCTCGAGGCTGTCAATGGTCTTCGACCGCCAGGGGCGGCGCGCGAAAAGCGCGCCATTGACAGCCTCGAGACTTCGGAAAAAAGACGCTTTCATGAGGTCGACGGCGCTTCCCGCCAAGCTTGCGCGGCTTTGCACGGCGGGCCACGCCGACAGGCGCTTCGGGCGTGACAGGGACAGGACGCGTTGCACACCCTCCCCATCGCAGCGCCCGCCAAGCGCGATATCTTGCAATCCGTGTCCTATCCCCGTGCGCGCCTCGGCCTTTACGGCCTTGCGCCGCAACGAGATCATCGGCCGCCCGCTCGGCCGGCGCTTCTGGCCACGATCGCCCGCCAAGCGGGGGCGAAAGCCGAAGGCGGACGGCGGCCGGGGCGGTAAAAAGGGAAAGACGGGTGCGTCACCGTAATTCCGAAGGCGGACGGCGGCCGGGGCGGTAAAAAGGGAAAGACGGGTGCGTCACCGTAATTCGGACTTGGACACCGTGCCGCTCGCGCCAAGCGAGCCCGGCGCGCGATCGGTAGTCGATGACGACGAACATCCGCTCGATCTTGCGGCCGGCCGCCGCCAGAACCGCGCGCGCTTTCTCGGCGCTGGCGCTTGAATTGAGGATGTCGTCGACGAGCACCATCGGCGCGTCGCCAAGATCGCCCTCGATGACGTTCCCCATCCCCGTCGTCTTGCGGGCCTTGCAGGTAAACGGTGACACAGGGGCGCGTCACCGATTTATCCCGGCGAGGCGGAAGAAAACCGCCTCGCAAGCCCTTGACCGCAAACGATCGCGGGAAAAGCGCGCTCGCCCGTCGCTGCCGCCGCCGCCGGCCGAGGGAACCCCGAAAGGCGCGTCAGCGCCTCGCCCTTGCCCTCACGCCCCGCGCGCCTTGCCGCTCACCCCGTCGAACGCGCCCGGCGCCAGTTCGCAATAGAGAACGCGCGCCGGATCGACCGGGCCGGGCAGAACGACGCGGCCCAGCGGCGTCGGCTTGAAGCCCATGCGGGCGTAATAGGGCTCGTCGCCGACCAGGATCGCCAATCGCGCCCCCGCCGCCTTGGCCGCCGCCAGCGAGCGCGTCACCAGCGCTTCGCCGATGCCCTGGCTGCGAAACACCGGCTCGACGATGAGGGGCCCCAGCAGCAGCGCCGGCGTCGCGCCGATGAGAATGGGCGTCATCGCATTGGCGCCGACCAGCAGCGTGCCGACGCGCGCCACGAAGCTCAGCGACAAGTCGGCCGGGGTCTTCTCGCGAATGCGATAGGCGGTGCGGGCGAACCGGCCCGGCCCGAACACCCGTTCGTTGAGCCGCAGGATCGACTCCGCGTCGGCCGGCGTCTCCGGTTCGAGCACAAGCGACAATTCGGTCATGAAGGTTTCTTTTGGGGACGAGGGGAACGGCGGGAGGCCGCTTTAGCATGGCCGCGGCCGGGGGCGGAAGAGCGCGCCCTGAAGCGCTCACCAAAGCGCCGAGACCGGCGCGCCGCCGAGAATCTCGTCGAGGCGGGCGCGGGTCGCGCGCGTCGCATCCTCCGGCAGGGCGTCGCGGGCAAAGAAGCGCGCCGCGACGATCTCGCGATCCGGGGCGCGTTCGCCGGTGAGGCGAAACCGGCGCGTCACGTAGAGGGCGACGTGGTCGCGCCGCGAAACATGGGCGTTGAAATAGAGCCCGTGCAGCAGCGGCGGGCCTTCGAGCGCCACGTTGGCCTCCTCGGCAAGCTCGCGCGCCAGCGCGTTTTCGCAGGTCTCCCCGGCCTCGACGCCGCCGCCGGGCAGATGCCAGCCCGCGACGTAGGTGTGCTTGACCAGCAGCACCCGCTCGTCGCCATCGATGACCGCCCCCCGGACGCCGAGCGTCATCGGCCTCACGAGCAGAAAGCCGACATGGGCGAGCCGCGTCGTCAGGCGCTCGCCAAAGGAGCGTCGGCTTTGGCCTTGCGTCGACAAATTCGTCTCCCTAAGGGTTTCGTCGTCTCGGCCGTCGCCTTTTGACTCGGCCGCGTCCGACCCTAACGCCCCGCCGCGCAAGCGCTAGCGCCGGCGGGCGCGCGGTCGAACCGGAAACCGCCGTCTCCATGAGTTATACCATCGCCCATCTCTCCGACGCCCATCTCGGGCCCGCGCCCTTTCCGGGGCTCGGCGAGATGCGGCTCAAGCGCGTCATGGGCTACGTCAATTGGAAGCGCGGCCGCGAGCGCCTCAACGACATGGCGATGCTGGCGCGGCTCGTGGCGGACTTGCGCGCCCAATCGCCCGACCATGTCGCGATGACCGGCGACGTCGTCAATATCGGCTTGGCGTCCGAGTTTCGCCGCGCCGCGGCGTGGATGCGAACCTTGGGCGAGCCGGCCGACGTCAGTTTCACGCCGGGCAATCACGACGCCTATGTGCGCGACGCGATGGAAGGCCTCGCCGCGACCTTCGCGCCGTGGACGTCCAGCGACGCGGGCGCCGGCGGGCCCCATCGATTTCCCTTCCTGCGCGTGCGCGGCGACATCGCCCTGATCGGCCTCAGCTCGGCCGTGCCGACCGGACTGCTGATGGCGACCGGCCGGCTGGGCGCGCGCCAGATCGCCGCGCTCGGCGACCTCCTTCAGGCGACCGGCGCGCGCCGGCTCGCCCGCGTCATCCTCATCCATCATCCCCCGCTTTGGCGCGGCGCCGCGCCCTTCCGCGGCCTGACCGACGCGCGCGCGCTCGAAGCCGTCGTCGGCCGTTTCGGCGCCGAGGCGATCCTGCACGGCCACACGCACAAGCGCATGGTTCATCATATGGCCTCGTCGGCCTCGCGCGTAGAGGGCGGGCGCATCCCCGTTCTCGGCGTCCCCGCCGCGATCGCCGCCGCGCCGGACCTGCGCCAACGCGCCGCCTATCACCTCATCCGCCTCGAGCGCGACGGCGAATTGTGGCGCGTCGGCGTTCGCGCCCGCGGCCTCATGCCGGGCAGCGGGGCGATCGGCGAGCTCGCGACGCCGAGGATCTAGATCGGCGGCGGGCCGAACCGGGCGGTCCACAGCGCGCGCCCCCAGGCGTTCCAGACGGCGTAGGCGCCGAGGCAGACGAGCGCGAGGAAGGTGATGGAGCCGAGGGTCAACAACAGGAAACTGAAGAGATCGCCGGCCGCGGCGAGCCATCGCCGGCCGCGGCTCGGACCTTTCGGGGCGACGGGCGGCTTGGCGATCGGCGCGCCGACCGCTTGCAGCCTGTGGGCGTTCGGCAAATGGGCGTTCGGCTTGCCGCCGTTCGCCGGCGCCTCCAGGCTGCGCCAATCCGCGGCGAGCGCCTGTTCGCGCTCGACCAGTCGGCGCGCGATGTAATTGGTCATCGCCGCGACGATCCGCTCGACCAAGGGGCTTTCGGCAATCAACACGCGGCCATGGCGCGTATCCTGAAAAAAGCGATAGGTGCGCCGATCATGGCCCGTATCGACGAAGCCGATCATGTCGAGGAACAGTCTCGGCCGCTCGCCGAAGGCGATGCCGGGATCGAAGAGCTCGACGCCCTCGGGCGCCTGATCGAGGACCGGCCGAATCGCATCGAGCAGCAGTTCGAGCCGCGCGACTTCCGCCTCGCGCAGATCGGCGACCGCCTGGCTCTGCTCGGCGCTCTCGACGCGAGCCCGCCGGATCGCCGCCTTCAGGCTGGATGGAACCGCTTTGAGACGGTCGGACTTTGGCTCTTCCATAGTCTCGCTCTGAAATTCTCGCCGCCCACGTAAGCACAACGGCGCGGCGGGTAAAGGGCATGACGCGGCGTCGGGCGGGCGAATTTCCCTCTTCGGCCCCGGCGCGCCGCTCCGGCGGGGTTTGATCGCGGCGTGCGAATGCTGGTAATCAAGGCGGACGGTCCCCGCGCTCGGCGCGGCAAGAAACGAAGGCGGACGGCATGGCGGCGAAGGCGTTGTTGGATTTGTCGGCGGACGCGGCCAAGGCGCTCGCGGAGAAGGGCCCCATCGTCGCGCTCGAATCGACGATCATCACCCATGGCATGCCCTATCCCCAGAATTTCAAGACGGCGCTGATGCTGGAGGAGGCGGTGCGCGCCCAAGGGGCGACGCCGGCGACGATCGCCGTCATCGACGGCCGCTTCAAGGTCGGGCTCGGCCGCCACGAATTGGAGGAGCTCAGCCGCCTCTCCGGCGGCGTCGTCAAGGCGTCGCGGCGCGATCTGGCGGCGGTGGCGGCGCGTCATGGGGCGGCGGGAACCACCGTGGCGGCGACGATGTACATCGCCGACCTCGCGGGAATCGAGATTTTCGCCACCGGCGGCATCGGCGGCGTCCATCGCGGCGCCGAAGAGACGTTCGACATCTCCGCCGATCTCGTCGAACTCGGGCGCACCAAGGTCGCCGTCGTCTGCGCTGGCGCGAAATCGATCCTCGATATCGACAAGACGCTCGAATATCTCGAATCCCAGGGCGTGGCGATCTGCGGTTTCCGTTGCGACGAATTCCCCGCCTTCTATGCGCGTTCGAGCGGCGTCAAGCTCGATCATCGATGCGACGGCCTCCACGATCTCGCCCGCATGGTGCGCCTGCAGCGGGACATCGGTCCGGGCGGCCTGTTGATCGCCAACCCCATTCCCGAGGACAAGGCGCTTGACGCCCACGCCATCGAGGCGCGCATCGCCGAGGCGGTGGCCGAGGCCAAGGCGCAGGGGATCGCCAAGAAGGACGTCACCCCGTTCCTGCTCGCACGCATCGTCGAATTGACCGACGGGCGGAGTCTGGCGGCCAACATGGCGCTGGTCGAGGCCAACGCCATCCTCGCGGCGCAGGTCGCGGTCGAATTGTCGCGCTTGTAGGATGAGCGCGTCGCCGGCGGGCGCGCCGCGAGCCCTCGTCATCGGCGACGTCATGGTCGACACGATCGTCCGCCCGGAAGGGCCGATCGCCGCCGGCTCGGATCGGCGCGCCAAAATCGCCAGCCGGCCGGGCGGATCGGCGGCCAATCAGGCGGTCTGGCTCGCCCACTTCGGCGTCAAAGTCGATTTCGTCGGCCGGGTCGGGGCGCCCGATTGGGAACATGAGACGGCGCTGCTCCGCCGCGCCGGCGTCGAGGCCCATCTCGTGGCGGACGCCGCCCACGAGACCGGCCGGCTGATCGCCCTCCTCGATCCCTCGGGCGAGCGCAGTTTCCTCACCGATCGCGGCGCCAACGAGGCGCTCGAAGGAAGCGACATACCCGATGCGCTGATCTCCGGCGCGGCGCTGATCCACCTCTCGGGCTACTCGTTCTTCGCCCCGAGAGCGCGCGCGGCGGTCCTCGACGTCATGCGCCGCGCTGAAGGCAAGCCGGTCGGCGTCGACCCCGCCTCGGCCGAATTCTTGCGCGAAGTCGGCGCGGCCAATTTCCTCTCCTGGACGGCCGGGGCGACGATGCTGTTCCCCAATGGCGAGGAGGCCGCCGTGCTGGCGGGAAGCCAAGACCCCGAACGGCAAGGCGAGCGCCTCTCCGCCCATTGCCCGCTCGTCGTCGTCAAGCGCGGCGCGGCGGGATGCGAAGCCTGGCAGGGCGAAAAGCGCTGGCGCGTCGCCGCGCCCGCGGCCAGGACGCTCGACACCACCGGCGCCGGCGACGCCTTCGTCGCCGGCTTTCTCGCCGCGAGGCTGAAGGGCGAAGACATGGAGGCGAGCCTGCGCCGCGCGGTCGCCGCCGGCGCCGCCGCGACCGAGTTCGTCGGCGCCCGGCCGCCCCTTCCCCCCTCGCGGGGGAAGGTGTCACGCAAAGCGTGACGGATGAGGGGAATCGCGCGGGCGCGCGATGGCTCCGAACGTTCAAAACGCGACCGATCCGCGCTATCACGGCGTCATGACCGGCGAAATCCCCCGCCCTCTGCTACGCCGCTTCGCGCGCGAACAGCGCGCCAGCGCCGTGCAAGCCGAGACGCTCATCTGGCGCGCCGTTCGCGACCGACGCTGCGAAGGCGCGAAATTTCAGCGGCAGGTTCTGCTCGGCAATCACATCGTCGATTTCGTCTACTTCGAACATCGATTGGTCGTCGAAGTCGACGGTCCCAGCCACCAAGTCGCGGAGCAGCGTCTCGCCGACAAGGCGCGCGACGCTTGGCTGCGCGAACAAGGCTTTCGCGTTCTGCGATTGCCGAACGAACTCGTGTTCGCATCGACCGAACTGGCGGTGGCGCGGATACGCGTTGCCTTGGCCGGCTGAGCAAAGCCATCGCGCTTGCGCGCGATCCCCCTCATCCGTCACGCTTCGCGTGACACCTTCCCCCGCAAGGGGGGAAGGGGGGCGCGGTCGGCGCCGGTGTCGGCGCAAGGCAATAGCGCGCGGGCGCGTTTGTCATTCTGTAAAGGAATAAAGATCAAGGACTTAACGTTCTGGCGACCCGGAAGCCGACACTGCTGTCTCGAAGGCCCGGGATGAACCTGAAGCGGACCGCGGCGCGGAGGTTCCTCGGAAGGTCGAACCAAGAGCCGCTGCGAAGGACTCGAACTCCACACCGATCGTTTGTCAATGGTGACCCGTCTTGCGGAGCGCCACTGTAGCTGTCGTTATAGCAATCCTCGACCCACTGCCAAACGTTGCCGTTCATGTCGTACAGCCCAAAAGCATTCGGCGCGAAGCCCCCGACGGGAACCGTCTGTTTTCGATACACACCGGTCGGTCCGCCATTGTAATTTTGCGTCCCGTTGTAATTCGCTTGGTCCGGCGAAATCGTTGCGCCCTCCCAAAACGCCGTCGTCGTTCCCGCCCGCGCCGCATATTCCCATTCGGATTCGCTCAGCAGGCGGTACGGCTTGCTCGTCTTGCTCGAAAGCCATTTCACATAGGACTGGGCGTCATTCCAGGACACATTGATCACCGGCCGCCGGCCGCGGCCCCAACCTTCGTCGCTGGGCCTGTAGCCGCCACAACCGCCCCCGGCGACACAGGCGTCCCATTCGTCAAATGTCACCGTGAACATCCCCACCGCGAACGGCTTGGCGATGCGTACTTCATGCTGCGGGCCCTCGTCGCTGACACGCTCTGGCTCGGTCGCCGGCGACCCAATCATGAACGTTCCCTGGGGAATGACGAGCATCGCGGGACAACCCGCGCATTCCCGGTATTCATCCCCAGCCTTCAGCGCGCATTCCTCCGCCGCCGACAAGACGCGCGGCGGTCGCGACGCCAGCGACGCCAGGGAGGGGCCGGAGCCGCCGCATGCCCCTGACTTGGCCGGGGCCGCGGTGGCCTGCGGCTGCGCCCGCGCCTGGCTCGCGGCGAGATCGGCTTGCAGCTTGGCGATGCCGTCATTGGCGGCTTCGAGCGCGGCCATCGCTGCGGACAGCTTTTTCGCATTGTCGTCGGCCGTCACGCGCAGTTTCGCCGCATCCGCCGCAGCCGCCTGCGCCTGCGCCTGGCTGGCGGCGAGGTCGGATTGGAGCTTGGCGATGTTGTCGTTCGCCGCTGCGAGCGCCGCCGTCGCGTCGGCCAGCTTCTTGGCGCCGTCCGCCGCGGCGGCCTGGGCTTGCGTCTGGCCCGCGGTCAGGTCAGCCTGCAACTTTGCGACACGGGCTTGGGCGTCCGCCCCTGCCGCCTGCGCTTGCGCCTGGCTCGCGGCGAGGTCGGCTTGCAGCTTGGCGACGCGGTCGTTGGCCGCCGCGAGCGCGGCGGTCGCGTCGGCGAGCTTCTTGGCGCCCTCGGCCGCGGAGGCGCGCGCGCTTTGCGCGTCCGCCGCGGCGGTCTGGACTTGCGCTTGGCTCGCGCTCAGATCGGCCTGCAACTTTGCGGCGCGGGCATCGGCGTCCGCCGCGGCGTGTTTCGCGGCGTCGAGATCGGCCTGCAATTGCGCTATGACCTGCGAAGTCGGCGCGGGCGCGCTGGCGTCGCGCGCCAGCAGCCCGACGAGCGCCAGCGCGAGAACCGCGACCGTCGCCGACAAGACCCAGGTCCGCGCGCCCACGCCTCGCGCCGGCGGCGGCGCGACCGCCCGCGCGCCCGCCAATTCGCCCGCAAGCCGCTCGACCTCAGCCTTCGCCGCATCGAGCGCGCCCTCGCGCGCCTTGGCCTTGGCGAGCGCGCCGGAGAGCGCGTCGATTCTCTCAAGCAACGGTTTCTCGCCGCCGCCCTTATCCGGCTCGACCAGCAGAAGCGGATCGGGCTTCGGGCCTTTCCCCGCGCCGCGCCGCTCGTCGACGAGCCAGGCCTCGAAGACCGGCGTCGCGGCGCTGAGGCGCGCTTCGAGCGCGGCGCGGTCGGCGTCGATCCGCGCGGACGCGGCGGCGCGCGCTTCGGCGAGCCGGCTCGCGAACTCGCTCTTGAGCCGCGCCTCGGCGCTCGCCCAGATTTTGCGCGCCAGCGGTTCGTCAGGATAGCGGCGCGCGAATTCGTATTTCGCCGCTTCGTCGCCGCTGGCGAGCGCCCGCGCTCCCGCCGCGACGCCCTCTCGCGCGATCATCTGCGCGAGACGGTCGACGAGCTTGATCCAGGCGGGATCGTCGCGCGCGCCCGTCCATTGCGAGAGATCGTCGGTGTGGATGCGGTTGAACGGCGGCATCAGCGCGCACCGCGCGGCGAAGATAGGGACGTAAGCGCCGAGTTCGCGCGCGTAATCGGCCTCGGAGTCGACCCATTGTGAGGCGACCGCCTCGGGACTCCAGCAGACGAGGACCGCCTTGGCCTCTTTCAGGCGCGCGCGGATGACGTCGCCGAACCTCTCGCCCGCCGAAATTTCGCGGTCGTACCAGGCATCGACGCCCAGCTCCTGCAGCGCAGCGGCGATCGGCGCGATCAGCGCGCGATCCTTCTGGCTATAGGAGATGAAGACCTCGGCCATGCCCCGACTTGCGTCCCTCAGCGCCCAATCGACGCGGCGGCGCGAGCCGCTTTCCCCAGCCCGACCGGTCGCTGGGGCCAAAATGCCCCGATCCCTCGCGGCGGACAAGGCGATTCCACTTCGGCGCAGGAAGTTCCGTCACGCGCGAGGCCGGCGCGCGGCCACGGCGCAGTTTGTCTGCGAGCGTCCGTAGATAAGCGGAACGCGCAACTGGCATTTGCAAATATGCAAGGGATCATGCTGGAAATGTGCGCGTGCGATCCCCAAATCGTGCGCTTGGCAAAGCCCGAAAGGCCCCTCTCATGTCCATCCGCCCCGTCAAACGCATCAGCCAATCCCGCCCGACGATGGAGGGCGCGGGCGTCCGGCTGCGCCGCGCTTTCGGCTTCGGCGACACCTCCGATTTCGATCCGTTCCTGATGATGGACGATTTTCGCGGCGATACGCCCAGCGACTACATCGCCGGCTTTCCCTGGCATCCCCATCGCGGCATCGAAACGATCACCTATGTGCTGGCGGGCTCGGTGGCGCACGGCGACAGCCTGGGCAATCAAGGCGTGCTCGGCGCCGGCGACGTGCAGTGGATGACCGCGGGGCGCGGCATCCTGCATCAGGAAATGCCCAAGGGCGACCAATTGGGCCGCATGCACGGCTTCCAGCTGTGGGCGAACCTGCCCTCGAGCTTGAAAATGACGGCGCCGCGCTATCAGGACGTGCCGAGCCTCGCCATCCCCGAGGTCGTCGACGACGACGGCACCCGGGTGCGGGTGATCTGCGGCGAGTTCTGGGGCAAGACGGGGCCGGTCGACGAGGTCGCCGCCGAGCCGCGCTATCTCGACGTCTTCGTTCCCGCGGGCAAGCGCAAGACCTTGCCGGTCGAGACCTACCGCCAGGCCTTCGCCTACATCTTCGAGGGCTCGGGAACGTTTTCCGGCGCCTCGCAGCCGTTCGGCGCGTTGCGCGAGAGCCTGGTCGACGGCGAAGAGACGCTGGTGCGCGATAGGGTCGGCAATCGCTCGCTGGTGGTGTTCGACTCCGGCGACGAAGTGAGCGTCCAGGCGGGCGAGGAGGGAATTCGCTTCCTCCTGGTCTCCGGCCGCCCGCTGCGCGAGCCGATCGCCTGGCATGGGCCCATCGTCATGAACACGCAGGCCGAAATCCGCCAGGCGCTGAGCGATTTGCGCGACGGCACGTTCATCAAGTAACGCGGAGCGCCGCGGCGTCAGGAGGCGAGCGCCTGTGGGCAAAACGCGCGCGGCGATTGACGGCGCCGCGCACGCTCACAATAGTCAGGCGCGTCTCTCACATGTTCGACCATGAAAAAGCCCATCAAGACCCGCGCGAAGGCGACGCCCCGGCGACGGCGCGCCAGGGCGTTCGATTCGATCCTCGACTCGGAGGAACTTGCGCGGATTCGCCAGTTGATCGCCGACGAGACGATCCACGCCGACGAGGACGTCGAAAGCCTTCTCCAGCGCGCGCTTTCGATCGCCCGATCGGCCGACCCCGAAACCAATCGCGGCGACCAGAACTCTCTCTGATCTCGCCGATGCGCTGAACCAGGCCCGGATCGACTCCAACGGCGGCGACGCCGACGCGCGCAGTGCGCTTAAAGCGGTCCACGAATTGTTCGACGGCGCCGCTCGGCGCGGCGAGATCCACCCGGTCTATCTGATCCTCCTGGGCCGCGCGTTCGCCGGCGCCGGGCTCGAAATTGGCGACGCGCCGCGCGCCGCGCTGGCCCGCGCCCTCGGCGTCAACCGGATCGGCGCCGGCGAAGGCGTCTATCGCGCTTTCCTGGCGCCGCTGTTTTCCAATTCGGGAGGCGATCCTTTCGACCTCTATGAGGCCATCGATCCGCTGATCGCGATTTTTCCCCTCAATTTCAAGGTCGAGTTTGCGACTCGGCTGGTCGCCGAAGAGAACGCGCTCGCGCGTCAAGTCGCCGTCGGTTTCCTTCTTCACCGTGAGGAGGCGCTGGCTCTAGCCGTGGTCACGGCCTTCGCCGCCGCCAAAACGCGCGGCGCGCTCGACGAAACTGATCGCGGACGCATCGAACGGATTCGCCCCTGGCTGGCGCTCCCGAGGCGGGGGGCGATCACGGCGGAGTTCGGGTCGGCGCGTGAAGGCGATTTGACGCCGCCGGCCGCGGCAACGACCAAAATCGTCAAACTCTTGGCGTCGGTTCGCGACGGCTCAGGCGCGAGTGCGCTGTTCGCGTGCCTGAAGCGCGGCGCGCGCTTTGCCGCCGCCTCGATCATGTTGAAGCCTCACGGCGTTGTCGAGGCGCTGCTCCACAGCGAGATTTCGCGCGGCGAAATGGATTCGTTCGAGGCCGCCATTCGGTCATCGACGCCAACGTCGCAAATCGGGCTTCCCACCTTCGTGCGGCTGTTGCGGCTCGCCCTCGGCCAGAATATCGCCTCAAGCGCGCCGCCGCCGTTCGCGTTGGTCCGCGTCGTCGAAGCGATCGGTCTTGACGCGCTCGTTCCGGACGCCTCCAGACCGGCCGATCTCATCGACGCGCTGGTCGAGGACGTTCCCGAGCGTGATAACGCGGAAACGTTCGCACGGGCGAACGACGAGGTGGCGAACAGCGAATTCGGGGAGAATTGGTTCGAGGCCGGCGATGAAATCGACGAAGCGCTGACGGCGACAAGGACAAGGGCCGAGGCCGCCACGACGTTGCTCCACGCCTATCTGCCGCGGCGACGCGAGTTCTGGGCGGCGCAATGCGCGCTGTCCGCTCTCGTGCTGAAGGACGGCGCGCCGGCCGGCGGGATGTGGAGAAGCCTCGCGCTCGTCGGGCGCGAAATCATCCGCCAACGGTCCCTCGAATCGATCCCGCTGATGCGCCGCATCGCCGACGAGAGCGCCAACGTCCATTTCGCACAAAGGTGAGGCGGAGCGAGACCTTGGGACTCTACCCGCCGAGCACGGACAGGTAGGCCGCCAGCGTGTCCTGCGTCATCTGCTCGAGCGAAAAATGGCGCTCGACATGGGCGCGGGCGCGCTGCGCCACCGCTTCGCGCGCCGTCGCTCCGAGGGCGAGCGCGCCTTGCAGCGCCTCGGCGAGCGCCGGCGCGTCGCCCGGCGGGGCGCGCCAGCCGGTGCGCAGCTGCGCCGAGGTTTGCGGCGGCGCGAGCACCGTTTCCGCCGCGGCGCCGGAATCGGAAACGACGACCATCGCGCCCATCGCCTGCGCTTCGACCGCGCTGCGTCCGAAGGCCTCCGGCGCCGTCGAGGGCACGGCGACCACGCTTGCGGCGACGAGCGCGGCGGGCATGTCGGCGCAATGGCCGACCCTGGCGACGATCCCTTTCAGACCGGTTCCGTCAATCAGCGCGTCGAGTTCGCGCGCGTAGCCCTCGCGCCCTTGCGCGTCGCCGGCCAGGACGTAGCGAACGTCGTCGAGCCCGCGCGCCTTCAAAAGGCGGGCCGCCTCGATGAGAACCTTCTGACCCTTCCATTCCGTCAACCGCGCCGCAACGAGCACGACGCGCTCGTGCGGCGCGACGCCCCAGGCCTCGCGCAATCGGGCCACCCGCGTCCGCTCGACCGCGCTCGGCGCGAAACGCGCCAAGTCCGCGCCGCGCGGAATGACGCGCAGCCGCGCGCGGGCGAACGGATAGAGCCGCGCAATTTCATCGGCGGTGAACTGGGAGTTGGCGATCACGACGTCGCCGCGCGCCATCACCGAATTGTAGAGCAGCTTGAGCCCGGAGCGTCCGCTGTAGGCGCCGTGATAGGTGGTGACGAACGGTCGACCGGTCCGGCGACATGCGCCGAGCGCGACCCAGGCCGGCGCGCGCGAGCGGGCGTGAACGAGATCGACGCCCTCCTCGACAATAAGGCGGGCCAAGCGCGGAACGTTCGCCGCCATCGCCAGCGGGTTCTTGGTTGCGGCGGGAAACGGCGCCAGCAGACCGCCGACCGCTTGCAGCTCGCTCGCCAGGCGTCCCCCTTCGGAGGCCACCAAAGCCCGCGCGCCCACGCGCACCAGAGCGGCGGCGACGTCGATGGCGGTGCGCTCGGCGCCGCCCGCGTCGAGTCGGGGAATGATTTGCAGGACCGTGCGGCCGCTGAGCGAAGCGCGGTCGGAGCGGCCGAAAGGAGCCAGGCCCTCGGCGCTCACGCCGCCGCCCGCCGTTGCGAGACCCGGCGCGCCGCGACGCGCGCGCCGGCTGGATCATTGACGCGCGCCGCGCGTTCGGCCAAGCCCTCGGCAGAGAAGCCCTCGGCGGAGACGCGCGTGCGAAATCATGGGGACGATTGAAGCGTGAGCCAAGACGAACCGCAATTCCTCGACGTCGGCGTTGGGCCGCTCCGTCGCCCTATCGCCTTTCGCCGCCGCGCGCCAGTGCGCGAGGGCTTGCCCGGCGTCGTCTGGCTTTGCGGATTCAAGTCCGACATGGAATCGACCAAGGCGTCCGTGCTCGACCGCCACTGCGCCGAGCGCGGCCAAGCGCTTCTGCGCTTCGACTACTCCGGCCATGGCGCATCGGGGGGCCGGTTCGAAGAGGGAACCGTTTCGCGCTGGCTCGAGGAAAGCCTCGCCGCGATCCGGGCGGAAACGACCGGTCGGCAGATCCTGGTCGGATCGTCGATGGGCGGTTATCTCGCGCTTCTCGCCGCGCGCGCGCTCGCAGCCGCCGGCGAGACGGCGCGCCTCGCCGGCATGCTCCTTATCGCGCCGGCGGTCGATTTCACCGAGGCGCTGATGTGGGCGCGGGCAAGCGAAGCGGACCGGCGCACGCTGGCCGAGAACGGCTTCTGGGAGGTTCCCTCGGCCTATTCCCAAGAGCCCTACCGCATCAGCCGCGATCTCATCGACGACGGGCGTAACCACGTCTTGCTCGGTCAGACCGTGCGCAGCTTTTGTCCGGTGCGAATTCTGCAAGGCATGCGCGACGAAGACGTGCCCTATCGTCACGCGTTGACCCTCATCGAGCATATGGCGGGCGACCCGGTGACGCTCAGCTTGATCAAGGACGGCGATCATCGCCTGTCGCGACCGCAGGATCTCGCGCTGCTGCTCGAGGCGATCGACGGGTTCGCATAACCCGTTTTCAATCGCCGGCCGCGCCGAAGCGGTGCAACCCGGCGCCGTGGATCTTCAGCCATGTCTCGGCGCGCTCGGTGTTGGGGAAGAGACGACGCGTCACTTTCCAAAACATCGGCGAATGGTCCATGTGGAGGATATGCGCCACTTCGTGCGCGGCCAGGTATTCGAGGACTTCCGGCGGCGCGAGAATCAGCCGCCAGGAGAAATTCAGCCCGCCGGTCGAGGAACACGAGCCCCAGCGGCTTGCCGTGTCGCGCAGGGTGACGCGGCGCGGATCGACGCCGAGCCGCTTGGCGTGACGCGCGACCGCCGTCTCGATGTCCTTGCGCGCCTCGCGCTTAAGGAAATCGGCGACGCGCCGCGCGATATGCGGCTTCTCGCCGGTGACGCAAATCAGCGGCCCGCGCGCCCCCATTTCCGTCCACACGACGCCGCGCTCGCCGGGCCGGTGGACGATGGTGTGATTGACGCCGCGCAACGGCAGCACGGCGGAGGGGGCGAAAGCGACGGGCGGCGGGAGATGGGCGAGACGCGCCCCAATCCAGGCCGCGTAGCGCTCGGCGAACTCGCGCGCCGACTTGAGCGAGCTGCGCGAGGGCATCGTCAGCAAGACGTCGCGGGTGGCGGCGCGGATGCGCAAAGTGAACCGCTGCGAAGTCGACAGACGCTTCAAGGCGACGCGAAACACCTCCCCGGCGTGCGCAACTTCGATATGCGCGACGGGAGCGGCTGGCGTTCGGCGTTCAAACAGGCTCAGCATGAAGGAATGCTAGCCCAGGCTTACGCTGAGTCGCCAGAGATTTTGCGAGTTTTCGTCACTCAACACAGCTGCAAATTTGGCGGTGGCGCCGGTTTGAGCAGCGCCGGCAGGCCGGCGGCGACCCAGACCACGGCGTCGCAGCCGCGCGCCAGTTGCTGGTTCGCCCGCCCCTGCCAGTCCCGGAACGCCCGGCCGAGCGGCGTCGCCGGCACGACGCCCGCCCCGACCTCATTCGAAACGAATATCGCCGGTCCCCCGAGATTGGCGATTGTCTCAACCAAATCAGCGATCTCCACATCCGGATTGCGGTCGGCGAGAAGGAGGTTGCTCAGCCAGAGGGTGATACAATCTACAAGGATTACGCGGCCTTCTTGCGCTTCGGACCGCAACGCGGCGGCGAGTTCCAAGGGTTCCTCCAGCGTCCGCCATCCCGTCTCGCGCTCGGCGCGGTGGCGCTCGATCCGCCCCGCCATCTCCGCATCCCCGGCCGACGCCGTCGCCAAATAGAGCCGCTCGGCGGTCGTCGCCTCGGCGAGCGCGCGCGCATAGCCGCTTTTTCCCGAACGCGCGCCACCGAGAACGAGCGCGGCGCGGCAGGCAACGAGAGGAGCAGCGAGCGAATCCATGCGCCTTGGTGTCACGCGACCGTCGGCTAGGCAATGCCGAGGCTATCGTTTACGCGCAATCCGTCGGCGCGCCGGGAGCGGCCAACCCCGTCGCAGCTGGATCTGCAACCGCTCCGCGACGGCGCTGAGGCCTAGCGCCGCCCTTTACTTGGCTTCCCCGTTTTGCTCATCTCGCCGCGACATTGCGCTCGCGGCCGGGTTCGCCAACCCGCCGGGAGCGGATATCAAGCGTCGGTTTTTTCCGCTAGAACCGGTCGGCATAGGTTTACGAGCAAGGCCCGATGAATTCGATTTTCTCTGAACTCGGCGCCAGCGTTTTCGAGGCGATGTCACGACTGGCGCGCGAGCGCGATGCGGTCAATCTCGGCCAAGGCTTCCCGGACGACCTAGGCCCATGGGACGTTCGCGCCAAGGCGGCCGAAGCCGCGCTCGACGGTTGGAACCAGTATCCGCCGATGCTGGGCCTGCCCGAGTTGCGCACGGCGATCGCCCATCACTACCGCCGCTTCCAGGGCCTTGCTCTCGATCCCGAGAGCGAGGTCATGGTGACGTCAGGCGCGACCGAGGCGCTCGCCGGCGCTCTTCTCGCCTTGATCGAACCGGGCGACGAAGTCGTTCTGTTCCAACCCATGTACGACGCCTACCTGCCGCTGGTGCGGCGCGCCGGCGGCGTCCCCCGCTTTGTGACGTTGAAGCCGCCGTTCTGGACTTTCGACGAGGCCGATCTCGAGGCGGCGTTTTCGCCGCGCACGCGCGTCGTCGTGTTCAACAATCCGCTCAATCCAGCCGGCGTCGTCTACGGCCAAGAAACGCTGGCGACCCTCGCCAGGGCGTGCGTCAAGCGCGACGTGGTCGCGCTATGCGATGAAGTCTGGGAGCACATCGTTTTCGACGGGCGTCGGCACATTCCTTTGATGGCGATGGAAGGGATGCGCGAGCGCACGGTCAAGATCGGTTCGGCCGGCAAGATCTTTTCGCTGACGGGATGGAAGGTCGGCTTCGTCTGCGCCGCCGCGCCGATTCTGAGCGCCCTCGCCAAGGCCCATCAATTCATCACCTTCACCACGCCGCCGAACCTGCAGGCAGCGGTCGCTTGTGGCCTGATGAAGGACGACGCCTACTTCGTCGAGATGCGCGCCGCGTTCCAGCGCAGTCGCGACCGCTTCAGCGACGGGTTGAAGGCGCGAGGCTTCCACGTGCTGGAGAGCGAGGGAACCTATTTTCTCAACATCGACATCGCCGCGCTCGGACGCGACGACGATGTCGCATTCTGCCGCTGGCTGGTCGAAGCGCACGGCGTCGCGGCGATTCCGGTGTCGGCGTTTTACGCCGAAAACCCGATCCGAACGGTCGTGCGCTTGTGTTTCGCCAAGCGCGACGCCACGCTCGACGCCGCGCTCGATCGTCTGAGCGCCGTCGCCATCCCCGCGTCGGTTTCATGATCCGCCTGCTGATGCTGGCGGCAGCGGTCGCGTTCGCGCCGGCGGCGTTTGCCGAGAGCGTTTCGCCGTTCATTCCGCCCCCGACGCCCAAGCCGAAAATCGCGCGGCTGCTGGCGCTGCCTGATTACTTCGACACGCAGGCGCTGGAGGAATTCGAGCGCGCGAGCGGCTACCAGGTCGCCTACGACGCCTACGACGGACCGGCCGATGTCGCCGACAAATGGCGTGACGGGCCCTACGATCTCGTCGCCCTCTCCGGCCCGGCGCTGTCGCGTGAGATCGGCTTGGGCGCCTTGAGCAAGCTCGACAAGGCGCGCATCCCCAATGCGCGCGCAATCCAACCGCTCGTCGCCGCGAAACTCGCGGCCTATGATCCGGGCGGCGCTTATGCGATCCCCGTCGGCTGGTTTGCGACCGGCCTCCTCTATGACGCCGACAAGGCCGCCAAGCGACTCGGCGGGCCGCCGATCTCCTGGGCGAGCCTGTTCATGCCCGCCGAAGCGCGCAAAATGGCCGATTGCGGCATCGTCCTGCCCGACGCGCGCGACGCGTTGTTCATCGCGGCCTGGCGGGCGATGGGCGTCGACCCGACGCGCGCGAACGCGGCAGGCGTCAAGGGAGCCGGCGCGCTAATCGGCCGGGCGCGGCAGGCCGCGCGGGCCTTCCCGGCCCCCGACGTCGTCGGCGCGCTGGCGAGCGGCGCCGCGTGTCTGGCCGTCGGCGACGCCGGCGAAGCGGAAGCGGCGAGCGCGCGCAGCAGGGAAGGCGCCGCCCCACGAAACATTCGCTTCGCTCTGCCGAAGGAGGGCGGCGCGCTGTCGATCGACGCCTTCGCGATTCCGCGCGACGCGCCCCATCCCGAAGAGGCCTATGCGTTGCTGGACTTCCTGCTGCGGCCCGACATCGCCGAGCGCGACGCGCGCGCCGCGCGCCTCGTCAGCGCTGAGACGGCCGGCCAGGACGAGACCTTGAAACATTCGTGGCCGGAGGACGCCTATGACGCGCGCCTCGCGACCGCGGTCCAGATCGAATGGGCGCGCCTGCGCGCGGCGAAATGAGCGCGGCCGCCGGCGCGCGGAGGGAGCAACACGGACATGACCGTCAAGCCGCCTAACATTCTCATTGTCATGGTCGACCAGCTCGCGCCGGCGTTCCTGCCGATCCACGGCCACACGCTCGTCAAGGCGCCCCATCTCGTGGCGCTGGCGGAAAACGGCGTCGTCTTCGAACGCGCCTATTGCGCCAGCCCGCTCTGCTCGCCCTCGCGCGCCTCGTTCATGTCCGGGCTGCTGCCCTCGCGAACAGGCGTCTACGACAACGCGGCGGAATTCTCCGCCGACGTCCCCACCTTCGCCCATCATCTGCGCATCCGCGGCTATCGCACGGTCCTTTCCGGCAAGATGCATTTTTGCGGTCCGGACCAAATGCACGGTTTCGAGCAACGCCTGACCACCGACATCTACCCCGCCGACTACGGCTGGACGCCCGATTGGGACCATCCGCTGGAGCGGCCGAGCTGGTATCACAACATGAGTTCGGTCTCCCAGGCCGGGCTCTGCGTGCGCACCAATCAGCTCGATTTCGACGACGAAGTCGTCTTCGCCGCCGAGCGCGCGATTTATGACTTCGCTCGCGCCCGAGAGGCGCGGCCGTTTCTTCTCGTCGCCTCGTTCACCCATCCCCACGATCCCTTCGCCATCCCTCGGCGCTATTGGGATCTTTATCGCGACGCCGACATCGACATGCCGGGCCCGACGATCCCCCGCGACGAACTCGATCCGCATTCGCTGCGCCTGCGCCACGTCTGCGCGATGGACGCCGAGCCGGCGACCGAGCAAAACATCCGCGACGCCAGGCGCGCCTATTACGGCGAAATTTCCTATGTCGACGAGAATCTCGGCACGCTCCTCGCCGCGCTTCGCGACTGCGGGCTCGATCGCGACACGATCGTCATCTTCTCCGGCGATCATGGCGAGATGCTCGGCGAGCGCGGCCTGTGGTTCAAGATGAGCTTCTTCGAGGGCGCCGTCCGCGTGCCGCTGCTCGTCAGCGCCCCGGCGCGCTACGCGCCGCGCCGCGTGTCGGCCAGCGTTTCGCTGACCGATGTCTCTGCCGACGCTTGTCGACATGGCGGGCGGCGATTCGGTCGCGCTTGGCCGATCGGTCGACGGGCGCAGCCTCGCAGGGCATCTGGAGGGGCGCAAAGGCCACGACGAAGCGATCGGCGAATATCTTGCCGAGGGCGCGATCGCCCCCATCGTGATGATCCGCCGCGGCGACTACAAATTCATCCACTCGTCCGCCCGATCCCGACCAGCTTTACGATTTCGCGGCCGATCCGATGAGCGTGAAAATCTCGCCGCCCGACCAGAAGACGCGGAACGCGTCGACGACTTTCGTCGGGAAATCGCGCGGCGCTGGATCTGGCGGGGCTGGACGCGGAGGTGCGTGCGAGCCAAA
>CAVWKL010000142.1:0-20590 GCA_963755075.1 uncultured Alphaproteobacteria bacterium
TCAGCGCGGTGAAAATGACAAAGGCGAGAATGAAGTTGGCGATCGGCCCGGCCGCCACGATCGCGGCGCGATTGCGCAACGGCTGACCGGCCAAGCTCTGCGCCCGCTCTCCGGGCGCCATTGCCTCCACCGCCGCAAGATCGGGCGCGCTCGCTGCGTTGGCGTCGCCGTAAAATTTTACGTATCCGCCAAGAGGAATAGCGGCGACCCGCCAACGCGTTCCCAGCTTGTCGACGCGGGCAAAGAGTTCGGGACCGAAACCGAGCGAGAACGCCTCGATTTTCACGCCACACCAGCGCCCGACGAGGTAATGGCCAAGTTCGTGAAAGAAAACGATCACACTCATGACGAAAACGAACGGAAGTATATACCAACCCATCCAGTCAATGACCCCGCGCAATTCGTTCCACAGCGCCATTATCCAGCCTCCGCCGCCGGCAGGAGCGCGAGGCGCGCTCGACCGTTTTGGTTAGCAATTCGTTTACAATGACGTAAAGGCGGAATTGCGCCAAGAGGTCCACCGCCTATCTCGCGCGACATGGTGAATCGCCGGCGCGGGCGCGGCCGCCTCGCCGCGATCGCGGCGGCCGATCCGATCCGGGGCGCAGCCGAGAGCCGCATCACGTTTTCACCATTGGAAGAGACCGCCGGCGATCCAATCGCCGCTCGAGCGCGCCCAGCCGACCGCCGCCGCGAAGGTCGCTGCGGCGACGAACCCGTCGAGGCGATCCATCAACCCGCCGTGGCCGGGAACGAGGCGGCTCGAATCCTTCGCGCCGAACCGCCGTTTGACCGCCGATTCGCCGAGATCGCCCAATTGCGCCACGACCGAGGCGGCGAGCCCGAGAAGCAGCAAGGGGGCGAAACGCGCCCCCGACGGCGCGACGAAGCAGGCGACGAGCGCGCCGGCAAGCGCGCCGAGAGCGGCGCCCACGACGGCGCCGGACCAAGTCTTGCCGGGCGAGACGCGCGGCCACAGCTTCAGGCCGCCGATCAGCCGACCGGCGAGATAGGCCGTGATGTCGGTCGCCCAAACGACCGCAAACAGCCAGAGGATCGCCGCCAAGCCGTACGAGGGGCTGGCGCGCAGCAAAGCGGCGCTGGCGACGATCGCCCCCGCGTAGACGACGCCGGCGCCCGACCAGACGCGCAGGCGCGCGTCATCGCCGCCCCCGATCCACCCCGTGAGGACGGCGCCGACGGCGAGCGCGGCGAGCGCGCTCTTCGCCGAGCCGTGCAAGGCGAAGGGAGAGACCGCGAGAAGCGTCAGCGCGCCCAGGCCGAGCCGCGCCAGAAACCGCTCGCCGCCGATCAGCCTTTGCCATTCCCACAACACCAGCGCCGAGGCGATGAGCCAAAACGCCAGGAAGGCAAAGCCGCCCGCCCAGGCGGTGACCAGGGCGGCGGTCATCAGGGTCGCCCCGACCGCGGCGCGCAGCGGAAAGTCGGCGCCGACCTTGCTCCGCAGGCCGCCGGAAAACGTCGCCCCGCTCCGTGTCCTGTCTTGTGCGGGGTTGGACATCGCACGCCCTCACGAAGCCGATTTGACTGGCGCCGGCGCGCTCGCGCCGCCGTAGCGCCGCTCGCGCGCCGAGAATTGCGCCAGCGCGGACTCGAACGCGGCGTGATCGAAATCGGGCCAATGAATCGGCAAGAAGACCAACTCCGCATAGGCCGCCTGCCAAAGCAGAAAATTCGACAGGCGCTGCTCGCCGGAGGTGCGGATGATGAGGTCGGGATCGGGGACGCCCGCGGCCCCGAGCCGCGTGGCGAAGAGATCGGCGTCGATCGCCGCCGGATCGAGCTTGCCCTCGGCGGCGCGACGCGCCAAGTCGCGCGCCGCCTCGACAATCTCCTGGCGCGCGCCGTAGTTGAAGGCGACCACCAGCGTGAGGCCGCGATTGGCCGCAGTCAACGTCTCGGCTTCGTCGAGCAAGGCCGCGATGTCGGGAGGAAGCCCGGCGCGCTGGCCGATCACGCGCACCCGGACGTCGTTGCGATGCAGATCGGCCAGATCGTTGCGGATGTAACGCTTGAGCAGCCCCATCAGCATCGCGACTTCTTCGGCCGGCCGACTCCAATTCTCCGAGGAAAAACTATAGACCGTCAAATAGCGGATGCCGAGGTCGATCGCCGAGCGCACCGCGCGGCGCACCGCCTCGACGCCGCGTCGATGGCCCTCGAACCGCGGCAAGCCGCGCGCCTGCGCCCAGCGCCCGTTGCCGTCCATGATGATGGCCACGTGCTCGGGCCCGCGGCGATCGGAGGAAAAGCGCGGCGTTTCGATTGTTGACGACGACATGCGGCAGCCTCGGCAGGGTCGCAGCGCGACTAAACCTGCATGATTTCCTTTTCTTTGTTCGCGAGCAAGACGTCGATCTCCCCGATCGCCTGATCGGTCGCCTTCTGCACGTCGGCGGCGTGGCGCTTTTCGTCGTCCTCGGCGATCGCGTGCTCCTTGAGCAATTTCTTCAGCACGTCGATGCCGTCGCGGCGGACATGGCGCACCGCGATGCGGGCGTCTTCGCTGTACTTGTGCGCGACCTTGACCATCTCCCTTCGGCGCTGCTCGTTGAGTTCGGGAATACGGATGCGCAAAGTCGTGCCTTCGACGGTCGGACTCAGGCCGAGATTGGCGTCGCGGATCGCCTTGTCGACCGCGTGGACCATCGCCTTGTCCCAAACCGAGACGGACAGGGCGCGCGGCTCGGGCACGCTGATCGTCGCCACCTGATTGATCGGCATGCGCTGTCCGTAGGCCTCGACATGAACGGGCTCGAGGAGCCCGACGCTCGCCCGGCCGGTGCGCAGCCCGTTCAGTTCGTGCTGGAGCCCGGCGTTCACGCCCTGCATGCGGCGCTTAAGGTCGGCAAGATCGAAATTCGGCAAGGAGGCCATCGTTGGACCCATATCTCTCGTTGGTTGGATATTGACGTTGGCGGACCGCCGAAGCGGCCAATTCGGGATGCGCCGGCGGGGCGCAAGGCCACTTGATAGCATAGGTTCGAGCGCATGACAGCGGGGCGCGCCGCTCCACGGCTCCGGCGCCCGTGGCCGACCCGCCCGGTTACGGGCTCGGCGCGGCGCTCGCCCCGATCGCCCGATGCTCGCGCCTCGCCGCCTGGGCCATCGCGGCGAGCGCGGCCTGGCCGTCCGGCTGGATCAGCCCCGCCGACATGATGAGCTTGGCTGCGTCATCGGGCGTCATCGGCAGTTCGATGATGTCGGCGGTCGGCACAAAGAAATAGAAGCCTGTGGTCGGGTTGGGCGTGCACGGCAGAAACACCGAGGTCATGCCTCCCGCCGGCAGCACGTCGGCGACGGCTGGCGTGGGGTCGGAGGAAATGAACACGACCGACCACGAGCCCTTGAGCGGAAACTCGACCAGCCCGACCTTGCGAAAGTGGGTGCCGCCCTGGCTGAACAAGGTTTCGAAGATCTGCTTCACGCCCTTGTAGACGCCGCGCACCAAGGGCGTGCGGTCGACGATCGCCTCGCCGATGTTGACCAGCGTGCGGCCGGCGATGTTGGCGGCCAGGAACCCCAGCAGGGTGAGGCCGATGACCACGATGACGACGCCGAAGCCGGGGACGTGGAACGGCAGATAGGAATCGGGCCAAAGGCTGGCCGGGGCCAGCGGTTTGACCCAATTGTCGACGGTGTCGACGAACCACCAGGCGATGTAGGCGGTGACCGCGACCGGTCCGAACACCACCAGCCCGGTGAAGAACCAGGATCGCAGCCGCGCGGCGAAGGAGCGGTGCAACGGGCCGCCGGATTTTGGCTCTGACGTCATCGTCGCTCTCAGCATAGGGGGACGCGGCGAACATGGTCGCTCGAGCCGACAAACGCAAGGCGCCGCAGCGCAGCCAGCCTACTCCACCGTCACCGACTTGGCGAGGTTGCGCGGCTGGTCGGCGTCCTTGCCCATCGCGACGGCGGTGTGATAGGCGAGCATCTGCACTGGCGCGGCGTAGACGATCGGCGCGAAGGTCGCGCCCATGTCGGGCATGGCGAGGAAACCTTCGAGCTCCAGCGCCGCCTCGTCGGCGGCGTGAGGCTCGCCGATCAGGATGATGCGCCCGCCGCGCGCGGCGACTTCCTGCATGTTGGAGACGGTCTTCTCGAACACCGCGTCTCTCGGCGCGATGACGATCACCGGCATGTCCTCGTCGATCAGCGCGATCGGCCCGTGCTTCAATTCGCCCGCCGCGTAGCCCTCGGCGTGGATGTAGCTGAGCTCCTTGAGCTTCAACGCGCCTTCGAGCGCGATCGGATAGGACGTGCCGCGGCCGAGATAGAGGACGTCGCGGGCGCGCGCGAGCTTATGGGCGATCTGCTCGAGCAACGGCTCGAGCTTCAGCGCCTCGGCGAGCAGGCCGGGCGCGGCGATGAGTTCGCCGAGCAGCGCGATTTCCTCCTTTTCGCCGAGCGCGCCGCGCGCCCGCGCAAGGCCCAGCGCCAGGCAGGCCATCGTCGCCAGCTGGCAGGTGAAAGCCTTGGTCGAGGCGACGCCGATCTCCGGACCGGCCAGGGTCGGCGCAGCGGCGTCGGCCAGCCGCGCGATGCTCGAGGTCGCGACATTGACGACGCCGAGGGTCTTGCCGCCCTGCTCCTTGGCGTAGCGCAGCGAGGCCAAAGTGTCGGCCGTCTCGCCCGACTGGGAAATGAAGATCGTCAGGCCGCCCTTTTCGACCGGGGCTTCGCGATAGCGATACTCGGAGGCGACGTCGATCTCGACCGGCAATCGGGCGAACCGTTCGATCCAGTATTTGCCGACGAGGCCGGCCATATAGGCGGTGCCGCAACCGACGATGGACACGCGCGAAATCCGGGTCGGATCGACCGGCCAGGCGAACGGCCGCAGGCGCTGCGCGGCCATGTCGACGTAGTGGGCGACGGTGTGGCCGACGACCTCGGGCTGTTCGTGCAACTCCTTGGCCATGAAGTGGCGATAATTGCCTTTCTCCGCCAGCAGTCCGCCCGCCGGGCTGCGCACGACGCGGCGCGCGACGATTTTGTCGGCGGCGTTGTGGAATTCCGCGCCCTCGCGCGTCAGCGCGACCCAATCGCCCTCTTCGAGATAGGCGACGCGCTCGGTGAAGGGCGCAAGCGCAAGCGCGTCCGAGCCGATATACATCGCGCCCTCGCCGTAGCCGACCGCGAGCGGCGCGCCCTGGCGCGCGCCGATCAAGAGATTCTCTTCGCCGTCGAAGAGGTAGACCAGCGCAAAGGCGCCGCGCAGGCGCTTCAGCGCCGCCGCGACCGCCTTGGCCGGGCTCTTGCCCGCCGCCATTTCGTCTTCGACCAGAAATGCGGCCACCTCCGAGTCGGTCTCGGTGGCGAAGCGATGGCCCTTGGCGATCAGTTCCTCCCGCAACGCCTTGAAGTTCTCGATGATGCCGTTGTGGACGACGGCGAGGCGCGGACTGGCGTGGGGATGGGCGTTGAGCTCGGTCGGCTTGCCGTGGGTCGCCCAGCGCGTGTGGCCGATGCCGATGGTGCCTTGCAGCGGCGTCGTCTCGAGGCGGGCCTCGAGATTCTTCAACTTGCCCTCGGCGCGCAGCCGCCTCAGCCGCCCGCCCTCCAGCGTGGCGACCCCCGCCGAATCATAGCCGCGATATTCGAGCCGCTTCAGCGCGGCCAGGATGTCCCCCGCCACGGGCTTGACGCCGAGAATGCCCACAATGCCGCACATCGACCTGTTCCTTTTTGGCGCGCGGATTCGCGCGGTTGCAACGGTTAGGCCAACGCGCGGGGCGCGCTCAAGTCACGTTGGGTGACGGAATGTGAAGGGAACGAAGCCCCAGATCGCGCCTCAAGCGTGCCCCTTGCCCTGCTTTCTCTCCCGGAACGCCTTCGCCCAACCCGGCACATTGGCCTGGCGGCCGCGCGCCACGGCGAGCGCGTCCGGCTCGACGTCTTTCGTCACCACCGAACCGGAGCCGACATAGGCGCCGTCCCCGATCGAGACGGGCGCGACGAGCGCGGAATTCGAGCCGATGAAGGCGCCGGCGCCGATGTCGGTCTTGTACTTGCCGAAGCCGTCGTAATTGCAGGTGATGGTTCCCGCGCCGATGTTGGCGTTCGCGCCGACCCGCGCGTCGCCGATGTAGCTCAAATGATTGACCTTGGCGCCGGCCTCGATCGAAGCGGCCTTGATCTCGACGAAATTGCCGACTTTGGCCTTTTCCGCCACGTCGGCGCCGGGGCGCAGGCGGGCGAAGGGGCCGATCGAGGCGAGCGCGGCGACGCGGGCGCCCTCGAGATGGGAAAAGGCGTGGATCACCGCGCCCTCGCCGATGGTCACGCCCTTGCCGAAGACGACATGCGGTTCGATGACCACGTCGCGGCCGAATTTCGTATCCATCGACAGGAACACCGTTTCCGGCGCAATCAGCGTCGCCCCTTCGATCATCGCGCGCTGGCGCAGGCGGCGCTGCATCGCCGCCTCGGCGCGCGCGAGTTGGACGCGATCGTTGACCCCCATGACCTCTTCCTCGCCCGCCATCCGCGCCTCGGCGCGCAGGCCGCGCGCTCGCGCGATCTCGACGAGATCGGTGAGATAGAATTCTCGCTTCGCGTTGTCGCAGCCGACGGCGTCGAGCATCGCGAGCGCCTCGGCGCCCGCGAAGGCGATCGGCCCGGCGTTGCAGCGGGCGATCGCGCGTTCGGCGGGGCTCGCGTCCTTGTGTTCGCGAATGGCGGCGAGACGGCCGTCGTTTTCGATCAGCCGGCCATAGCCGGTCGGGTCCCCGGCCTCGAAGCCGAGGACGACCAGCGCGGCGCCCTCGGCGAGCCCGGCCCGCAGATCGTTCAGCGTCGCCGCCGAGATCAGGGGAACGTCGGCGTAGGTGAGGAGGATGTCGTCGTAGCCGCGGGCGATCGCCGCGCGCGCGGCGAGCGTCGCATGGGCGGTGCCCTTGCGTTCGCGCTGCACGAAGATTTCCGCCCCGGGCGCGCATTCGAGCGCCGCGGCGGCGACCTCGTCGCAATCGGGGCCGACCACGACCGCGATTTGCTCCGCCCCCGCGCCGGCCAGCGCGTCCAGCGCATGGACGAGCATGGCGCGCCCGGCGATTTCGTGCAGCGGCTTGGGCCGTGCCGAACGCATGCGCACGCCCTCGCCCGCCGCCAGCGCGACGCCTAGACAGCTGCGGCGCGGCGGCTTGCCCGTAGGATGCGGCGCCTTCATCGGTCCCTCCATTTTCACGTTCGCCCGGTTCGAGCGCCGGCGGCGGCGCTCGGCTTGTCCAGCGCTTATCAGGCTTTGGCGAATCAGTCGAAAAAGCGGCTCGCGACGGCCTCGGAATAGGCTATAGAGGTAGCGCTGCGCGACGCAGATTCTACGCAGACCATGCGTCGGAATTCCGTTAAGCGCTTGATTTTGGGTATGGTTTCAGAAAGCAAAGCGCCCCGCTCGCCGGCGGACCGGTCAGGCGCTGGGGACGCCGCGGGAAGCGCGAACGAAGAGCGTCATGGCAAGCAGCCGGAGACGAGATTTCCTCAAATTGGCCCTCGGCGCCGCGTTCGCAGCCGGGAGCGCGGCGCTGGAAGGCGCGGGCGCGCGCGCCGAGCCTTTGGGGCCGCCGAGTCCATTCGCGCCGGACAATGTTCTCGACATGGCGCGCGACCTCGCCAAGTCGCCTTTCAGGCCGCCCCGACCGAACTTGCCGGACGTGTTCGCCAATCTCACTTTCGAGCAATATTCGGCAATACGGCGCAATCCGGAATCGGCGGTGTGGAACGACGAGAAGGGCGGCTTCGCGCTCGAGCCGCTGCACCGCGGTTTCATCTTCGCCACGCCGATGCAACTGAACATCGTCGAGAATGGCCAGGCGCAGCGCCTGGTCTATGATCGCGCCGCGTACGACTTCGGCAAGCTGCAACCGCCGGCCGATCTGCCGGACCTCGGCTTTTCCGGCGTGCGCGTGCTCACCGGGACCGCCGGCCAGGGCTGGCGGGATCTGGCGATCTTCCAGGGTGCGACATTCTTTCGCAGCCTGGCGCGCGGCCAGACCTATGGCGTCAACGCGCGCGGCTTGTCGATCCGCACCGGCGACGACCAGGGCGAAGAATTTCCACTCTTCCGCGCGCTGTGGATCGAAAAACCGAGCCCCGCGCCGGGCGCGCTGATCATTCACGCGCTGCTCGAACTCGACGAGCTTGACCGGGGCCTTCCACTTCACCCTGCGCCCTGGCGAGGCGACGATCATCGACACCGAACTGACGCTGGTGGCGCGCGTCGCCGTCGACCATCTCGGTCTCGGCCCGATGACGGCGACGCACCTCTTCGGCGCGCTCGATCATCGTCACCCCGACGACGTGCGTCCCAACGTCTACGACGCCGGCGGATTGCAGATTCTCACCGGCGCCGGCGAATGGCTGTGGCGCCCGGTCGCCAGTCGCGAAACCTTGCAGATTTCCGCTTTCGTCGACATGAATCCGCGCGGCTTCGGCCTTCTCCAACGCGCTCGCATATTGGACGCGTTCGACGACGACGAAGCCCATTGGGAATTGCGCCCTTCGCTGTGGATCGAGCCGATCGGCGACTGGGGCGAAGGGGAAGTGATCCTGCTCGAAATTCCCTCCGATTCCGAAAACAACGACAACATCATCGCCCAGTGGCGGCCGAAGGCGAGCCTCGCCGCGGGCGCGACGGTCTCGTTCGCCTATCGCCAGTTCTGGTGCTGGACGCCGCCGGCCCGCCCCGGCCTGGCGACCGTGGCGAGCTCGCGCGCCGGCAAGATCGGCAAGCGACGGCAATTCATCGTCGAGTTCGTCGCCGATCTCTTCGCCGATCCCCAGAAGGCGGCCGAAGTGAGCGCTTCGATCGCCGCCTTGCCCGGACAGATCGTCGCGACCCACCTCTATCCCTACAAGGAGCGACGCTCGATTCGCGTCGTTTTCGATCTCGATCCCGGATCGGAGTCCTATTCCGAACTGCGCCTCGTCCTCAAGGCGGCCGATCAACCCGTCAGCGAGACATGGCTCTACCGATGGACGGCCTGACGACGCAAGCTTTCGCGCCGGCGGCGACGCCGCGCGAGGCGCCTCTGGCGATGCCGGCCCAATCGCTGCGGCGATTCGGCCGCGCCGATCGCCGCGCGTGGGCGGCGCCGCAGCTCGCCGTCACGCCCTGGCTGGCGCGGCTGTTCATCTTCGGCGGCGCGGCGGCGCTGACGCTCTACGGCGCCAGCGAGATGTACGGCGTCGTCGAGGTCGGCGAGGTGACGCCGCTCGAATGGGCGCTCGTCGTGATCTTCGTCGTCAATTTCTCCTGGATCGCCCTAACCTTCACCTCCAGCCTGTTCGGCTTCGGCTGGCTCCTCGTCCGCGCGCCGCGCCTTGGGCCCCTGCCCCAGCGTCTGGAGACGAAGACGGCGGTCGTCATGCCGATCTACAACGAGGCCCCCTCTCGGGTGTTCTCGGCGGTGCAGGCGATTTATGAAGACGTCGAGGCGACCGGCCTCGGCGAGGCGTTCGATTATTTCTTCCTCTCCGACACGACCGATCCGAACATTTGGATCGCCGAGGAGCGCGCGCTGTTGGCGATGCGCGCGCGCTTGCCCGGCGCGCGGATCTATTACCGTCGCCGTCGCAAGAACGTCAGCCGCAAGGCCGGCAATATTGCCGATTTCGTCATGCGTTGGGGCGCCGCCTACCCGCAGATGGTGGTGCTCGACGCCGACAGCCTGATGACCGCCGACGCGATCGTGCGCCTCGCCGCGACGATGGAGGCCGATCCTGACGCCGGCATCGTGCAGAGCCTGCCGCTGATCGTCAATCGCAACACGCTGTTCGCCAGGCTGCAGCAATACGCGGCGCGCATCGCCGGCCCGATCATCGCCGCCGGCCTCGCCGCCTGGATGGGGCGCGACGGCAATTACTGGGGCCACAACGCGATCATCCGCACGCGCGCCTTCGCCGACCATTGCGGCTTGCCGACCCTGGGGGGCCGTCCGCCCCTGGGCGGCCATATCATGAGCCACGATTTCGTCGAAGCGGCGCTGATGCGCCGGGCCGGCTACGCGGTTTACATGCTGCCCACCATCGGCGGCTCGTTCGAGGAGAGCCCGCCGTCGCTGATCGACCTCGCCGCGCGCGATCGGCGCTGGTGCCAGGGCAATCTGCAGCATATCCGCATTGTCGGCAGCAAGGGCTTCGTCCTGCCCTCCCGCCAGCACTTCCTCACCGGGATCATGGGCTATCTCGCCTCGCCCTTGTGGATGGCGCAATTGCTCATCGGCATCGTGCTGGTGCTGCAATCCAAATACATCCGGCCGGAATATTTCACCGCCGACTTCTCGCTGTTCCCGGCATGGCCGCGTTTCGACTACGAGCGTGCGTTGCGCCTGTTCGAATTGACCATCGCCGTCCTGCTCGCGCCGAAAATTCTCGGCACGATCGCCGCCCTGTTCGACCCGCCGACCCGGCGCGGCTGCGGCGGGACGATCCGGCTGGTGCTGTCGACAGCGCTCGAGATCCTGGTTTCCGCCGCCATGGCGTCGATCATGATGGTGATCCAATCAGGCGCAGTGCTGCAGATCCTCTCCGGACGCGACACCGGTTGGAACCCGCAACGCCGCGACGACGGCTCGATCCCCTTCACCAGCATCGTGCGCCGCCATCGCTCCCACACCGCGCTGGGGCTCGTGACGCTGTTCGCCGCCGGCCTGATTTCGCCCTCGTTGGTCATCTGGATGTCGCCGACCATCGCCGGCCTGATCCTCTCCATACCGTTGTCGTGGGCGAGCGGCCAGTTGTGGATCGGCGTCGGGCTGCGCCGCCTCGGCCTGCTGACGACGCCCGAGGAGAGCAAGACGCCGCCGATCATCGCGCGCGCCAACGCGCTGGCCGACGAACTCGCCCTCACCGGCCACGACGACGAAGACGGCCTGCGCGTCATCGCCGGCGACGCCGCGTTTCGCCGCAGCCACGAAATGTTCCTGCCCGACGCCAGCCGTCATCGGCGCGGCGAGATCGACGTCGACGAAGCGGTCGCCACCGCCAAGCTCAACGACGCGCGCTCGGTCGAGGAGGCGTGCGCCTGGCTCAAATCGAGCGAGCGGCTGGCGGTGCTCAACGATCGCGCGCTGATCGCCCTGCTCGCGCGCCTTCCCGCCCGAACCGAACCGCTGACCGAGGCGGAGGCCAGCGCCGCGAAGGCGACGCCAGAGTTGGTCGCCGCGCCGCAGGCGGGCGACGCCGCCGGCGCTTAACCGCGCCGCGCGGGACGATCGAACAGCGGGAAGGCCAGCAGTCCGGCGACGAACCCGCCGACGTGGGCGACCCAGGCGACCGGCGCCTGCGAAGCGCCGAGAGCTTGCGCGCCCGCGCCGAAGACGAAATTCGTCGCCATCCAGATCAAGATGAAGATAACGACGCGGCGTTGGCTCAGCAGCTCGCGCAAGCCCGGCGCAGGCGTTTCGTCGCCAGCCTCGATCACCAACCGCGAAAGGTCTTGCGGACCCAGCGGCGCGCCGGGCTGGAAGATGAACCGCGCGGCCGCCGCCATCAAGCCCGAATCGGCCGCCGAGGCGCCGATCAGCGGCGAAAAGTCCATCGGCTCGGCGGCCCAGTGGGCGAGCGCCCCGGCCACGGCCGTGAAGGCGAAGAACGCCAGGAACCGCCGCCAGCCGAAGCGGCGCGCGATGGGCGGGCCGAAGGCGATCAGCCAGATCGAATTGACGATGACGTGGGTCCACGAGCCGTGCAGCAGAGCGTAGGTCAGGAGGGTCCAAACCTTCGTTTCTCCGTCTAGAACCTTGTAGTGGCGAAGGATGGCGGCTTGTTCGAGGGCGCTGTGGTCGGTGTTGACGCGCGCCAGGAGTTCGCCGAGCCGATCCGGCCAGATCGAGAGCGTCAAGCGCCCTGGCATGAAGGCGAAGTCGCGCACCGCGGCGTCCTGCATCGCCGCGCTCGACTGCGTCAGAATGAACTGAATGGCGAGAAGCGCCACGACCAGCGCGACGACGACGAACGGCACGAAGAAGATCGGTTCCCGCGGTTGCTCGCCATCGGGAATGGGGGAATTGGTCATCGACGGCGGGCTCGCGATTTGGGCGCCGCTTGCTTAGCATTGTCGCCCGGCGCTGGCGACGCGAAACGGCGAAGGCTCGCGGGCAAGCTGGAAATGGAAAGGGAGAGCCCGGAGCGAGGCTCTCCCTGTCGCGTTCGACGATCGGCGTCGGAGTCCAAAGGCGGGAGCGCGCCGTCGGCTCTTCCGCTCGATTTCATGCGGCCAGTGGGTGAGCGGCCCACCGGGCGATCGGAGTTCTATATTCCCGAGCGGCGCTAGAGCCGACGCCGTCGCTTCGATCTCTCGTCAACATCGACACTATGCCCGGCGAGCGAACCCGACGCAACGCGAGCCTTAGGTTATTGTTAATGGCGGAGCGGAATTCGAACCGCCGCTTCGCCCCTCCCCTTGGCACACGATCTGCAGTTTTCGCAACGTTCGTCGCGGAACGGCCGCCGACGTGCCGTTTTCGGACAGCCGCCGCGACGAGCCAAAGGGGAGCGCACCGTGAAACTCGCCGCCAGTCTGCAACTCTACGCCTATTGGAACGCCTTGCGCCGCGCCCGCAGCGCGCCGGAGCGAAACGATGTCGACCCCGGCGCCATTCGCGGCATTCTCGCCGACACGTTCATCATCGAGTTCGACGCCCGGCGCGGGTTTCCCATGCGCGTGGTCGGCACGCGGACCAACGCGCTGTTCCTCAGGGAGTTGCGCGGCGCGCCGTTTCTCGACCTCTGGCGCGCCGAAGACCGCGAGGAGGCGTGCGCCATTCTCGCCGACGTCGCCGACGAAGCTCAGCCGTTCCTGATCGGCGCGATCGGGAGACCGCACGGCTTTGCGCCCATCGATATCGAAATGTTGCTGTTGCCGCTGCGCCATCACGGCGACACTCATGCGCGCATCTTGGGATGTTGCGCGCCCGCCGCCGCGCCGCACTGGTTGGGTCTGCTCGGCGTCGAGAGGCTGGCGCTGTTGACGCTGCGCGCGCTGGCGCGAGAGGAGCGCCCCGCGCCGCCCGCGGAAGGGCTCGATTTTGCTCGCGCGCCGCGCCTCGACCGTCGCGGCCATCTCTTCGTGATTCAGCGATCTGTCGAAAAGAGCTGAACGCCGCCGCTTTGTCACAGGGGTAATTGTCCGTTAACCGCGCCGGCATTACAATTGTGAGGTTGCATCATCGGGTGATTAACAATCATTTAGTGTAGGCCCGTCTTCGTGGGCGATTTGGCGGAATCCGGGAGTACGCCGGCGTGAGAGCGGCCGCAGCATTCGCAATCGACCCGAGCCGTCAGGAACAACGGCGTCATCAGCGCGTTAAAGTGCGCCTGACCGGGCAGTTCATGCGCCAAGACCGACAGGAATTCCCCTGCGCGACCATCGACATGTCGCCCGGCGGCATCGCCTTCGAGGCCGAAGCCAGCGGCGAGATTGGCGAGCGAATCATCGCCTACCTCAATCAAATCGGCCGCGTCGAAGGCACGGTGGCGCGCCATTTCTACGGCGGATTCGCGATCCAGATGAAATTGCCGCCGCTGAAGCGCGAGAAGCTCGCCGATCAACTCACTTGGCTGGCGAATCGCCAAGTTCTCGGATTGCCCGAGGATCGGCGGCACGAACGCATCGAGCCGCGCATCCGCAATACGAGCCTGACCCTGCCGGGCGGGCGCGAGCATCTCGTCCGCATCATCGACGTCTCGCGGTCGGGGGCGGCGATCGCCGTCGACTCGACGCCGCCGATCGGTGCGCCGGTGACTTTGGGATCGCGGCCGGCGCAGATCGTGCGCCATTTCAACGGCGGCCTCGCGGTGGAGTTCAACCGCGTCATTCCGGCCGAGATGTTCGACGAAAACATCAGGCTTTGAGCGCCCCCGTCGCCGACCGCGCGCGGGATGGCGCGAGCCCCTGACGCTTTCGCCGGCGATCCGCGCCCGTTGCGATCGCCGCGTTGGCCGATTTGGCTCCGGTTCATTCAAAAGTTCCGCAATTCCTTTGCGTGACCGCAATTCGATTTCGCTATCGTCATCCTGCGCAAGCGATCGGGGACGACGAACATTTCGCGGCGCGTCGCGATTGAAGCGACAGCGGTCGAGCGCCGTTAGGATCCCCCGAGTCCGCCGCTTCGAAGCCGAACGCGTCCCCCAGTTCCGCTTCGCCTCGAGGCCGGCCCTGCCCCCGGGCCGGCCTCCTTCCTTAGCCGATCGCGGCAAGTCCGGCGGCGAAACGCCGCCAATTGTCGACATAATGCGCGGCCCATTGGCGCTGGGCCTCGACCGCGGCCGCGTCGAGCGTGCGCGTCGCTTTCGCCGGCGAACCGAGGATCAGGCAGCAGTCGGGAAACTCCTTGCCCTCGGTGACCAGCGCGCCGGCGCCGACGAGGCAGCCCCGGCCGATTTTTGCGCCGTTGAGAACGACCGCGCCCATGCCGATGAGCGCGCCCTCCCCAATTGCGCATCCATGCAGGATCGCGGCGTGGCCGATGGTGCAGTCCGCGCCGACCTCGAGGGGAAAGCCCATGTCGGTGTGCAGGGTGGCGCCGTCCTGGACATTGGTCCGCGCGCCGATCGCAATCCTTTCGTTGTCTCCGCGCAGGGTCGCGCCGAACCAGACGCCGCAATCCTCGCCGAGGACGACGTCGCCGATGACGCAGGCGTTGGGCGCGATCCAGAATCGACCGGCGGCCGGCAATATGGGCTTGCGTTCGGCGAGGGCGTAAATGGGCATCGGCGGGCTCCGTCGGCTGGAGTCCCCGGTATAGCGCAGCGCATCGAGATGGCCTATCCCGAGGGCGCAGCGATTCGCGCCAAGACGTTGGAGGCCCAGATTGCGTTTCGGCTCCCTGACGCCGGTCATCGGGCTCGGCGCCCTCATCCTGGCGGGCGCCGCGGCGATCGCCTTCGCGCCGCGGTTTGGCGAGCCCCAAGCCTCGCGCCTCGTCGTCGTCACGCTCGGCGCGGAGCGCCTGACGCTGCAGAACGCCTATCTCAGACAGAACGCGCGCCAGGGCGGCGCGCTGGACGCGCTGGAGATCGTCGCCTTCTTTCCCGATTTCACGCCCGCCGGCGACTTCGGCGACGTGACCGCGCAGACCGACCTCCCCGAGCGCTTCGCGCGCACCGTCTTCGTCACCGCCAAACCCAGCGATTCGAGCCTCGATCCGGCCGAGCGGCCCGCCAAGCTCTACCTGCGCTTCCTCAGCGACGATTCGTGGAGCCATCCCGGCGGCCTGGTCGCGCGCGCGTTCGTCGACGGCAGCCCATTCGAAGGCGACGAACTCTATTACGTTGCGCCCGAGGGACGCGAATTCGCCGCTCGCTGCCGGCGTCCCGACCCTGAGCGCAAGACGCCCAACACCTGCGTTTACGACTTTCGGCTCGGCGACCTCGACGTCGAGATGCGCTTTTCGGCGGCGCTGCTCGCCGAGTGGGTCAAGCTCAGGGCGGGCGCGCGGGGCCTGATCGAGGCGGCCCGGCGTTAGCGCCGATCAGAGATCCTCGAGATCAAAGTCGAGAATGGCCATTTGCAGCGTGAAGGTCCGCCCGGCGGGATCGTCGGCGGACACGACGCCGAGGAAATCGTCGCCGTTGGCGAGTTCGACCGAATCGGTCTTCTTCAAGCGGCCGACGACCCTGAGCTTGTCATTTTCGAACAAGCGGCGCAAATAGTCCTGAATTACAGGACGTTCGACAGGAATTCTTCATCTCGAACGAGAACGAGCGGTCGCCGTCTTCGTCGTCGACCGCGATCGAACCGATCCGGCGCTCGCCGAGCGACACGTCCGCCGCGTCGCGCCCCGCGGAGCTCGGGACGACGCTCAGCGTCGGCGCGCCAAACGAGCGTCGCAGATGCGCCCGCAATTTGAGGAGTTCTTCTTTGTCCATCAGCGCGCCTCGATCGACCGGTCGGGGCGAGCCTTTGCCACGAAAGGCCCCTCGCCCGCAAGCAGGCGGCGATCCCCGGCCATCAGGCGTCGATCGCCTTTTCGGCGAGGATCTGGTTCATGTCGCGCGCCGGCTCGGCGCAACCGGCCTCGCCGACGATGCGCGCGGGGACGCCCGCGACGGTCTTGTTGTGGGGCACCGGCGCGAGCACGACCGAGCCCGCCGCGACCCTGGCGCAATGGCCGACCTCGATGTTGCCGAGGATCTTGGCTCCCGCGCCGATCAGCACGCCCCAGCGGATCTTCGGGTGGCGGTCGCCGGTCTCCTTGCCGGTGCCGCCGAGCGTAACCCCCTGGAGGATCGAAACCTCGTCGTCGATCACCGTCGTCTCGCCGACGACCAAGCCCGTGGCGTGGTCGAGAAAGATCCCCTTGCCGATGCGCGCCGCCGGATTGATGTCGACGCCGAAAGCCGCCGAGACGCGGCTCTGCACGTAGAGCGCGAAATCCCGCCGACCCGAGCGCAGCAACGCGTGGCTGAGCCGATAGGCCTGCAAACTGTGGAACCCCTTGAAATAGAGCAGCGGCTCCATCAGCCTCAGGCAGGCGGGATCGCGATCCGCCACCGCGATGATGTCGGCGCGAAAGGCCTCGCCGATCGAGGGGTCGCGCGAAACGACGTCTTCATAGGCCTGGCGGATCAGCGAACTCGGCGCGTCGCTGTGATCGAGACGCTCGGCGACGCGATGGATAACCGCGCCTTCGAGCGTGTCGTGGTTGAGGATCGCCGTCATCAGGAACGAGGCCAAGGCGGGATCGTTGCGCGCCGCCTCTTCCGCTTCGATGCGGATGCGCGCGAACAGCGGATCGTTGCGGCCGAGCCCGACCACGCGGGCGGTGGAACCATGCGCCATCGGAGCCTCCAATATTCCCGACACGATCATTCTACCATAGCGAGGGCGCCTGAAATAGACGCCCGGAGGCGCTTCAACTCCGCCGGCCTCCGCCGGCGAGCGCGGCGCGAGCGGGCCACATGCGCGCGAAGATGTCGTCGCGCTTTATCCAGAGATGCCAGGCGGTCGCCCCCAGATGCAGCACGAGCGCCGCGCCGATGGTCCAGGCAAGCCAATAATGCGTCTCCGCGCCCCAATGCGCGATCGCTTTGTCTCGCGGCGCGACCAGGGGCCAGGCGAACAGGCCGAACCACGACACGTCATGGCCGCCCGCCGCCGAATCGATGTAGCCGCTGACCGGCATGGCGATCATCAGGACGTAGAGGGCGAAATGCGCAACGTGCGCGGCGGCGCGCATCAGCGGCGCCAGCGTCTCGCCATAGGGCGGCTCGCCGGCCATCAAGCGATAGCCGACGCGCAAGACCGCCAGGACGAGCACGGTCATGCCCAGCGACTTGTGCAACATCAGCAATTCGACGCGCGGCGAGGTGCGCGCCGGCAGCCATGTCACGACGACGCCGATCGCGATGGCGAGAAAAATCAACGCCGCCATGATCCAGTGAAACGCCCGCTGCGCGCCGTCATAGGATTGAGGAACCGTCTCGCCGGCCATCGGCAGTCTCCAATCTTGGCGAATTCGATCGATCGCGTTCGTGTTCTCAGGATAATCAGGCATCTCGACAGCAATGCGACGCGCCGCCCAACATGCGCCGGGGCGGGCGATCGCCTCAGTCGTCGAGGACGGGGACCGCGGGCGCCCCACCGGCAAAGACCCATTCTCGCGCCAAGGGAAACCACGTTTCCGTGAAGCCGGCCAAGGATCGCGCCCGGTCGCGCCGCGGGCAAAGAGCCGAGAATCCCCGCGCCGCCCCGCTACGGCGCCTTCCAAAACAGCCCGATCGTCAAGGCGGCGCCGATCGCCACGACGCCGACGCGCAGCGCCGTTTCGTTGACGCGACGCAGCGCCAGCGCGCCGGCCCAGCCGCCGAGCGAAGCGCCGGCCGCGGTGAGGGCGACCTGCGGCCAATGCACGTCGGGCGAAAAGACGAACAGCGCCACCGCGGAAGCGTTCATCACCCCGGCGAGCACGTTCTTGGTTGCGCCGGCGGCGCGCACGGCGAGACCGGTCATGGTCAGCGCCGCCATCATCAACAAGCCGATGCCGCCGCCAAAATAGCCGCCGTAGACGGCGATGAAGAATTGCGCGACGCCGGCGGTCCGAGGCGGCAACCGCCCCTCGCCCAGCTCCGAATCTTTGCGAAAGAAACTACCCCAGGCGAACAGCGCCGTTGCAAACAGCACCAGCCAGGGCACGAGGCGGGCGAAGAAGCTCGGCGGCGTCGCCAACAGGATCGCCCCGCCGAAAGCGCCGCCGGCCAAGCTGACGACGAACAGCGTCCGCATCGAAAGGCCGGGCGGGCCGCTGGCCTCGGCGCGTCCGGTGAAGCCGGTGACGAGCTGGGCGGGAAAAAGCGCAATCGTCGAGGTGATGTTGGCGGCGCGCGCGTCCATGCCGGTGAGCATCAGCGTCGGCAGGGTGATGAACGAACCGCCGCCGGCGAGCGCGTTCTGCGCGCCCGCCCATAGCGAGGCGAGAAACAACAGCGCGAGCGGCGCCATTCACGTCTCCTCTACCGCAAGAAACCTCACGCGAATTCGCGCGCGGCGGCACGATGCTCGGCCATCAGCGCGGCGAGGTCGAGGCCGACCGGAGCGCCGTCGACGACGCGCCATTGGCCCGCCGCCATCACCCGGTCGGCGCGATGCGCCCCGCACAGGATCAGCGCGGCGAGCGGATCGTGGGCGCCGCTGAAGCGCGGCGCGTCGAGCGTGAAGAGGGCGAGGTCGGCCTGAAGGCCCGGCGCGATGCGCCCGATGTCGTTGCGCCCCAAGCAGCGCGCCGAGCCCTCGCTCGCCCAGCGCAGCACGTCGAGATGGGTCACCGCGGCCGCGCCATAGCGCAGGCGGCCGATCATCAGCGCGTGGCGCAGCGCTTCCATCATGTTGGAGGAATCGTTGGAGGCCGAGCCGTCGACGCCGAGGCCGACCGGCGCGCCGGCCGCCTCCAACTCGCGGGTCGGACAAATCCCCGAGGCGAGCACCATGTTGGAAGCGGCGCAATGGCAGATTCCGACGCCCGCGCGGCCCAATCGACCAATTTCCTCAGAATTGAAATGAATGCCGTGCGCCAGCCACGCGCGCTTCGACAGCCAGCCCGTCTCCTCCAGGAGATCGACCGGGCGCACGCCGTAGGCGTCGAGGCAGAAGCGCTCCTCGTCCTTGGTCTCGCACAGATGCGTGTGCAACTGGCAGTCGTAGCGCTCGGCGAGCCGAGCGGTCTCGCTCATCAGCCGCTTGTCGATCGAGAACGGCGAACAGGGGGCAAGGGCGATGCGGATTTGCGCCCCGGGCCGCGGATCGTGGAAGAGCTTCAGCACCCTCTCGCTGTCGGCGAGGATCGCGTCGGCGTCCTGCACCACCGAATCGGGCGGCAGGCCGCCGTCCTTCTGGCCGAGATTCATCGCCCCGCGCGTCACCGTCATGCGCAGCCCGAGCGCGCGCGCCTCCTCGACCTCGATGTCGACCGCGTTCTCGAGGCCCTGGGGGAAGAGGTAGTGATGATCGGCCGCCGTGGTGCAGCCCGACAGCATCAATTCGGTCAGCGCGAGACGCACGGCGAGACGAAACTGCCGCGGCTTCAGCCGCGCCCAGATCGGATAGAGCGCCGTCAACCAGGGGAAGAGTTCCCGGTTGATCGCGGCGGGGTGAGCGCGGGTGAGGGTCTGAAAGAAGTGGTGATGGGCGTTGACGAGGCCGGGAAGCACGACGTGGCGCGAGGCGTCGAAGACCGCCTCGACCGGGGCCCCCGGCTGGCGACCCCTGGCGACGACCTCGGCGATGAGCCCATCCTCGACGACGAGCCCGCGCGCGGCGTCCTCAGCGAAAATGGCGAGCGGGTCCTTGATCCAGGTGCGCATGCTGCGTGAGCCCTTTGCCAGCCAGCGCTGAATTCGCGGCGAAGGGCATAGAATGTCAAGCGGAGGGCCATAAGCAACGGGGGACGCGCCTCGCGAGCCGATTGCCCCGCGACCCCGCAGCCCCTAGGTTCGCACCGTGACCCAACGCCCCGAATCGCTTGAAATCCTCCGCCATCTCGCGTCCAAGCCGGGAGACCACGACGCGGTCAAGGCGGATTTTCGCGCGCTGCTTGTCGCCGAATTCGACGTTGCGCTCGCCGACATCCGTTTCGAGCAGCGCGTCGAGGTCAAGAGCCGGATCGACGCGCTGATCGGCCGAACAGTGTTCGAGGCCAAGCGCGACCTCGCCAGCGAAATGAAGGATGTCGAGCGCAAGATGCCCGACTACCTCGCCAATCGCGAGGCGGAGACCGGCGAGCCGTTCGTCGGCATCGCCTCGGATGGGCGAAAGTGGGTGGTGATGGCGCTCGAACAGGGCGCGCTGGTCACGATTAAGGAAACGATCCTCGATCCGGAAAAGCCGGGTGAGTTTCTCGCCTGGCTCGACGGCGCGTTGGCGCTGAAAGTCTCGCTGCCGCCCGACCCTGAGACCGTGCGCATCGAACTGGGGGCCGACCGGTCGCCTTTCGGGCCGCGGACAAGGCGCTGCGCGCGTTGTGGGAGAAGCTGAAAGGCGACGCCGCGGCGAGACTAAAACGTCAACTCTGGGCGCAGTTGCTCAAGATCGTTTATGGCCGCGACGCCGACAGCGACGCACTGTGGC
>CAVWKL010000143.1:0-9531 GCA_963755075.1 uncultured Alphaproteobacteria bacterium
TTTATCGTATTGCGGATCGTGAGTAATATATTGTAAAAACATCGTGCGATTCTGTGTTAGACAAAGAATCGCAGCGCATGTGTTTCCATCGTTTTTCAGCATAAATAAATAACCAACTTTTTGAATAAGCGGTAATAACTTCATCAAAGATTCTGGCGTCAAGCTTTGGTTATAGCCTTTTATTTTACTTCTTTTAGTGTAAATGTTCACCAAATCTCTAATGTTATTCTCATTTATATCTAGACATTTCGTCATTACAAATGACGCCCGTGGAAACTGTCGAAACAACTTGTTCTCTTTGTAACGTAGACGCGTTCTGACGCTATCCCTAAGAGATTGATTAAATATGTTCTCTGTTTCTGGCAAGTTAATATAATAATAATCCCTCTTTCCTTTTGTTATACAAATATCATCACGATTAACATTTGATGTCGTCTTCATTTCTTGGAATTTAATATATTCAATGGCCCAGAATTGTCGAAATATACAAGACACAATTTCCTTGATTAGCTCATCATTAAATTCAAATAGCGACGATAGTATCGTTATTTCTGTCCCGGTCTTGTAAAACAGCAATTCGCCCGGACCATTCGCATTGAGAGTGATACCGGTTGAATCTTGCGGTAATTCGATACGCCAGAGTTTTTCGATGTTCAACGCATACTTCGCCCACAATAGAGACGATCTATACGTACGATGCGTAGACAATTCCTTGGACACCCATTTATCGTCGTAGATATTCAGATCGACAACAGATATTCTGAATGTCATTTCTAGCTCCGACTATCACCGCCGTGCTCCGTCGACTACGCCGGCGGGCTCCACGGCCAGCGTCGCGCAATCGCGACGGTTTTCGGCGTGGGCCGGATGGCCCGCGCCGGCAATCCAAGGACGCTATCGCCGCCCGAAGAAAGAGGTCACCGCCTCGACGACGCGTTCGATCGCCTCCGCCGCCATCGCCGAGTGCAACGGCAATGTCACGAGTTCCGGGGCAAGCCGCTCCGTAATGGGCAGCGGGGCGCGTCGGCAATCGCGGAAGAACGAGAAACTGTGTCCGGGCTCCCAATGCTTGCCCGTCTCGATCCCTTTTCTCCTGAGATGGTCGCAAAAGTCCCGCCGCCGGGTCGCCCCGATTCTGACATAGTAGAGGAACGGCACGATGTCGTCGGATTCGAGCGAGGGTATCCGAAGCCCGTCCAAGCCGCCGAACGCCTTCGTATAGGTCCGCACCGTCTCGCGGCGCGTTTGCCCGATCCGGCCAATTTTGCCGAGTTGGGCCAGCGCGATGGCGGCATGCAAGTTCGCCATATGATATCGAAACCCGATATGCGCGATATCGTAGCTCGGCGCGCGGGCATTGCCGTAAAGGGCCAACGTCAACTGGCCCATGCCGATAAGACGAGCCTCTTGCAGCCAGGTGACGTCGGCTTCGTCGACCAAGAGAGCCCCGCCGTCGATGGCCGTGATGTTCTTGATGGCGTCGAAACTGAACATCGTCATGTCGGAAAAGCCGCCCATGGGCCGTCCGCGCCAAAGCGACCCAAACGAATGCGCGGCGTCATGCAGAATGCGCACGCCGTGCCGGCGCTGGAAGTCCGCCACTTTCTCGTGATCGCAAAGGCGAAGCGCATAATCCATCACAATCATCGCTTTGGTCCGCGGGCCGACAAGTAGGGCCGCCGAATTGAGGTTGATGCAAAGACTGTCGTCGTCGACGTCGCAGAACGCCGGCTCGGCGCCTGCGGCTCGGATAGCCTGCAGGTCGGCGCAATTGTTGAAGGAAGGCGTGATGACTTCGTCGCCGGGGCCGACCCCCATGCGAAGAAGAGCAAGGTGAAGCGCGGCATGGCCGGTCGACACGGCGACAGCCCGGCGTCCGCCGCCAATCATCGCCTCCAGGGCCGCCTCGAAAGCCTTGACGTAGCTTCCCAGACCGAGCCATCCGAGTTTCAGCGCTGCCTGTGCGGCGTCGAGTTCCTCTTGCTCAAGCAGGGGCTTGAAGAGCGGCACCGGGGTCGCGTTGTCTTTGGACAAGACCGCCTGTCCTTTCGAGGGGAGCGCGAGCGCGCGATTTGCGGATGCAACGTCAAGGATTCTTGACGCACTTCAAATATCCGCCGGGATTTGAAGTGACAAGAAGCTTGCCGTCGATCGTTCCATCGACGACGAAGCGGTCGGTCTCCGAGAGAAAGGCTTGCACCGCCGTTCTCGGATTGTTGCCGGGTCCCCAAGGGCGATCGGCGAAGTAACCGGCCGGCAGCTCATCGACGATGGTGTCAAAAACGACGATGTAGGAATTTTTCGCCACCAACTGCGAATAATGACGCAACTCGGCGAGCACGTGCTCATGGGTGTGGTTGGCGTCGAGAAACACCAACACCGGCGCTCTGTCGGCAACGAGCGTTCGAACGCGCGCGAACGTCTCCGGCGACGTCGAAGACCCGTCGACGATCCGAATTCGCTGCGACAGCGGGTGGTCGGTGATCGCTTTGCGGTTGTGAGGGCGCAACTCGAGCTCGACCCCGACGACGACGCCGTCATTTCCGAGGAGCTGCAAGATCGAGGCGGAAAGCGCCAAAGACCCGCCGCGCGCCACGCCGGTCTCGACGATGGCCCTCGGCTTGATGCGCCATATGAGTTCCTGAATGGCGACGATGTCTTGCGGGAATTGGATGATGGGCAGGCCGAGCCAATCGAAATTGTAGACATAGCGCCGCTTGCCGACGTCGCGGACAAAATCGGTCGCGCGGCGCCGCAGATCGTGGTCGCGGCTCAGACCCTCGACCGACGCCGCGCGTTGCCGCACGAATTCCTCAAAGTCGGACATGTTCGAACGGGCTCCGCTCGTTAGGGGGAAGGCTCGGATCCATTCTGGCCCATCACATCGGGGATGGGCGAGTCTCAAGGCCGCCGGCCACCCAATAGGATCTAATCCGTTGCTTGCCTAGTCGCGGCCTCGCGGCGCGGCGATCAGCCGCTCCGTTCGAAGTGGCGGCCGACCCCGCCCGGCCCTGCAATCCCGAGCAGTTCACGCGCTTTTGTGCGCGCCATCTTCATCAACGTGGGCAGCGTGTGGGCGAGATAAAGCGGTTCGCTGGCCAAGAGCGCGGCACGCAACGGCGCCGACAAATGCCGCTCCGAGCGCATGCGGCGCAATTCGCCGCGGAAGGCGCGACGCGCTTCCACCATCATCGAGAACGGCGTCCGGGTCTGGCGGCGCGGCGTCGCCGCGGTGCGGCGCGTGCGTTGGATGAACTCGGTTTTCGCAGTGGCTCGGACGACGCCGTCGATGATCGGCCCATAGAGCGTCAAATGGTCGGAGGCAAAGGCGAAAGGATAGTGCTCGCAAACCGGCAGGAACGCGTTGGCGATCGTTTCGCGGTCCCACAGGCCGTAGAACCAGCTGGGATGGCAGCCGAGCAGAAAGCGCACGCGTCCGGCGACGCTCATAGGATCGGCGACATCAGGCGGCGGGGTCAACCGTCGTCGTCCGCCGTCGAGGTCGTGGGAGAGGATGGTCGAGACCGCGAGTTTGCAGCCCGGCGAAGTGGTCGCCAGCTGGTAAAGCGTTTCGACGTAGTCGTCGGCGCTCAGATCGTCGTCGGCGCGCCAGAGGAACCACGGGCTCTCGGCGGCGAGCAGGACATTACGATAATTAGCGGTAGCGCCGAGGTTTTTGGGATGGCGGACGTGGTGGAATCTCGTATCGCGCGCCGCCCAAGCCGCTGCAATTTCGCTGGTGCCGTCCGTCGAGGCGTTGTCAAAGATCAGCACCTTGAAATCGCGGAACGATTGGCGCGCGAGGCATGCGAGGCTTTCGTCGATGAGATCGGCGCCGTTATAGACGATGACGCCGATCGTGATGGGAACCATAAAACTTCCCCCTCGCCGCATACACCTGTGGCATGCGGAAGGTGTATGCGGCGGCCAGCGGCAAGGCAAGCGCAGCGATATCCGACTCAAGCTGGCCCGCGGATAATGCGTTAGTGTGGCAGAGGCAAGGCGACAAAATGCGCACGGGGAGATGTGCCACTCCGACCTCGGCGGGACCAAGCCCGTCGACTTAATTCGCTATGCGGATCAACCGGCTGGCGTGACGCAGCGCGCGCTGAAAGGCCGTTTGTTTAGGGGCGTCGAAGCGTTTCACGTCGATCTCGGGATAATGTTTGCTAATGCGCGCAATCGCAGCCGCATCGAACTCGGGGGAGTCAAGACCGGCGAGGACATGCACCCCTTGCGTTGTGCATGCGCCGCAAAAATCATGTTGCTCGCGGCGCTTCTGGATTGCCTCGCCGGATAGGTCGAGGAAGCTGCCTATCGAAAACCGGTTCACGTTATAAGTCTCGCAGCACAGCACGACGTCGCCAGTGTGGGTGAGCGCGATTGAGCGTTCGAGCAGCCGGCAAGGTCTGTCCCTGTGCTTTTTCGCGATTTCGATCGCCTCGACCGAATCGAGCGCGAATCGCCCGATCACATTGCGGTCCTCGTCGCTTAGGTGGTCGTCGCCGAGCCCGCCCTGGCCCAATGCGACCGCTTTCTCCGCCGGCATCAAATAAGCCCAGACCGCGCTGAATTCGAACCCGAGCCCCTCGGCAAAGGTCTTCATACGCGCCTCGTCCTCGTGATTGCCGAGATAGCGAAGGAACCTCACGATCAATTTGGTCCGGACACGCAATCGCCTTTTCGACTCTCCAAGACTAGTCATCGTCGCCTTCACGCGCTCAATGTCGCCACGCTTATGCGTTTTTCCGTAGTTTTCCTGCTGAAACCCGGAAACGGTTATAATTATAGCTCTCGGCTCAGCAGCCACAACTGCTTCGACGTTTCGCGATATATTGCCGTTTGAGCTGACCTCTACCGCGAGTCCGTGGCGCTTGACAGTCCCGATCATTTCGTCGAGCCGGGGATGCAGGAACGGCTCCGCCCATTTGAACAGATACACGCTCGGGTCGCCAAACTCCCGCACCGCCTTGGCGCAAATCCGGTCGAGAAGCTCGGGGGCCATGAGACCGTGCGGCGTTGTTTTGTCCGACGAGTTGCCGACGGGACAGGACGGACAGCGCAGATTGCAGCCGCCGACGACGTCGATGAAGAAGGCCCACTTGTGGGGTCGTTTCGCCATTCAATCCCCTTCGGCCAGAATATTCGGCTCCGCGTGCGCCGTCCTATGGCGTCATAGTCATTCGCCTTGTCAACACCCGCGCTCGGTCGCGATTGCGCCGATGGGGCTTTCCTTCCCGCCTGGCCGGCGCGTCCCATCGCCCTTCCGTCCGCCGGCATAACTTGCTAAGCCCCTGCCGGCAAATCACGAACCGGCGGCGGTATGAAAGCGGTCATTCTGGCGGGGGGGCTCGGCACCCGCATATCCGAGGAATCTCACCTCCGGCCGAAGCCGATGGTCGAGATCGGCGGAATGCCGATCCTGTGGCATGTGATGAAAATCTACGCCCATCACGGCATCGAGGACTTCGTCGTCTGCCTCGGCTACAAGGGCTATATGATCAAGGAGTATTTCTCCAATTACTTCCTGCACGCTTCCGACGTCACCATCGACGCCAGAACCAATCGCACCACTTTCCACAACACCCACGCGGATCCCTGGCGGATCACGCTCGTCGACACCGGCGAGGCGACGCAGACCGGCGGCCGGTTGAGGCGCGTGGCGCGCTATCTCGACGCCGACGCGCCGTTCTGCTTCACCTACGGCGACGGCCTCGCCGACATCGACATCGCCGCCTCGATCGCCTTCCACCGCAGCCACGGGCGCAAGGCGACGCTGACCGCAGTCACGCCGCCCGGCCGTTACGGCGCGGTCTCGCTCGACGGCGACCGCGTCGAGCGCTTCGTCGAGAAGCCTCCCGGCGATCTGGGCCTCATCAACGGCGGCTTTTTCGTGCTCGACGCGTCGGTCATCGACGTCATCGCCGGCGACGATACGGCTTGGGAAAGCGACCCCTTGGAGAGGCTCGCCGCTCAAGGCGAATTGATGGCCTACCGGCATAAGGGATTCTGGCAGCCAATGGACACGTTGCGCGACAAGAACCAACTCGAGGAGCATTGGGCCTCCGGGCGCGCGCCGTGGAAAGTCTGGGCGTGACCGCGCCGCTGCCGCACGCAGACTTCTGGCGCGGGCGCCGGGTGCTGCTCACCGGCCATACCGGATTCAAGGGGAGTTGGGCGGCGCTGTGGCTGAAAAGGCTCGGCGCGGTCACGACCGGCTTTGCGCTGCCCCCCGAGGCGGCCCCGGCCCTGTTCGACCTCGCCGACGTCGGGCGCGACCTCGACTCGCGCCTCGGCGATTTGCGCGCGCCCGAGGCGGTGCGCGCCGCCGTCGTCGCCGCCGACCCGGAAATCGTCCTGCATTTCGCCGCGCAGCCGATCGTGCGCCGCGCCATCGCCGAGCCGGTCGCAACCTTCGCCGTCAACGCGATGGGGACGGCGCATCTCCTGGAGGCGTTGCGCGCCGCCAAGCGCATCGAGCGGATCCTGATCGTCACCTCCGACAAGGTCTACGACAATCGCGAGCGCGGCGAGGCTTTTCAAGAAGACGCCCCGCTCGGCGGCAAGGATCCCTACTCCGCCTCCAAGGCGGCGACGGAGATGATCGCGCGCGCTTACGCCGAGACCTATTTTCGCCCGAGCGGCGTTGCGCTGGTCACCGCGCGCGGGGGCAACGTCATCGGCGGCGGCGACGCCGCCGAGGATCGCATCGTTCCCGACATCGTGCGCGCCTGGGCTCGCGGCGAGCGTCCCCTCCTGCGCATGCCGGAGGCGACGCGGCCCTGGCAGCACGCGCTCGACTGCCTCGCCGGCTATTTTCTCTACGTCGAAGCCGCCGGCCGCGCGATCCCGCGCGCGCTGAACTTCGGCCCCGATCCGGCGAGCCCGGTCACCGTCGCCGAGCTTACCCGCGCGATGCTCGAAGCGCTCGGCGCGCCGCCGGAGTTCGACACGGCGCCGCTTGGGGACCCAATCGAAATGCGCCGTCTTGTCATCGACGCACGCCGAGCGCAGAGCGAACTGGGCTGGCGCAACCGCTTGCCGAGCGCCGCGGCGGTGCGCTGGACCGCCGACTGGCACCGGCGCGTCCGCCTCGGCGAGGACCCGCGCGACGTCAGCCTCGCCCAGATCGAAGCCTATGGCGCGTTGCCTACGCCAGCCGCATCGTCATGAGACGCCGATGACCCTCGCGTCCGCTCCGCCCCGCTGCCGCTTCTGCGGCGCGCCGTTGACCACCACCTTCGTCGATCTCGGCGAGACGCCGCTCGCCAACAGCTACGTCAGCAAGGCCGACATCGCGGCGGGCCGCGACCGGCGCTATCCCCTGCGCGCGCGCGTCTGCGGCGAATGCTTTCTCGTCCAGGTGGACGAACCGGTCAGCGCCGAAGCGATCTTTTCCGACTACGCCTATTTCTCCTCGGTCTCTGCGTCCTGGGTCGAGCATGCGCGCCGTTACGCCGAGGCGATGATCGCGCGCCTACGTCTGACTGCCCGCGCGCTCGTCGTCGAGATCGCCTCCAACGACGGCTATCTCTTGCAGCATTTCATCGCAGCGGGAATCCCGACGCTCGGGATCGAGCCGGCGGCGAACGTGGCGGCGACGGCGACCGCCAAGGGCGTGCCGACGGAGATCGCCTTTTTCGGCCGTGCGACGGCCGAGCGGCTCGCGACGCAGGGGATGCGCGCCGACCTCGTCGCGGCCAACAATGTCCTCGCCCACGTGCCCGACATCCGCGACTTCGTCGCCGGGTTTGCGATTCTTCTCAAGCCCGACGGCGTGGCGACGTTCGAGTTCCCCCACCTCCTCAATCTCATCGGCGAGACGCAGTTCGACACCATCTACCACGAGCATTTCTCCTACCTCTCGCTGGTGGCGGTCGAAAAAATCTTCGCCGCGACTGGCTTGCGCGCCTTCGACGTCGAGGAGATCCCCACGCACGGCGGATCGCTGCGTCTCTTCGCCTGCCGGACCGACGCCTCGCATCCGGAGAGCGCGCGCCTCGCCGCGCTGCGCGCCAAGGAGCATGACGCCGGCCTCGACGCGCTCGGCGCCTATCGCGGCTTCGCCCCGCGCGTCGAAGCGGTCAAGCACGCCTTCCTGGCGTTTCTCGCCAAGGCGCGCGCCGAGGGCAAGAGGGTCGCCGCCTATGGCGCCGCCGCCAAGGGCAACACGTTCCTCGCCGTCTGCGGCGTCGGCAAGTCGGATATCGTCTGCGTCTTCGACCGCAGCGCGGCCAAGCAAGGCAAGCTGTTGCCCGGCAGCCACATCCCGATTCTCGCGCCCGAACGGATCGGCGAGATCAGGCCCGACTATCTCGTCGTGCTGCCGTGGAACCTCATCGACGAGATCAGGCGGGATATGGCGTTCATCGCGCAATGGGGCGGGCGCTTCGTCGTCGCCGTGCCGCAGACGAGGGTGCTTGCGCCGTGAAGTTTGAACGGACCGAACTGCCGGGCGTCGTGCGCATCATTCCCGAGCCGATCGCCGACGCGCGCGGTTTCTTCGCGCGGCTCTATTGCCCGGAGGAATTTGCAGCCGCGGGTTGCGCCTTCGCGCCCGTGCAGACGAGCCTGTCGCGCAATCACGCCGCGCACACGCTGCGCGGCCTGCACTTTCAGGCAGCGCCTTTCGCCGAGGCCAAGATCGTGCGCGTCGTGCGGGGCAGCGTCTTCGACGTCGCCGTCGATCTCCGGCCAGAAAGCCCGGCCTATCGCCGCTGGACGGCGGCGATCTTGAGCGCCGAAAATGGCGCGGCGCTGCTCATCCCCGAAGGCTGCGCGCACGGCTTTCTCACCCTCGAGGACTCAACCGATGTGCTCTATCAGATCGACCGTCTCCACACGCCTGGCCACGCCCGCGGCGTCCGCTACGACGATCCGGCGCTGAAGGTTGGCTGGCCGGCGAGCCCCCAGGCGATCGCGTCGGCCGATCTCGCCTGGCCGGCGCTGCAGGGCTGAGCGCTCTCTACCCCGCGCGAAAATCCCTGACAAAGCGCAACAGCGCGGCCAGCGCGATCTCGCAATCCTCCGAGGCGATAGACTCCAGCGGATTGTGGCTGACACCGCCCTTGCAACGCACGAACAGCATGCCGGCGGGGCAGAGCTGTCCCATGATCATCGTATCGTGGCCCGCGCCCGAGGGCAGCAGCCGCGGCTTCTGGCCGACCGCTTCGAGCGCCGCCGTCAGACCGGCGACGACCTTGGGGTGGCAGACGTAAGCCCCCGCTTCGTGGGTCTGCGCCAGCGTCAAGGCGACGCCGCGCCGCGCCGCGATCGCATCGAGCGCCGTTGCGATCTCGGCGACGGCGCGCCGGCGGGGCTCGTCGCGCGGGGCGCGAATGTCGATGGAGAAGCGCGCCACGCCGGGAATGACGTTGATGGCGCCGGGCTCGACGTCGAACCGCCCGACGGTGGCGACGAGTTCGTCTCCGTCGCGCGCTCTTTGCTCGATCGCCAGAATCATTTCGGCGGCCGCCGCGAGCGCGTCCTTCCGCAAGGAGCAATACGTAATGGTCGAGCAGCAGGGCATAC
>CAVWKL010000144.1:0-55832 GCA_963755075.1 uncultured Alphaproteobacteria bacterium
TGTATCGCTCGTCGATCCGACGACCGCTATCGACTCGCCGGTCAGCGAAGCCTCGTCTTCGCCGTTCGAAGGCCACATGTCTGCCGCGCCGCGCTCGCGACGCTGCGCGCCGAAAAACCCAAAAACCATCCGCGTCGCTGCCCGAAAAACGCTGCCGCGCGCCTGGAGCGAGGCGAGATCGCCAGCGGCCGCGCCCGACGCCGAACAAAGCGGCGTCGCCGCAACGCCCGCCGCGCCGACGGCGCTCGCCCCGGCGACGCAGGCGATCGCGCCGCAGCTCGCCGAACCGCCGGGCCCGGCCCGCGCGTTTTCGATGCTGCCTCGATCCGCAACGATTTCCCGATCCTGCAAGAGAAGGTCCATGGCCATCGGCTGATCTTGGCTCGACAACGGCGCAACGACGAAGAAGCCGCAGGCCGTGATCGATCGCCTGGCGTTGTACTACGCGCACGAGAATTCCAACGTCCATCGCGGCGCACACACGCTCGCTGCCCGTTCGACCGACGCCTACGAGGCTGCGCGCGACAAGGTTCGCCGCTTCGTCAACGCGTCATCGACGAAAGAGATCGTATTCGTGCGCGGCGCGACCGAGGGGATCAATCTCGTCGCGCAAAGCTGGGGCCGGCGCAACGTGCGCGAGGGCGATGAAATCGTCGTCACCTGGTCGAGCACCACGCCAACATCGTCCCCTGGCAGAGCTCTGCGCAATAACAGGCGCGAAGTTGAAGGTCGCGCCGGTCGACGACAGCGGCGACGTCAAGCTCGACGAATACGAAAAGCTGCTCGGCCCGCGCACCCGCATCGTCGCGCTGACCTCGGTCTCCAATGCGCTCGGCACGGTGAATCCGGCGGCGGAAATGATCGCCATGGCCCACGCCACGGCGCGCTGGCGCTGGTCGACGGCGCCCAGTCGGTGTCGCACCGCCGCACCGACGTCCAGGCGCTCGACGCCGACTTCTTGGTCTTCTCCGGCCACAAGATGTTCGCGCCGACCGGCATCGGCGTCGTCTACGGCAAGCAGGCCATTCTGGATGCGATGCCGCCCTGGCAGGGCGGCGGCGACATGATCGCCGACGTGACCTTCGAGCGCACCCTCTACCAGGCGGCGCCGGAGCGGTTCGAGGCCGGCACCGGCAACATCGCCGACGCCGTCGGCCTCGGCGCGGCGATCGACTATATCGAGCGCATCGGCCTGACGGCGATCGAGCGCCACGAGCACGACCTCATCGAATGCACGGTCGCCGGGCTCGCCGACGTTCCCGGCGTGCGTCTGATCGGCGCGCCGCGCGAGCGCGCCGGCGTCGTGTCGTTTCTGCTCGACGGCCAACGGGCTGAAGACGTGGGGGAAGGCGCTCACGCGGAAGGCATCGCGGTGCGGCCGGCCATCATTGCGCCCAGCCGATCCTGCGCCGCTTCGGCGTCGAGGCGAGGGTCCCGGCCGTCGTTCGCGCTCTACAACACGCTCGAGGACGTCGAGGCGCGGCACGGGGCGATGCGACGCACCGCGGCGAGCAGCGCCTCGACGTCCTCGAGCGTGTTGTAGAGCGCGAACGACGGCCGGACCGTCGCCTCGACGCCGAAGCGGCGCAGGATCGGCTGGGCGCAATGATGGCCCGCCCGCACCGCGATGCCTTCCGCGTCGAGCGCCTTCCCCACGTCTTCAGCCCGTTGGCCGTCGAGCAGAAACGACACGACGCCGGCGCGCTCGCGCGGCGCGCCGATCAGACGCACGCCGGGAACGTCGGCGAGCCCGGCGACCGTGCACGATGAGGTCGTGCTCGTGGCGCTCGATCGCCGTCAGGCCGATGCGCTCGATATAGTCGATCGCCGCGCCGAGGCCGACGGCGTCGGCGATGTTGCCGGTGCCGGCCTCGAACCGCTGCGGCGCCGCCTGGTAGAGGGTGCGTTCGAAGGTCACGTCGGCGATCATGTTGCCGCCGCCCTGCCACGGCGGCGTCGCGTCGAGGATCGCCTGCTTGCCGTAGACGACGCCGATCCCGGTTGGCGCGAACATCTTGTGGCCGGAGAAGACGAAGAAGTCGGCGTCGAGCGCCTGGACATCGGTGCGGCGGTGCGAGACCGACTGGGCGCCGTCGACCAGCGCCAGCGCGCCGTGGCGGTGGGCCATAGCGATCATTTCTGCCGCTGGCGTCACCGTGCCGAGCGCATTGGAGACCGACGTCAGCGCGACGATGCGGGTGCGCGGGCCAAGCAGCTTTTCGTATTCGTCGAGCTTGACGTCGCCGCGGTCGTCAACCGGCGCGACCCTGAGCTTGGCGCCGGTTACGGCGCAGAGTTGCTGCCAGGGGACGATATTGGCGTGGTGCTCGAGCCAGGTGACGACGATTTCGTCGCCCTCGCGCACATTGCGACGGCCCCAGCTTTGCGCAACGAGATTGATCCCCTCGGTCGCGCCGCGCACGAACACGATCTCTTTAGTCGATGACGCGTTGACGAAGCGGCGAACCTTGTCGCGCGCCGCCTCGTAGGCGTCGGTCGAGCGGGCAGCGAGCGTGTGCGCGCCGCGATGGACGTTGGAATTCTCGTGCGCGTAGTACAACGCCAGGCGATCGATCACCGCCTGCGGCTTCTGCGTCGTTGCGCCGTTGTCGAGCCAGATCAGCCGATGGCCATGGACCTTCTCTTGCAGGATCGGGAAATCGTTGCGGATCGAGGCGGCGTCGAAAACGCGCGGGCCGGCGCCGGCGTCGGCGAGCTGCGGCGCGATCGCCTGCGTCGCCGGGGCGAGCGCCGTCGGCGCGGCGGGCGTTGCGGCGACGTCGGGAAGGTCGGCGTCGGGCGCGGCCGCTGGCGATCTCGCCTCGCTCCAGGCGCGCGGCGGCGCGGCGGATTCGGGCAGCGACAGCGGATGATGGCCGGGGAGGCCGGCGCGCAGCGTCGCCAGCGCGGCGCGGTAGTCGATCTCGGCGGCGAACGGCGAAGACGAGGCTTCGCTGACCGGCGAGTCGATAGCGGTCGTCGGATCGACGCGCGGCCGCGTCACCAGCGTCTGCCCGGCGGCGGGCGGTCCAACGTGTCCCGCCTGCGTCGTCGCCGGCGACGCCGAGCCGGCGGAAGCCCCGCCGAACGAGCGCGCCGGCGCTGAGGCCGGCAGCGAGCTCACCGGCGGATCGATGACGCCGAACGGCGGCTGGACCGGAACGACCTGTCCAAACGTGCTTGCCGTCGGCGGCGACGGCGGCGACCACGGCGCAGGCGCCGAGGTCGGGATCGCCGGCTGGCCGAGCGGCGCGCCGCCCGTCACGCCCTTGAAGATGGCGTTGGCCAGCCGCTCGATGATCGCGACATCAGGCAGAAACGAACCACCAGGCGCCTGCGGATCGGCCGCACCGGCGAGGCCCGCGGAGCCCGCGTCAGGCGTAGGCATGTGTGTATTCCGGATAGCGGCCGATCTCGACGTCGTCGAGCACCGCCACCGCGTCTTCGGTCAGCACGGCGAGCGAGCAGTAGAGCGAGATCAGGTAGGAGGCGATCGCCTTGCGGTCGATGCCCATAAAGCGAACCGACAGGCTCGGCGCGATCTCACCGGGAACGCCCGGCTGGAACAGCCCGACCACGCCCTGCTTCTTCTCGCCGGTGCGCACCAGCAGGATCGAGGTCTTCTCGCTCCCTTTCGCGCCGGCTTTGATCTGGATCTTGTCGGAGGGCACCAGCGGTATGCCGCGCCAGGTGATGAACTGCGCGCCGAACAGGTTGACGGTCGGCGGCGGCACGCCGCGGCGCGTACACTCGCGGCCGAATGCGGCGATGGCGCGCGGGTGGGCGAGGAAGAAGCCCGGCTCCTTCCATACCTTGGTCAGCAGCTCGTCGAGATCGTCGGGGGTCGGCGGGCCCTTGCGGGTCTTGATGCGCTGCGACGGCGCGGCGCTCGCCAGCAAGCCGTATTCGGCATTGTTGATCAGCTCGCCTTCCTGACGCTCTTTCACCCGCTCGATCAGCAGGCGGAGCTGTTCCTGAACCTGATCGAACGGCTGGCTGTAGAGGTCGGAGACGCGCGTCTGCACATCGAGAACGGTGGTGACCGCCTTGAGGAAATATTCGCGCGGGTTCGGATCGTAGTCGACGAAGGTCTCCGGCAGATCCGGATTGCGATCGCGCGGCGGGCTGCACTCGACGTCAGCCGTGGGAACCTCTTTCTCCTTGACGCGGTTGAGGCGGAAGATGCCCGCTTCGACCGGCGTCCAAGCGAGGAAGTTGACCAGCCAGCGCGGTGAGATGCCGCCCCATTGCGCGCGCGTCTTGGTCGCGTTGGCGAGCTGGCGCGCCGCCCCTTCGCTCAGCGTCCTGCGGGTTTCAACTTCATCAGCCATACCTGTTGCCCCTTTTGTAATTGAATTCTCGGTTCGGTCCGCCGGACGACGCGACGCCGCATGCGGATCGCAAGTGGCGGCGCCCGTTCAAATCCCATCCCCACCGATGAACGACTCCTGACGGGCTTTGGCCTGCGTCACCCGGCTGCCGGGCGGCACGCTGTGCGTGAGCCAGACGTTGCCGCCGATCGTCGATCCCTTGCCGATGACGATGCGTCCGAGAAGCGTTGCGCCGGCGTAGATGACGACGTCGTCCTCGACGATCGGATGACGGGGGTAATTCTTGCGCAGGCCGCCGGTCTTCTCGTCGGTCTCGAACCGAACCGCGCCGAGGGTGACCGCCTGGTAGATGCGGACGTTGCGGCCGACGATCGCGGTCTCGCCGATCACCACGCCGGTGCCGTGGTCGATGAAGAACCGTTCGCCGATCTCGGCGCCGGGGTGAATGTCGATGCCGGTGCGCGAGTGCGCGTCTTCGGCGACGATGCGCGCCAGCATCGGCGCGCCGGAACCGTAGAGGCGGTGGGCGATGCGGTGACGCAGGACCGCCGCCGCGCCGGGAAAGCTGAAGATGATTTCGTCGACGCTCGCCGCCGAAGGATCGCCGTCGAGCCCCGCGCGGACGTCAGTGTCGACCAGCGCGCGCACGTGCGGCAGCGAAGCGGCGAATTCGGCGACGATCTCCCCGGCCCTGGCGGGATCGCCGTCGGCTGCGCCGACGCCTTCGGCGCCGAGCGCCAGCTCGAGCGCGATCTGGCGCTCAAGCATCGGCAGCGCGCCGCCCAGCGAGCGGGCGACGAACGTGTCGACCTCCCGCGCGCTCAGACCTTGCGGCCCGAAATGGCGCGGATAGAGTGCCTGGACGACGGCGTCGACGACTTCGATCGTCGCTTCGCGCGACGGCAGTTGCGGCGTCGCGCCGCGATAGCGTCGCCGCTGCGATGCGGCGCGCAGGCGTCGCAACTGGTCGACGACGTCCGAGACCTTGAATTGATCGTCGTCGTTAGCCCATTCGTCAGTCTGAGCGCTCAAGCAGCCAGCCCCGTGGCGTCGAACACGCCTTCGAACAACACCGTGCTGAGGTACCGCTCGCCGGAGTCGGGCAGGATGACGACAATCGTCTTGCCGGCGTTCTCGGGCCGCTTGGCGAGACGCACGGCGACGGCGACGGCGGCGCCGCTCGAAATGCCCGAGAGAATACCCTCCTGGGCGGTGAGACGGCGTGCGTAGAGGACGGCTTCCTCATTGCTGACCTGTTCGACCGCGTCGACCAGCGACAGGTCGAGCACGCCGGGCACGAAGCCGGCGCCGATGCCCTGGATCTTGTGCGGCCCGGGCTTCAGCGGCTCGCCGGCGAGCTTTTGCGTCAAGATCGGGCTCGCCGCCGGCTCGACAGCGACCGAGGCGATCGCCTTGCCCTTGGTCCGCTTGATATAGCGCGAGACGCCGGTGATCGTGCCCCCAGTGCCGACGCCGGAGACGACGATGTCGACCTTGCCGTCGGTGTCGTCCCAGATTTCCGGGCCGGTCGTCTTCTCGTGAATGGCAGGATTGGCCGGGTTCTTGAACTGCTGCAGCAGGACGTAGCGCTTGGAATCGGAGGCGGCGATCTCCTCCGCCTTGGCGACGGCGCCGTTCATGCCCTTCGGCCCCTCAGTGAGGACGAGCTTGGCGCCGTAAGCGATCAGTAACTTACGTCGCTCGATGCTCATCGTCTCGGGCATGGTCAAGGTAAGCGGATAGCCGCGCGCGGCGGCGACATAGGCAAGCGCGATGCCGGTGTTGCCCGAGGTCGGCTCGACGATTTCCTTGCCCGGGCCGAGCAGGCCGCGCTCTTCGGCGTCTGCGATCAACGCCGTGCCGATGCGGTCCTTGACCGAATAGGCGGGGTTGCGTCCCTCGATCTTGGCCAGAACCGTCGCAGCCGCGCCCTCGGTGACGCGGTTGAGGCGGATGAGCGGCGTGTGACCGATTGAAAGCGAATTGTCTTCGTACCAGCGGGTCATGTGCAGCCTCTAAATTCCCTTAGTCCATCGAATTTATATCTATATTCCCAAATTGACCTCCAGGCAAGAAGGCTACAAGGCCCCGCTGTGAATCGGTCTGACGATTGAACTCGCGGACCCGCCTAAGGCGAATGCCGCTGCGTGGCGCGCTGGGCGGACGAGGTTGGCAAGACCAGAACGGCCTTTTTCCAGACGCGCGAGACTAGCACAGCAAATGTCCGAAACTTCGTTCTCGGGCGAGAGACCGATCATTCTCCTTTCGGCCAATCGCAGTAGTTTCGCGCGTGCGACCTCGTTGGGAGACGTCAGTTCTGAGTTGTGCTGTGGCGTTGAAATCGAGCGACCCGGTTCTCAACTCGTCGGGCCTATGACCAACTGTCGGGTCTGAGTCTTCCAGCTGCCTCGTGAAGAGCCACCGCGAAAAGATCGATGTCGGCTTTCGTCGTTCGGTGATTGACGATTGCCGCGCGTATGACGGGGCGTCCCAACACATTTGTCATCGAAGGAGCGGCCAGGCCGCGCTCTTGCAGATCGATGACGATCGCTTGATTGGCCTGATCGGGCCAGCCGGCCTTGAGCGCGAAGCAAACGATATTGAGGCTTACGGGAGCGCGAAGTTCGAAGATCTTGGAACGGGAGAGCGAGTCTGCAAGGTAGCAGGCGTTATCGCAGGACGCCTCGATGGCGGCGCCCAATCTGTCGGCTCCATGGACCTGGAACGTGAACCAGGTTTTCAGCGCGCGAAATCCGCGAGACAAATCAGGACCGAGATCGCAGGGCCAGACGTCACCAGCGGCAAGGCCCCGCGGAGCGCGCTGGAGATAGGCAGCGGCGCTCGCGAATGTTCCGCGATGCATTTCGCCGTCGCGCACCAAAAGGAACCCGGCATCGTAGGGGACGTGCGCCCATTTGTGAAAGTCGAGGGCAATCGAATCGGCGAGTTCAATGCCCGCGAGCCGGGGCTTTAGGGCCGCGCTTAGAGCCGCCAGCGCGCCGAACGCCCCGTCGACATGAAACCGGAGACCATATTCTCTTGCGATCTGAGCGAGGCTTTGCAGAGGATCGATCGCCCCCGTGTCGACGGTACCAGCGGTCCCCACGATGAGAAAAGGTGACAGTTTGGCAGCAAGATCCCTGTCTATTGCGGCCTGCAACAAATCAGTACGAATCCGCCCAGCGGAGTCGGCGGGGATCGGTCTCAGATGCGCCGACCCCGCCCCGGCGAGTTCCATGGCCTGAGTGACGCATCCGTGCGCATGAACAGAGGTGTAGGCGACGAGTTGCTTGCCTGACGCGAAAAGGCCTGAGCCACGGACTTCATGTCCTAGCGCGGCGTCGCGCGCGACCAAGAGGCCAAGAAAATTGGCGGCCGAGGAGCCCGTCACGAAGACGCCTGTCGAGCTTTGAGGAAATCCGAGCAGTTCGGCGGCCCATCGCGTGATCTGGCGCTCGACTTCGATTCCGACGTGATTGCGCCCTCCGCAGTTGGCGTTGAGCCCAGCGGCGAGCATTTCAGCGACCATGCCGACCGGCGTTCCCGCTCCATGCACCCAGCCCATGAACAGCGGGTGGGTGTTTCCGACAGCGTAGGGCTTGATGTTCGTTTCGAAGTCTTCAAGCACATCATCAAATTCGCGCGGCTGTCGCGGAAGAAGCGATTGAAAGCGCTGACGCACCCTCGGCGGAGTGTTTCGCCAAACCGGCTGCTCGCGTGCGCCTTGAAGAAAATCGATCATGTGCTCGAGCGCCCGGTGACTGGAGGCCCGAAACGCCTCCCAGTCATTTGGGTCAAGGTTGTCGCTCATAGTTTGTGCTCATAGCCTGTAGAAAGGAGTGGCGCGAGGGAGCGATGGGTGAAGACCTGATCGATCAGACGTCTCAATTCCTCGAAAGGAGCATCGAGATTCCGTCCCCACTGCACGAACGCGATAATATGCTGCCTGGTCTCCTAAGGCGAATGCGAACCGTCGGACATCTCTCGGATAGTCTCGGCCCACATGGTTCCCTTTCGTGTCTCACAATCGAAACGGGCTAGAAACATGAAGAACAGACCGCTCGGCACGCAGGGGAGTCGTTTCAAAGCCTCCTAGGCGACAACGCGTGGACGCTCGTCGCGTTCGTCCCGTTCGAGTCGCACGATGTGTTGGGCCCAGCGCGCCGACCATTCCCGAAGTTCTGTCGGACTGAGCGGCGTCGGCGTCTTTGAGGCTTCGTGCTTGGCGATATGACGGGCGAGCGCCCGGTAGACGTCGGCCTGTTTAGAGTCCGGCGCCGCCTCTATTGTGGTCTTGCCGGACAGTTCGGCCTGCGTGACGGTCAGCGAGCGCGGCACGAACTGGACGATCGGCGTCGAGGTGCGCGCAGCAAAATCCTCGATGATCTCGCGCTGGAAATCGGTGTTGATCGAATTGGCGATGATGCCGCCGAGCAGCGCGCCGCCGGAGTTGGAGAATTTCTCGATGCCGCGAAAGAGATTGTTGGCGGCGTAGATCGCCATGAAGTCGGCCGAGGAAACCGTGAAGACGTGCTCGGCGATGCCCTCGCGGATCGGCACGGCGAAACCGCCGCAGACGACATCGCCGAGTACGTCGTAGATGACGATATCGAGGTCGAGATCCTCGAACACGCGCTGCTGCTTCAACAGCTCGACCGCGGTGATGATGCCGCGGCCGGCGCAGCCGACGCCAGGCTGGGGGCCGCCGGCCTCGACGCAATAGATGCCGCCAAAGCCCTTGAACACGGCGTCGCGCGCGTCGACGCGCCGCCGCTCGGCGAGCAAGTCGAGCACCGAAGGAATGTACTCGCCGCCGCGCAGCGTGTTGGTGGAATCCGCTTTCGGGTCGCAGCCGAATTGCATCACCTTGTAGCCGGCTTCGGCGAGCGCCGCCGAGATGTTGGACGTCGTGGTCGACTTGCCGATGCCGCCCTTGCCGTAAATGGCGATCTGCTTCGGTTTGCGAGACATGATCAACGCTCCTTGAAAATTGGCGCCGCGAGGTCAGCCGTGCGAGAAAGTCGGCTCGGCGCGGACATCGTCGCCGTAAACGACGCGAGTGAAATCGGTCAGGCCGGGCACGCCGACTGCGTCGGCCCGGCAGCGCTGGCAATGGGTGAAGACCTTGAGATGCTTCGCGGCTGCGGCGCGCGCTTTGTGCAGCTCGATGAAACTCGGCTCCCTGAGATGCGACAGCTGATGCTGGGGAATGAGCGGGATAATGTTGATCATCCGCGCGCCCGCTTTCGCCGCCGCTGCAGCGACTTCGCCGATGTGATGGTCGTTGAGCGCGGGGATCAGCACCGTGTTGATCTTGATGGTGAAACCAAGGCTCGCCGCTCGCGCGACGCCGGCAAGCTGATTGGCGATCAGGCGCTGGCCGGCCTCGACGCCGTTCACCCGCTTACGCTTCCAGGCGATTTTCGGCGTGATGACGGCCTGGATTTCGGGATCGACCGAATTGACCGTCACCGTCAGCGTCGTCACGCCGGCCGCCGCGAGTTCGTCGGCGCGCTCGGCCAACATCAGTCCGTTGGTCGAGACGCACAACGTTAATTCGGGCCAGCGCGCGTGAATGCGGGCGAATGTTTCGATCGCGTGGTCGGAGGCGAGCGGATCGCCCGGTCCGGCGATTCCGACCACCGCGAGGTTCGGCACCAGCCGCAGAGCGCGCTCGGTCGTCGCCACGGCTTCGTCAGGCCCGAGCAGGCGGGCGGCGACCCCCGGCCTCTGCTCGACCCGGTTGAAATCGCGCCGGCAGAAAGCGCAGGCGATGTTGCAGCCGGGCGCGACCGGCAAATGTAGCCGCGCCGCCTTGGCGTGACCTTCGGCGGTGGTCGAGAAGCAGGGATGCCGGCCTTCAAGCTCGGAAAACGCCGGCGCCATCGCCGCCGTTCGCATGGCGTGCGCCGGGCAGGCGTTTGCCGTGTCGGGGTTTGCAAGGCGCTCGTTCATGCCTCGTCCCGCTCAAACAACGCGGCGTAACTGGCGAGTTGGCGCACCGTCGCGTCGACCGGATCGTTGGTTTCAAAGGCCAGGATGCCGAGCTTGTCGAGCCGATTGAGCGCGCATTCGCCGATGCGCGCGACGACCACCGCGCGGCAGTCGGCGACCGAGGCGACCGCGGCTTCCATCAGTTCGTCGGCTCGGTCGCAAACCGAGCCGCAGGCCGGGCGGTTAACGCGCGTCTCAAGGAGGCGCCAGCCGTCCGGGCGTACCTCCCAGATCTCGAAGTGGGTCGCCTGGCCGAAGTGCTCCGATACGCGCGCGCCCGAATGGGTGCCGATGGCGACGCGGACGGCGCGACTTTGCCCGGAGGCTGCCGGATCGGCGGTCATAGCGCCGCCGCCTCGGGGTTTTCCTCGGTCGACTGCCGAACGACGGTGGTGTAGGCGCGTTCCAGCAACTGCAGCGCGCCGCGGTAGCCGACGTAGGAGCGCGCCAGGACGACTTCGTCGGTTGTTGGATAACTGATCTCGACCAGCGGCGCGCCGATCTCGCCGGCGACGGCGGCTTCCCAGGTCGAGCCGAACACGATCGGGAATTCGCCGACGCGGGAATGTTTGGCGATCAATTCGTGGGCGCGGTGGCCGTCGGGCTCGAACGTCGGCTCGCCGTCGACGCCCGACGCCAGATCGCGGAACGCGGCGCGGATGGTCTCGCGCTCGCTTTCGGGCGGGTTCTCGGTGACGACGATGACGCCGGGATTGAGACCGAGATCGCCGACGAAGAATTTGGCGATCGCCAGCGCGTAGGCGCTCTCGCTGACGATGTTGATCTCGGACGGCAGGCGATACTGGCTGGCGCAGCCGGCATAGAAATGGGCGAAGTCGCGCAGATAGCGATAGTAGTCGCGCTCCTCCCGCTTGATGAAATGTTCCACCCGAGCGGGATCGGCGCCGACGGCGTCGCCGACCTGTCGGAGGAAGGCGGCGGTCGCTCGCGCGCCGATCGGAATCGCCGGGCGGTGAAGGAAGGGCTGGCCATAGACGTCTTCCAGGCGTCGCGCAGTGCCGAGCCCGAGCCACGGCGACAGCACCAGATTGAGCTCGGCCGACGGAATCGCCCGCCATTCGCTCAAGCCCTCGGAGGCGGGGCCGAACAGAATGTTCACTTCGAGGCCGACGCCCTCGAGGATGCGGCGGATCTCGGCGAGATCGCCGCGCCAGAACGGGTTCTGGTAGGGCAGCAGCGACCAGACGTTGACCAGCCCCTTGCGGGTCTCGGGATTGGCGCCGGCGCGCTCGGCGACATATTGGTCGAGGATGGCGCGGACAACCGTCTCATGGCCGATAAAATTCGTGCCGCGATAACCGAGCGTTTCGGCGAAGACGATCGGGACGCCGCGGCGGCGATAGGACTGGACGACATTGGCCACGTCGTCGCCGACCAGGCCGGGAATGCAGCCGCTTTGGACAACATAGAGCTCGGCATCCATCACCGTCAGGGTCGAGGAAATGAGCTCGTCGAGGCGGCCGACGCCGCCGAAGATCACCTCCTTGTTGCCGATGTTGGTGGACGGAACATGAAACTCGCCGCCCTGGTAGCCGGAGATACCGGAGAGCGCATGGAACTGCTTGGTCGCGCAACCCGGTCCACAATGGGTGATCGGGATCGCGCCCTCGATGGCGATAACCGAGGCGAGCGCACCGAGCGCGCAGGCGTAGCGCACCTGTTCGATCGGGCCGGCCGAGGCGGCGAAACTGCCGGCGCCTTCGTCGGCGAGGCGGGACTGGATGTTCATCGCGCTTCTCCCGCTCAGGCGGCGTCGCTGGCGGCGAGCGCGTAAGGGTTGGTCTCCTCCAGCCACCATTGCTGGTAGGGGAAGCGCGAATGCGCGGCGACGTCCTGATAGAATCGGCGGCGCGGCAGCACGCGCAGGATGGCGCGGCCGATGGTCAGCAGTCCCTCGTAGCCGAGGCCGTCGTTGGAATAGAAGATCGGCAGCACGGGAATGCCCATGCGTCCGGCGAGGATCGCCATCGAGCCGGAATGACGGCAGATGACGAAATCGGGCTTGGCCCGCTTCAGCGCCGCATGCGCCTGGAAATGCTGGTCGGGGCTCACCGTGAAATGCGGGATGTCGCCAGTCGTCTGGATGAGATGGCCGAGCGAATCCTGCTCGGCGTCGCGGCTGTCGGTCGAGGGGTCGTGATGGAACGAGAAGACGTCGTCGACGGCGACGCCGAGTTCGCGCAGGTCGGCGACGAGACCGTGGGCGAAGGCGGCGCCGGCGGCTACAAAACCCTTCTTGCCTTTGAGCGCGGCGCGCAGTCGGTCCAGCTCCGGCGCGATGCGCGCGCGTTCCGCGGCGATCACCGCTTCGACGAAACCCTCGCGCTTAGTGACGCGGGCGATGTCGCGCAGCCAGTTGTCGGTGGCCGCCAATCCGTAAGGCAGGGGGGCGCGGATCTCCTGCACGCCATATTCCTGCTCAAGGCCGGTCGCCAGATAGGACAGTACGAAGCACATGGTGACGGTCGCCGCCGCCGTCGACAGGTCGGCGAGACGCTCGAGCGAATTGCCGCCCATCACCAAATTGACGGTGAGGCCGAGCGGGTTGACGAGCGGCGAGAACACATCCGGCCCGCCGAGGTGAATGACGTTGAGGAGGTCGTCGCGCTTCTCGTTTGGCCGAGATGGCACGAGCCGGCGCAGGATGCCGTGCTCGATCACGTCCCAGCCCGACGACCAGTGGCGTGACTTGAAACCCTCGCAATGGAGGGGCACCACGGGAATGCCGATCTCATCCTCCAGTTGGCGGGCGGTTCCGTCGACGTCGTCGCCGATGATGCCGGTGGCGCAGGACGTCGCGACGAAGATGACGCGCGGGCGATGGCGCTCGTAGGCCTCACGAATGGCTGCAGCGAGCCGCTCGACCCCACCGAACACCATGTCCCGTTCGCCCAGGTTGGTGCAGATCGACTTGGGGTCCTCGGGCTTCCAGCCGCGCCGCGCGGCAAGGTCGCGCGAATAGCGCGAGGTGAACGACTGGCTCGAGGCGCAACCGATCGGCGAATGCTGGATGACCACCGCATCTTTGATGATGGTGGCGTTGGTGACCGCGATCTGCTCGGCGCACATCGACGCCTGCGAATAGGGGCTGGAGAGTTCGCAAAGCCGACGCCCGCCCTCGCCGCAATCGCGGCCGCAGCCGTAGGTGAAAGCGGAATCACGGGCCAGCTCCTGCGCTCGGCCTTCCCATTGCGTGATGGTGCCAAGGCGCTGCTCGCGGGTCTCGGCTTGCGGCGTTCGAAGGTTGATGGCCATCGGAGGCGGCTCTCCTTGATCGCGACGGCGCATCGTTTCGGAAGCGTCCGGGGAAATGTCACTAAAACGATCGTTTTTATGTTCTTAGGCGCCTGCAATGTCAAATGATCTGGATGGGGATCGCCACGGCGTCCGAGTGTGCGCCCGGGGCAATCGCGGCGGAGCGCTAGCGCCGGCGGGTATTGTCCTCTGCGGGGAGCAATCGACGCCGATTCTCGCCCGCAAACCGGGTGCCAAACGCCTTTTCGCTTCATCAAAGACCTGGCCGCCGAGCCCAATGGCGGAGCATTGATGAGGCTCGACCCGGCGGCGAAGCGGGCCACTGCGGCGCGATGTCGCATCTCGCACACCGGCCGCGCTGGTGGTGCTTTGTCGATACCTGACGGATGGCCGCTGCGCCCGCCGCAGTAACGCCAAGGTGGCGGAGGCCACAAGCGCGGCGGCAAGAAGAAGGCCGCGCGCAAGAGACGGCACGGCGCGAGGCGCCGGTAGTTCATTGCATTCAGGACGTGCTACGCGCCATCAACAAATGTGCCGCGACGGCAGCGCCGATCACCGCCGGTTCCTTGCCGGCGATTCCCGGCGCGCCGATCGGGCAGACGAGCTTGGCGACGCGCGCCTCGGCGAACCCCGCCGTGCGCAGCTGGCTGACGAAGCGCGCGCGCTTGGTCGCCGAACCGATCATGCCGACATAGGGGAAGCGGTCCTGGCGCAGTCCCTCGGCGACCACCGCAAGGTCGAGCGGATGCGAATGGGTCATCGCCACGACCAGCGCGCCGTCGGGCGCCGCAGTCAATTCAGCGGGCGGGTCGGGAGCGCAGACAAACTTGACGTTGGCGGGCGCGCGCTCGGGAAACGCCTCGGGGCGCGGATCGATCCACCGCACGGCGAAGGGCAGCGGCGCCAGCGCCATCACCAGCGCGCGGCCGACATGGCCAGCGCCGAACAGATAGACCGGCGTCGTCGCCTCGCCGAACGCCTCGCGCCAGTCGCCATCCTCGGCCGCGTCGCCGAGACGGCGCTCGACGCGGCCGTCGGCGTCGAGTCGCGCGAGCACGACGAACGGACCTTCGCGCTCAACGGCGCGAAGCGTCGCGAGTTCGGTGAGATCGCGTGCATCGAAGGTTTCGATCCGCCACACGACGCGCCCGCCGCAACACTGGCCGAGTTCTGGCCCAAGCGCGATCGAGCGGCGACGCGCCGGCCCGCGCCCTTCGGCGAGCGCCGCGCGCGTTTCATTGAGCGTCCGATACTCCAGCTCGCCGCCGCCGATCGTGCCGTTAAAGCCGCCGCTCGGGCGCACGACCATGCGCGCGCCTGCATCGCGCGGGCTCGAGCCCGCCGTCTCGGCAAGGCTGACCAGCGCGGCGACGCCCTCGGCTTCAATCGCTTCGACTCAGGCGGCGAAAGGTATCCACCAATATTCTCCGGATCGTAGCCACGCGCGCCCGCGGACCCTGAAGCCGGCAGCGGTCTAAGACTTTGTTCCAAAAGGCCGAACTGATCGACGATGTCAGTCCAGTTGGGTCCGACGGGCTCAACTCAAGCCGAAACCGCGACGCCTCAGAGCGGTAACGTGCGTGTTATCGCGTTTGGCCGTCCACTTCTGTCGGCTGGCCGACAGGGGCGCAGGCGAGCGGAGGAACTCGCCAGATTGAGGGCGCTTGCCGTCGAGCGACTTGCTACGGAATTCGCGGCCTTCCAGTTTCGTCCAATCGACGACCGCGCGGTCGAATCAATCGAATTGCCGTCGGCGTAAGGGGTTCAAGCGCCGCAACACGGCGCTAGGCGCAGGAGATCTGCCTTGAAGCGATCCCTCGCCGAAACCACTCGCGGTTTCTTGACATTCCGCCGAAATGCTCGAACGGCGCCGTCGTTACGCGGTCGGCCGTCATCGACCATCACGGGACTTCCCGACCGAGTGCAAGTTGGACAAGACTAGTTCAACCCGTGACGCCTGTCGCCAACACGACGACCGAAAAGGCGGCGAGGACGGCGGCGCCGACCCGGTCGACCATCGCGGCGCCGATGCGGTGCGCGGCGCCCTGGCCCAACGCCGCGCCGGCGAGTCCCCACAAACTCATCACGACGAGGGCGACAATCCCGAACCGGACGAAGACCTCGATCGCCTGGGTCGCGTTGGCGAGCGGAGGGAAGATCGCAAACGCGAAGATCAACCCTTTGGGGTTGACGAGAGACGTCGCCAGCACGTCGGCCGGACTGGTGGCATCGCGTTTCGCCGCGCTGGCGCCGGCCGCCCGCCATAGCCGCCAGGACGAACGCGCGAGCAGCAGCGCACACAACGCCCGCAGCGCGAGGCCAAGCGCAGGGCGGGTCGCGAAATAGGGACCGGCAATTCCGATCAGCGCGCCGACCGCGACGATGAAGCCGACCAGCGCTGCGCCGGCGACGATCGGAATTGCGCGGGTGCCGCGTCGCGCGCCAGCGACAGCGATCAGCGCATTGGTTGGGCCAGGCACAGCAAACAACAGCGCAACGGCGAGATCGAAGCTGGGGCCAGGCGTCATCGCGTCTCTCTCCCTGATCCGGCGTGGGCTCGACGTCGAGTGGCGAGGCAACCAAATGCGGTTAGTGGGGGCAAGGTGGGGTGCCTGTTCACATTCATCGCTCGGAAACGCAACCTAGTCCTCGCCTACGGCAGCGCTGGAAACGCCCGACGCACCCGGTGACTGCGATCGCGCGAAGCCGTATTCGCTCGGAGCCAAGGGGCCGCGCCGGCGAACCCCCACAGCCGAGCCGCTAGAAGAAGCGGTTGCGCGGGCGCGGCAGGCCGAGGTTCTCGCGCAGCGTGCGTCCCTCGTATTCGCGGCGAAAAATGCCGCGCCGCTGCAGTTCCGGCACGACCTTGTCGACGAAATCGTCGAGCCCCTCTGGCAGATAGGCGAACATCACGTTAAAGCCGTCGCAGGCCTCCGTGACGAGCCATTCCTCCATCGAATCGGCGATCGTCTGCGGCGTGCCGACGAAAGCGAGGCCGGAATAGCCGCCAAGTCTCTGCGCGAGCTGCCGAACCGTGAGGTTCTCGCGGCTCGCCATCGCGACGACGCGTTCGCGGCTACTCTTGCTGGCGTTGGACTCCGGAATGTCGGGCAAGGGCGCGTCGGGATCGAAGCGCGACGCGTCGTGACCGAGCGCGATCGACAGCGCCGCGATGGCGCTTTCGTAGTGAACGAGCGCGTCGAGCTGCGCACGCTTTTCTCGCGCCGCCTCGACCGTCTCGCCGACGACGACGAAAGCGCCCGGCAATATCTTGAGGTGATCGCGATCTCGTCCCAGCGCGTCCATCCGCCCTTTTACGTCGGCGTAGAAGGCCTGGCCTTCGGCGAGGCGCGAACTCGCGGCGAACACGACCTCGGCCGTCTCGGCGGCGAGCTGGCGACCCGGCCCGGAGGCGCCCGCCTGCACGATCACCGGCCAGCCCTGGACCGGGCGCGCGATGTTCAGCGGGCCGCGAACCGAGAGATGCGCCCCCTCGTGGTTCAGCACGTGCAGTTTTTCCGGATCGAAATAGATCCCGCTCTCGACGTCGCGCACAAAGGCGTCGTCGGCCCAGGAGTCCCAAAGCCCAGTGACGACGTCGAAGAATTCGCGCGCGCGGCGATAGCGTTCGCCGTGTTCCATGTGCTCTTCGAGGCCGAAGTTCTGCGCTGCGTCGGGGTTGGAGGTCGTGACGATGTTCCATCCCGCGCGGCCGCCGCTGATGTGGTCGAGCGAAGCGAAGCGACGCGCGATCAAATAGGGCTGCTCGAACGTAGTCGAAGCGGTGGCGATGAGGCCAAGGCGTTCGGTCGTCACCGCGAGAACCGGCAGAAGGGTCAGCGGATCGAACGACGTCACGGTATGGCTGCGCTTCAACGCCTCGATCGGCATGTTGAGAACCGCCAAATGGTCGGCCATGAAGAACGCGTCGAAGCGACCGCGCTCGAGCGTCTGGGCGAAGCGTCTAAGGTGCGCGAGATTGAAATTGGCGTCCGGGAAGGCGCCGGGATAGCGCCAGGCGCCGGTGTGGATCGTCGTCGGACGCATGAACGCGCCGAGCCGCAACTGTCGTTTCTGCGTCACGAGATCCTCGCCTCAGGCCGGCGCGCGGCGCCGGCCGCGCATTGCTAAACGTCGTCTCAGCGAACCGCCGGCGGAGCGCGTTCTCCTTAGGTCTCTCGTTCAGAATGCGACCGTTGCATCAGCTCGCCGCCACCGTCGGAATGATAAATTGATTTTCTTTATCGACAAAATCGCTGTTGGCGCCGGCGAGCGTTCACGCGCGCTTCCCCTCCGAAATTGCTCTGCGCCGGCTCGGCGCGCCGCCCCCTTATAATAATTCTAAGGTGCAACAACAGATTAATTCGATAGAACGAATCTAATAATCTAACCACGTTGTCGCTCGCGACGCCGCCGGGGCCATCGCATCGCTTTGAGGTGGATCGGATCATGACCTCACAAACGGCCGAGCGCCTTGACGATTCGCGTCTACGGCAAAGCTCGGCGTCGTCGCGGATTCGCACCTTCTGGCAAACCGCCCAGCCCTTCGTCCGTAATACGGCCGCGATCGCCGTGTTTCTTCTGCTCTGGGAGTTCGCGCCGCGATTTGGCCTGATCAACCGCACCTTCCTGCCGCCGTTCTCGGAGATCATCGTCAAGGGCGTCGAATACGCGCTCGCCGGCAAGCTGCTGCCGCAGGTGCTGGTCAGCGTCGGACGCGCGGCGGGCGGATTCGGCCTTGGCGTCGTCACGGCGGTCCCGCTCGGCGTTCTGCTGGGCTGGTATCGGCCGCTGGAGGCGTATTTCAATCCGCTGCTCCAGCTTCTGCGGCAGACCAATCCGGTTTCTCTGTTTCCGGCCTTCATACTGTTCTTCGGCATCGGCTACGCCACGAATATCGCAATCATTTACTGGGTGGTCGTCTGGCCGATCCTGCTGGGAACGATCACCGGCGTGCGGCAAGCCGATCCCGCTCTGGTCAAATACGCGCGGTCGGTCGGGCTGCCGGACCGCGTGATCTTCATCAAGGTGGTGGCGCCGTCCGCCATTCCCTCGATCATCACCGGCATGCGGCTGGCGGCGACCTATTCGTTCCTGATGCTCGTCGTTTCGGAAATGGTCGGCGCGAGCAGCGGCCTCGGCTATCTCATCGTCAACGCCCAGTACCTCATGAGCATTCACCTGCTCTATGTCGGCGTGATTGTGCTCGCCCTGCTCGGCATCGCCAGCAATTGGGGGCTCGTCGCGCTCGAACGGCGGCTGACCTCCTGGAAGCAGGACATCAATCCCTGAAACGGCGCCCAAGTCGAAAAGACGCGAGCGTCGTCCTGCGACAACGTCTTCCATTCAAATCAAAGGAGAACGCGATGAAGCTGTTTTTGTCTGGCGCATCTTTGCGCGGGATCGCGCGAGCGGTCGCGCTCGCGGGCCTCGTGCTCGCGGGCGGCCTCGGCGCCGTCGCGCCCAGCCACGCCGCCGACGCCCTCAAGACGGTCAAGATCTTCTATCCGCCGCTGAATTCTGGCTGGACTGCCGGTTATGAACTGATCGAAGTCGCCTTCGCTCAGGGCTATTTCAAGAAATACGGCCTCGACGCGCAGCTCGCTGTCGTTCCCTGGGATCAATACACCGTCGCGCTCGACAGCGGCGCGCTCGATTTCGCCCCCTTCGCCGACTACGCCTATTTCATCAACGCGTTCGATAAGGGACTGAAGGCCAAGGAGGTCGTCTCCTCTACTCTCCCCTTCAATCCGGAAACGGCCGGCGACGGACTCCTCGTGCTCGCCAACGGCCCGATCAAGACGCCCGAAGATCTCAAGGGCAAAAAGATCGGCACGCAATGGCCGAGCTTTTCCGGCGTCTGGTTCGCACTCGATTGGCTGTCCAAGCATGGCGTGACCAAGGACGACGTCACCATCGTGCCCGTGCCGCAGGCGCAGATCGAACAGGTGTTGCAGCAGGGGGGGATCGACGCGGCCATCGCCTATGCGCCGCTGAACATCGATTTCGTGCGCAGGGGCGTGGCTCGCCAGCTCTTCTCCGTCGCCGACGTGGCGGGGCGCTTCGTGACGCGCGGCGGCACGATGGCGTCCGAGAAGTTCATCGCCGAACACCCCGACCTCGTCAGGGGCTATGTCTCCGCCATCGCCGACGCGGCCGATTGGGCGAACGCCCATCCGAACGAGGTCATCAAGCTCGGCGTCGACAAGGAGCGGCTCGATCCCAAGTACCTGCCGGATCTCTACACCAAGGACGGCAAGACCGATTACAGCGTTCTGCATTGGGCGCCGCACGCGCTCAACAACGAGAAGGACCTCGCGTTCTGGTTGCAGCTCGTCGAGCACGCCGGGATCGTTCCCGCCGGCAAGTACAAACCAACGGATTTCTTCACCAACGATTTCAATCCGCACGCGAAGGACACAGCGGCGGCCAACTGATCGGGCTCGACGCCGATTCCCCTGCCGGACGCAAGCAATGAAAAGGGGCTGGGCGCGCGATTTCGCTCCCGGCCCCACGTGACGCGACGCCCGCCGCGCAGCGCGCGAACCTCGCATCGAAATTCAGGACTCTCCGCATGAGCAGCGCGATTCAGATCCGCAACGTCGGCAAGACCTTCACCGTCAAGTCGACGGCGGCCCGCCGAAGCGCGGGCGTCGAGACCTTCACCGCGCTCGAGAACATCAACCTCGATGTCAAAGCGGGCGAGTTCCTGGTGATCGTCGGGCCGAGCGGTTGCGGCAAATCGACGTTGCTCGATCTGCTCGGCGGACTGACTCTGCCGAGTTCAGGCCGCATTCTGATCGACGGCAACCCAATTGTCGGGCCGGCGCTCGACCGCGGCCTGGTGTTTCAGCAATACGCGCTCTTTCCCTGGCGGACAGCGCTCAAGAACATCGAATTCGGGCTGGAGGCCAAGGGCGTCGCCCGCCGCGAGCGCGCCGAGAAGGCCGAGCACTTTCTCGCCATGGTCGGCCTCGCCGGATTCGGCGACCGTTATCCCCACGAGCTTTCCGGCGGCATGAAGCAGCGCGTGGCGATCGCCCGCAGCCTCGCCTACGATCCCGACGTTCTCCTGATGGACGAGCCGTTCGCCGCGCTCGACGCCCAGACGCGCGAAAATCTGCAAGGCGAGCTGCTGCGGATCTGGGAGGAGTCGGGCAAGACGATCGTCTTCATCACCCACGGCATCGACGAGGCGGTCTACCTCGGTCAGCGCGTGGCCGTCATGACCTCCCGCCCCGGCCGCATCAAGCAGGTGATCGACATTCCTCTCGAATCGCGCACGCGCCAGGACGATCTGCGCGCCCTGCCCGAATTCGCCAGACTTCGCCATGAAGTCTGGAGTTTGCTGCGCGACGAGTTCCAGAAGGCGGAGATTCTCGAACGCAGCCAGGTCGCCGGCGCGACACAGCCGAAGACTGCCGCCGCGCTTTGAAGCATTCGTCGCATGGACAGGGACGCGGGATGACCAAGCAGATTTGATTCAACGCCTTCGAGATGAACTGCGTCGGGCACCAGTCTCCGGGCCTGTGGGCCCATCCGCGCGATCGCTCCTGGCAATACAAGGACGTCGAATATTGGACCGATCTCGCGGTTACGCTCGAGCGTGGAATCTTCGACGGCGTCTTCATCGCCGACGTGATCGGCTACTACGATGTCTACAAGTCGAGCAATTATTACGCGATCCAACAGGCGGCGCAGATCCCGGTCAACGACCCGCTGCAGCTCGCCGTACCGATCACAATGGCGACGAAACATCTCGGAGTTGGCATCACCGCCTCGACCAGTTTCGAACATCCCTACACATTCGCTCGCCGACTATCGACCGCCGACCATCTGACCAAGGGCAGAGTTGGCTGGAACATCGTGACCTCCTATCTGCAGAGCGGCGCCAAGAACGTCGGCGAGGATGCGCTTCGCGTTCACGACAATCGCTACGAAGTCGCCGAAGAATACATGCAGGTTCTCTACAAGCTGTTCGAAGGCAGTTGGGAGGAAGGCGCGGTCGTCCGCGACCGCGGCTCCCGCGTCTTCGCCCATCCGGAAAAGGTCCACGAGATCGGCCACAAGGGGAAGTATTTCGACGTTCCCGGCTATCACTTGTGCGAGCCTTCGCCGCAGCGAACCCCCCTGCTCTACCAGGCAGGATCGTCAGGCGCCGGCCGCTCTTTCGCCGGCAGGAACGCCGAATGCGTGTTCTCGGCGTCACTGACGAAACATTTCCTGAAGAACTACGTCGCCGCCGTTCGCGCCGCGGCGGCCGCCGCTGGCCGCAACCCGCAAAAGGTGCTCACCTACAATCTCGCCACGCTGATCGTCGACGAGACGGACGCGAAAGCGCAGGCGAAGCTCGAAGAATACCAGCGTTACGCGTCCTACGATGGTTCGCTGACCTTCCTGTCGGGTTGGAGCGGCGTGGATTTCAGTCAATTCGCGCCAACTGATCTCATCCAGAAGGCGCCGCCCAATCCAATTACCTCGATGATCGAGAACCTGGCCAACAGCGGCCGCTCCTGGACGCTCGAGGAACTCGCGCGCTGGGCTGGCGTCGGTGGACTTGGACCCGTGTTCGTCGGCTCCCCCGCAGCCGTCGCCGACACCCTGCAGGAATGGGTAGAGGAGACCGACGTCGACGGTTTCAATCTCGCTTATGCGGTTTCGCACGAGACCTTCGAAGACGTGGTCAACCACCTCGTCCCGGAGCTTCAGCGTCGCGGCGTCTACGCGCGGGAATATCGGCCGGGAACGTTGCGCGAAAAGCTGTTCGGCGACGGCCCTTATCTGCCGTCCAGCCATCCGGCCGCGCAGTATCGCGACATCGAGGCCTACAAGAGAAGCGATTCGCGCGCCGCCGAAGCTGTCGTCCCCGTCAAAGAGACTGTGCGCGCCTGACGCAGCGTTCAGCGCGTCGCCGCCGCCTTCAACCCCAGCGATAGCTCGCGGCGACGTGTGGGGCTTTCAGGCGCGGCGCGCCGCCGAACAGTTTTTCACGCAAGGTCCCCTCTCGATAGGCCGTCTTGTAGCGCCCCCGGCGCTGAAGCTCGGGAACCAGGAGATCGGCGACCTCGGTGAAGGTTTCGGGCCTCACCGCGAAGGCGAGATTGAAGCCGTCGACGTCGGTCTCGTCGATCCACTCTTCCAGCCGGTCAGCGACCGTCGCTGGCGAGCCGACGAAGACAGGCCCGATTCCGCCGATGGCGACGTGCTCGGCGGCCTGCCGCACGGTCCAGCTTCGGTCGGGGTCGGCGCGCGTGATGTTTTCGAGCGCGCTGCGGCGCGCGTCGCTCTCGACATGCTGGACGACCTGGTTGAGATCGAATTTTGAGAGATCGACCCCGGTCCAGCCCGAAAGTAGCGTCAGCGCACCTTCGAGATCGGCGTAGCGCCCGTAGTCGGCAAGCTTGGCTTGCGCCTCAGCGTCGCTGGCGCCGACGATGGCGGTGGCGAGCGCGAACATGAGAACACTCTTGGGGTCGCGTCCGAGCTTGGCCGCGTTGGCCCGGATCGCCGCCACGCGCGGCGCGATCACGCTCTTCGACGGACCAGAGAGGAACTCGCCTTCGGCATGGCGGGCGGCGAAAAGGCGACCGGCCGGGGACGACCCCGCCTGATAGAGCACCGGCGTGCGCTGCGGCGAGGGTTCGCTGAGATGCAATGCGTCGAGGCGGAAATGATAGCCGTCGTGGACCGCCTTGCGCACCCGATCGGGATCGGCGAAGACGCCTGCGGCCGCGTCGGCCCGGACCGCGTCGTCGGCCCAGCTGCCTTCCCACAGCTTGTAGACGACCGCCATGAAGTCTTCGGCGATCGCGTAGCGATCGTCGTGGGCGACCTGTTTGTCGCGCCCCGCCCCGCGCGCCGCGCTGTCGAGATAGCCGGTGACGATGTTCCAGCCGATCCGGCCGTCGGTCAGATGGTCGAGCGTCGACATCCGCCGGGCGAAATTGTAGGGCGGCTCGTACGAGAGGTTCACGGTGACGCCGAAACCGAGATGGCGCGTCGCCGCCGCCATGGCGGGGACGAGCAGCAGCGGATCGTTAACCGGAATCTGCGCTGCGTGGGTCAGGGCCGCGCGCGCGTCGCCGCCGAAGACGTCGTAGACCCCGAGCACGTCGGCGAGGAATAACCCGTCGAACAGCCCCCTTTCCAGGGTTCGCGCGAGTTCGATCCAATAGGGCAGACGTTTGTATTCGCCCGACCGATCGCGCGGATGCCGCCACAGGCCGGGCGACTGATGCGCGACGCAATTCATCTCGAAGGCGTTCAACCGGATTTCTTTCGCCATCGCCTCTCGTCGGCGAGACGGGATCCTCCGCCTTCCCTGAATAGGCTGCGCCGCGGTCATTCCGCCGCGACGCGACCGCGCCGCGCCGCCGCCTCGAGGTCGCGATAGCGCGCGCCCGGATGTGTCTCTGGCAAGCGCGGCCCGGCGCCGAACAGCTTTTCGCGCAGCGTGCCGGGCGTATATTCGGTGCGGTAGGCGCCGCGCTTCTGCAATTCGGGCACGAGATGCTCGACGATGTCGGCGAAAGTCTCGTGCGTCACCGCGTAGGCGAGATTGAAGCCGTCGACGTCGGTCTCTTCGACCCATTCCTGTAGCACGTCGGCGACCGTCGCCGGACCGCCGACGATCAGCGGCCCGAGCCCGCCGATACCGATCCATTCGGCGAGCTCTCGCACCGTCCAGACCTTGCTGGGGTCCGCGCTGGAGAAGGCGTCGACCGAGGACTGCACGGCGTTGGTCTTGATGTGACGCAGCGGCTCGTCGAGCCCATAGGCGCCGAAATCGATGCCCGTCCAACCCGAGCCGAGGGCGAGCGCCCCGTCGAGATCGATGTACTGCTTGTAGTCCTCATACTTCGCCTTCGCCTTGGCGTCGGTCTCGTCAACAATGACGGTCTGCAAGTTGAAGATCAGCACGCTGCGCGGGTCACGCCCGGCCGCCGCGACGCTCTGGCGGATCGCCGCGACCGTCTTCTTCAGCACGGTCTTCGACGGCGTCGCGACGAATACGCATTCGGCGTGCTCGCCAGCGAAGCGCTGGCCTCGGCTCGATGCGCCGGCCTGGTAGAGAACCGGCGTACGCTGCGGCGAAGGCTCGCTCAAATGCACGCCGGGAACCTTGTAGTGCTTCCCTTCGTGGGCGATCGGCCGCACTTTGGAAGGATCGGTGAAGATGCGGCGCTGCCGGTCGCGCAGCACCGCCCCGTCCGCCCAGCTGCCTTCCCAGAGCTTGTAGACGACTTCCATATACTCGTCGGCGACCTCGTAACGGTCGTCGTGCTGGGTCTGATTGCTCAGGCCGATGTTGCGCGCGCCGCTTTCGAGATAGGAGGTGACGATGTTCCATCCGGCGCGACCTTTGGTGAGATGGTCAAGCGTCGAAATGCGGCGGGCGAAGGTGTAGGGGTGCTCGAACGAGATCGACGCCGTGACGCCGAACCCGAGATGCTGGGTGACCAACGCCATCGCCGGCACGAGCTGCAGCGGGTCGTTGACCGGGATTTGGGTCGAGACGCGTAGCGCGGTGTCCAGATCGCCGCGAAAGACGTCGTAGACGCCGAGTACGTCGGCGATGAAGACGCCGTCGAACTTTCCGCGTTCCAGCAGCTTGGCGAGATCGGTCCAGTATTCAAGGTCCTTGTATTGCCAGGAGCGGTCGCGCGGATGCGCCCACAGACCAGGAGACTGGTGCCCGACGCAGTTCATGTCGAAGGCGTTGAAGTGGATTTGTCGGGTCATCGGGTTCAGATCGCTCCGTGCCGCGGCGGATTGACGCCGTTGAGCCAATAGTCGCCGACGGCCCGATATTTCCACCGCACGGGATCGTGAACGGAGTGGGTTCGCGCGTTGCGCCAATGGCGATCGAGACCGAATTCCTGCAGCGTCGCACGCGAACCGGCGAGTTCGATCAGCTTGCTGGAGACGTGCAGCGAGGCCTCGGTTGCAGCGGCCTTGGCTTCGGCGACCGCCACCGACGCCGCCGCGACCGTCTCCGCCGACGGCCCCGCCGCGGCGACGTCGACGAACTTGCCGGCGCGCTCCAACAGAGCGTCGGAGGCCGAGACGCGAATCTTCAGCTCGCCGATCTGGGCGATCGTATAGGGATCGTCGGCGGCGCGTTCGACGCCGGCGTCCTTCCACGGTCGCGACCGCGTGCGCACGAACGCGATCGCGTCGGCGAGCGCCCCGCGGGCGATGCCCGCCTCGATCGCCGCGTGCATGATCTGCGCGAACGGGCCCATCGCCGTCGGCCGCTCGAACAGCGCGGCGAAGGAAATCAGCGAAATCGGATGAACTTCGACATTGTCGAGGATCGTCGTCCCCGAGCCGGTGACACGCTGGCCGAAGCCGGACCAGTCGTCGACGATCGCGATCCCGCTTGTGTCGCGCGGCACGAAGGCGATCGTCGAGACGCCGTCCTCGTCGTTGGCCACCACCGCCACCCAATGGGCGAACAGAACGCCGGTCGAGTAGAATTTCTTGCCGTTCAAGCGATGAACCGCGCCGTCGCGGGTGAGACGCGTGGCGTGATCGAACGCCGTCTTGCCGCTGCTTTCCGAAAGGGCGTTGCCAATGCGCTCGCCGGCGAGAATGTGGCCGTAGAAGAACCGCTTCTGCTCTGTTGTCCCTTGCAAACGCAACGCCTCCAGCATGAAGAAATGGTTCTGCGGGATCTGACCGATCGAGCCATCGGCTCTGGCGAGCACCGCGATCACCTCGGCGACCGTTCCCGCGCGCACGCCGGCGCCGCCGAATTCCTTGGGAACCGTGATCGCCAGCAGGCCCGCGTCTGAGATCAGGTCCAGCTCCCGATAGGGCAGCACGCGCTCGCGATCGCGCAGCACTGCGTCGCCGGCGATCGCCGCCGCGGCCTCGCGGGCGGCGGCGATCGCCTCGTCGTCGTCGCGGATGACATGGGCGCCGCGCGAGCGCGGCGGCGGCGCGGGGAATTCGGGTTCCAGTTCGAGATCGCGATCACGTTTGGCCGCTGCAGCTGACATTTGAGAATTTCCGGGGCGAGAGAAAGAAGGTGGGCGTCGTCAGCTCCAGGCGTGCCGCGGCGGCGCGACGCCGTTGAGCGCGTAGTTGCCGACGTGGAAGTATTTCCAACGCACCGGATCATGCAGCGTATGGGTGCGGGCGTTGCGCCAGTGGCGGTCGAGGTCGAACTCGGCCAACGTCGACCGCGTGCCCGCCAATTCGTGTAGCTTGTTGGCGGCGAGGATGGCGATTTCGGTCGTCAGGATCTTCGCTTCGGCGACCGCGACTGCCACAGCCGCGACGTTGTCGTCGGTCGGATGATCGATGATCCCGTCGATCGCCAGCCCGGCCTTTTCCAGCAGGGCTTCGGCGCCGTGCAGCTTGATCTCGAGGTCGCCGATCTGGGCGATCGTGAACACGTCCTCGGCGGCGCGGTCCTGCCCGCTGTCGATCCACGGGCGCGAGTAGCGCAGGACGAAGGCGATCGTATCCTCGATCGCGCCGCGGGCGATGCCGGCGTCGACCGCCGCCTGGATGATCTGCGACACGGCGCCGTTCGACGAAGGCCGCTCGCCGCCGAGATAGGCGGGAATGACGGCGCTCGCGTCGACGCGGACGTGATCGACGCGGACGTTGCCGCTGGCGGTCGTGCGTTGGCCGAAGCTCGACCAATTGTCGACGATCGTCAGTCCTTTCGCGCCGCGTTCGGCGATGGCGAGATAGACCTTGCCGTCCGGGCCGATCGCGCCGATGTGGATGAAATGCGCAAACAGCGCGCCGGTCGCGTAGAATTTTTCGCCGTTGACGACATAGCCGTCGCCGACTGGCGTCAGCGTCGTCTCGAACGCGCCGACGTGTTTGCTCTTCGCCTCTGAGAACGCGTTGCCGAGGCGAAAGCCCCTGAGCGCGCGGCCGAACCACAGTTTCTTTTGCGCTTCGGAGCCGGCGAAGCGAATGGCGTCGAGCGCGGCGAGATGGTTTTGCGGAATCTGGCCGATCGACGAATCGGCGGCGGAAATGATCTTGATCACTTCCGCTAGCGTCGCGAAGGACACGCCCGCGCCGCCGTAGGCCTTGGGCACGGTGACGCCCCATAGCCCGCTCTTTGAGAATCGATCCAGCTCCGCGGCCGGCAGAATGCGTTCGCGGTCGCGCTTGGCGGCGTCGACGGCAAATTCGGCCGCCAGCGTCTTGGCGACTGCGATCGCCTCGGCGTCCGAAGCGATGACATGGGCGTGCGGATCGAGGTCGAAGGCGGGCGGCGCGGCGTCCGCATGCGGGACGGCGACGTTGACGGTCATGGGGCGATTCTCCAGGTCGTCGATCGAGGGTTTCAGGTCGGCGTGAGCGAGTTGTATTGGCCTTGGCCGTAAATCAACGGCGGGCCGGGTCGGACTTCGAGCGCCCGCACCGCGCCGATGACGATGGCGTGGCTGTGGCGCTCGACGAATTCCTCGACCTCGCAGTCGATCGCCGCGAGCGCGTCATCGAGCGCAAGCGCGCCAGTCGCCAGGGGGGCCCAACGCTCCTCGGCGTAACGCGCTGCGCCTTTGACGCCGCCGCGGCCGGCGAAGCGATCGGCGACGGCGCGGTGGCGCGTCGCCAGCACGTTGACGCAGAAGTGACGGCGCAGCTGAATGATCGGATAGGCCGACGCGTCGCGGTTGACGCAGACGATCATCGTCGGCGGCACGATCGAAAGCGAGACGGCCGACGTCGCGGTCAAGCCGGTGCGCTCCTCGCCGATCCCGGCAGTGATGACGCAGACGCCGCCGGCGAGCTGGCGCATCGCCTCTTTGAGTGTTGGTGCGCCGATCTGCAGCGGATGTTTCACGACCGCATTCATCATCAACCTCTCCTGACGAAGACGCTCGATTCCTTTGCATGCCCGAAGTCGATCAGGCGTCGCGCCGTCCCGGCGCCAGCAGGCTCACCGACAGCGCCGCCACACCGATCCAGAACGTCGCAGCGCGGTAGGCGGCGATCGTCACCGGATGCGCGCCGCGGCAAAGGGCGCGCGCGAGCCGGCAGATTTCGGAATCGCCGAGTAGGCAGACGCCGGCCTCGCCGGCGCTGATATAGTTGTAGCGGATGACGTCGCCATAGGTGGCCCACCACCAGACGCCGGACGCAACGACCACTAACGCCCCCAGCGCGAGAAAGACGAACGGAAGCCGAGTCATCGCGCCCTCACGTCTTCAGTCCGAGCGTGCCGAGAATCTCGCGCCGCAGCGCGACGATCTCGGGGTCGTCGCGGTGGCGCGGATAGTCCTTGTCGACCTTGAACTCCGCCTTGAGGCGCGCCGGCCGGTCGCTGAAAACGATGACCCGGCCGGCCAGCAGCAGCGCTTCCTCGACGTCGTGCGTCACCAGCAACGCCGTGAAGCCGCGCCGGCGCCATAGCTTCACCAGCTCTTCCTGCAGCGTCAGGCGGGTCAGCGAGTCGAGCTTGCCGAGCGGTTCGTCGAGCAGGAGCAGCGCTGGGTCGTTGACCAGGGCGCGCGCCAGCGCCGCGCGCTGCGCCATGCCGCCGGACAATTGATGCGGATAGGCGCCGGCGAACGCGGTGAGTTCGGTCAGCGCCAGCGCTTCGTGGACGCGCTCGCGCTGGGAGCTTCAGGACGCGCCGCGCCTCAAGCCCGGTCGCGACGTTCGCTTCGACTGTCGCCCAGGGGAAGAGGGTCGGATCTTGGAAGACAAGAATCCGCGACGGATCGGGTCGGTCGATCGGCGCGCCGTCGGCGAGGATCGCCCCGCTCGTCGGCGCTTCGAGCCCGGCGACCAGTCTAAGCAGCGTCGATTTTCCGCAACCCGACGGCCCGAGCAGCGCGACGAACTCGCCGGCGGCGACGTTGAGGTTGATAGAAGAGAGAACCGGCAGTCGCGCGCCGCCGAGGTCGAACTGGTGGCTAACGGCGCGAATGTCGAGCGAAAGACTGGGATTGTGGTCGAATTCGCGCGCCGGCGGCGCGACCGCGACAGCGACGCTCACGAGATGAACCCCTTCTGCCAATTGAGGAGGCGGTCTCGCGCCGAGAACAGCAGTCGGACGACGCCCGAGCACAACAGCGCCATGATCAACAGCGTCGCGTAGACGTTGGCGTAGCCTGAATAGGCCGTCTGGAACTGGATGTACCAGCCGAGGCCGAATTTCGCTCCGAGCATTTCCGCGACGACCAGCACCGCAAACGAATAGTAGAGCCCCATGAACAGCCCGACGAAGACATGGGGCAGCGATCCCGGCACGGCAATCTTGCGGATCAGGTACCAGTTGTCAGCGCCGAGCACGCGGCCGACGTCGTAATACGACTTGTTGATCGAAGCGACGCCGGAAGCGGTCAGGATCGCGACGGGAATCCCCGACGCCAGCGCGACGATGAAGATGCTGGCGGCGAACGTCGTCGGAAAGAAATAGAAGGTGACGGGAATCCAGGCGGTCGCTGGGACTGGCCCGATCAACTTGAGGATTGGCATGCCCCAATATTCGAACCGCTTCGACCAGCCGAGCGCGACGCCGACGCCGTAGCCGACAGCGATCCCGCTGAGGAACCCGAGCCCCCACAGGCGCAGCGTATAGGCGATGCAGATCAGAATCCGCGGCCCGTCGGTGACATAGACGTTGAGCAGGCCGTGCGGTGGCGAGAAGAACGGCTTGGGCAGCCAGCCGAACTTCGCCGTCGTCAGCTCCCACAGCGCCAGCCAGACGCCAATGGCGATGAACCACGGCCCGTAGTAGACGAGCCGCTCGCCGACATGCCCCAAGCGATGCACGACGAAAGCGAGGAGAACAAAGAGGACCGCCGCGCCCGCCGTGATCGCCGCGAACAGGCCCGCGCTGCCCCAAGGAACGACGTCAGGCATGGCGACTGTCGCCAGAGCCGCCGCGGCCCAAGTGACGGCGGCGACCAAAGCCTGCTTCCACACCGCCTGCCAGAGTCCTCTCAGTGACGCCGAATCGCCCGCAGTCGATCTGGCGTCGAGAGTCCTGATCCCCTCGCTCATCGTTTCGCCTCAAGCCAGCAGATTGACCGTGATGCGTTCGGCGAACGCCTTCGGGTCGGTCGTCGGGTCGAGCACCTTGACCAGCTTGAGGTCTTCGGAGGTGATGCGGATCTGATCGACGAGCGCCTGGCCGATCGGATGGTTGTGATAAACGAGTTTCCCGAGAATTTCCGTGAGATCTTCGACGCTGAGGCCAGCCGGCTTCAGCGCGTCGAAATACCACTTGGCGACTTCGTCAGGGTGGGTGGCGGTGTATTCGTGGACTTCGATGTTGGCCTCGGCGAGTCGGCGCAACGCGTCCTTGTTGGCGGCGAGGAACGGGCCATTGGCACCGAGCACGCAGCAGGTGTGGTTTTCGTAGACGCCAGTCTGGGTGTCGGCGATCTTGACGAAGTTGAACTTCTTCTCGATCGAGTAGGCCCAAGGATCGAGATGGGCGGCGATGTCGGCGTCGCCGCGATTGACAGACTCGCCGACGAGATCGAACGGCACCGCCTTCCAGGTGACGTCCGTCTCGGGGTCGATGCCTGCCTTGGCCAGCGTGACCTGGAACGCGACTTGCGGCGGCGCGCCGATGCCGTAGGTAGCGATCGTCTTTCCCTTGACGCCGGCGATGTCGGTGACGCCTGAGGCCTTAGAGGCAAGCAGGCGCTGGCAGCCGCCATGCGAGCCGACGAACAGCTTGACGTCGAACCCTTGTTCGAGCGGCTTCAGCCAATCGCCGATCAACCCGGCGCCAGCGTCGGCCTTGCCGGTCGCCAGCGCCTGAATCAGCGTCTGCCCGCTGGCGCCTTGATAGAAGAGTTCGACGTCGAGATTGTGCTTGGCGTAGATGCCCTTGGCGACGCCGAAGCCGAGCGGCGAATGGCACGCCGCCACTTCCGTCCAGGCGAGGCGCACCTTCGGCGCGGGACCGGCGAGAGCGGGCGTGAACAGCCGCGGGGCGAGCGCGCCGGCCGAGGCGACGACGCCCAGTCCGCCGACGGCCCTGAGGACGCTGCGGCGGGAAACGGACTTGTGCTTGGTCTTGTCGGTCATTGGCGTTCTCCAGAGTTTTGGTTGTCAGGCCGCTTTGCGGGCCGGTTGGGCGCCAGTCGCCCGGCCGGCGCTGTCGATCGCCTGGGCAAGATCGGCGATGATGTCGTCGGGATGTTCGATGCCGACGGATAGCCGCACGTAGCCGGGCGTCACGCCGGCTGCGAGCTGTTCCTCAGACGTCAGTTGCTGATGCGTCGTCGAGGCGGGATGAATGGCGAGCGAGCGGGCGTCGCCGATGTTGGCGACGTGGTAGAGCAGCTTCAGCGAGTCGATGAATCGCCGCCCCGCCTCAATGCCGCCCTTCAATTCGAAGCCGACCAGTCCGCCATAGCCGCCCTTGAGATAGGCGTCGGCGCGCCGGCGGACTTCGCCGCTCTGCAGTCCGGGGAAAATGACCTGGCTGACTTCGGGCCGCTTGGACAGGAAGTCGGCGACGAGCCTCGCGTTCTCGTTGTGCTGGCGCAGCCGCAACGGCAGCGTCTCCAGGCCTTGCAGCAACTGGAACGAGTTGCTCGGCGACAACGCCGCGCCGAGGTCGCGCAACAGCTTCACCCGCGCCCGCAGGACATAGGCGATGGGTCCCAGCGGCTTGGCGGCTTCGGTCCAGATCGCCCCGTGATAGGCCTCGTCCGGCTGGGTAAGCAGCGGGAAACGCTCGGCGTGGTCCTCCCACGGGAAGTTGCCGCCGTCGATGATCAGCCCTCCGATCGACGTGCCGTGGCCGCCTATGTATTTCGTCGCCGAATAGATGACGACGGCAGCCCCGTGTTCGAACGGTCGCGCGATCAGCGGCGCCGCCGTGTTGTCGACGATGAGCGGCACGCCGAGCGAACGGCCGATGTCCGCGACTTCCTGGATCGGAAAGACGTTCAACTTGGGGTTCGGCAGCGTCTCCGCGTAGTAGGCCTTCGTCCGCGCGTCGGTGGCGCGGCGGAAGTTTTTGGGGTCGATGGGATCGACGAAGCGCACCTCGACGCCGAACTGCTTCAAGGTCTGGGCGAACAGCGTCCAGGTGCCGCCGTAGAGGTCGGTAGACGAGACGATGTTGTCTCCGCTCGACGCCAGATTCAGCACCGAATAGGCCGACGCCGTCTGGCCCGAAGCGACCGCGAGCGCCGCCGACCCGCCTTCGAGCGCGGCGACACGATCTTCGAGCGCGGTCGTCGTCGGGTTCTGCACGCGCGTGTAGATGTTGCCGATTTCCTCCAGCGCGAACAGGCGCGAAGCGTGGTCGGTGTCCTGGAACTGGTACGAGGTCGTTTGATAGATAGGCACCGCGACCGCGCCGGTTGATGGATCGGCGCGATAGCTGCCGCCGTGCAAGACGAGGGTTTCGAAGCGTCTGTTGTCGGTCGTCATAGCGGTCTCTCCGAGATAAGGATCAATAGGCCGAGGCCGGTTCGAGCTGCTTCTGCGTCGGGTCCAGAAGATCGGCATGGTGCCGACGCGCGACGTCGGGATGGGAGCGCAACCGGCTCTTCAGGTAGTTGCGACCAACTTCGTGGAAGAGCGGGTTCAGCGGATCCTGGGTCAGACCGCGCGACTGGGCGGCAAGCTCCGGCGGCAGATCGAGGACAGGAACGGTCGCGTCGAGACGCGCGCCGAGGAAGAACGCCACCGAGAGGCGGTCACCGCCAGCCGGCGGCGAAACGACCCGATGCACGTTGGCGCGCAGATAGCCGCTGGAGGCGAGTTCGAGAATCTCGCCGATGTTGACGACGAAGGTTCCGGGCGCCGGCGGCGCATCGATCCAGCCGTGTTCGCCCTCGACCTGCAGGCCGGCGACCTTGTCCTGCAACAGGATGGTGACGAAGCCGGAATCTTTGTGGGCGCCGACGCCCTGGTCGTCCTCGCCGGCGGCGCGGCCAGGGTAGCGGATGATCTTGAGCAGTTGATTGGGCGCGGGCGAGTAAATTGGCTCGAACACGTCGTCGGGTTGGCTCAGCGCCGCCGCGAACGCGCGCAGGACGCGGATCGCCAGCGCCGTGACCTCCGCCTGATAGCGCAGCAGCGCCGGCTTCAGCTCCGGCAATGCGTCAGGCCATTGGTTAGGCCCCTGCAGACGCCGCCACGCCGGCGCAGCGGGGTCGAACGGCAGCGCCTCCCGCTCGGCGCCGATGTCGATCTGCTCGCGCCAATCGGGCTTGCCGCGCGTATGCTCGAGCCCGGCGCGATTGTAGCCGCGAAAATGCGGCGAATGGATCATCTCGATCGCGCGTTTGTCGCGCTCCGGCAGAGCGAAGAATCGCCGCGAGAGGGTCAGAGCCTCGTCGATCAGCTTTGGCTCGATCCCGTGGCCAACGAGATAGAAGAACCCCGCTTCGCGCGCCGCCGCGCGCACGTCGGCGAGAAAATTGTCGCGATCGGTTTCAAAGCGGCGAAGATCGAGGGTGGGGAGACGCTCCAGCGGATCAGACGCAGGCATGGGACCATCCGAGCTTGGAAGGCGGAAGCCGATCACGCATCGACGACGAACGCTTCGTCGCGCTAACCCGGCGTGGCGTCGGTCGATGTCTCGTTCGCCGCCGAGCCCAAACGGCCACGGCGTCGAATGACAGTCAACTAAATCTAGAATTTATATATTCTAAAGCATGCCATTTCGACTGAATTTGCTTGTCGTGCCGCGCGCGAGCGGATGCGGGCAGCCTCGGAGGGCCGCCTGCCCAATCTGGCCTGGTGAAGGTTCTACGACTGCCCGGCGCGCAACGCGGAGGGGCGCGCAACGTTGGCGATCGTCTCGCCGAACGGGCCCATATTGGCGGCGATCTCCGCCTGCGTCCGCGCGTGGTTGAGCGGCAGCAGCGGCATCACCAGCTCGGCGAAGCGGTAGGCTTCTTCGAGGTGCGGGTATCCGGAAAGAATGAAGCTGTCGATGCCGAGCGCCATGTATTCGCGCATGCGCTGGGCGACCGTCTGCGGATCGCCGACCAGCGCGGTTCCCGCGCCGCCCCGCACCAGACCGACGCCGGCCCACAGATTCGGGCTGACTTCGAGCTTGTCGCGGCGCCCGCCGTGCAGCGCCGCCATGCGGTTTTGGCCGACCGAGTCCATGCGCTCGAAGACTTTCTGCGCCGCGGCGATTGTTGCGTCGTCGAGGTGGCTGATCAGCTTGTCGGCGGCGCGCCACGCCGCCTCTGCAGTTTCGCGAACGATGACGTGCAGACGAATGCCGAAGCTGAGCTCCCGCCCGCGCGCCCACGCCGCCTGCCGAACGACGGCGATCTTCTCGGCGACGGCGGCTGGCGGCTCGCCCCAGGTGAGGTATTTGTCGACAAGCTGAGCGGCGACGGCGACGCCGGCCTCGGAAGAGCCGCCGAAATAGAGCGGCGGCATTGGTTGCTGAACCGGCGGATACAGGATCTTGCCGGCTTCGACGTTGAAATGCTTGCCGGAGTAGTCGACGGTCTCGCCGCGCAACAGCGCGGCGTAGATCTCGAGGAATTCGCGCGTGAGGTCGTAGCGATCGCCATGCGCGAGGAACAGGCCGTCGCCGCGGTTTTCGACCGGATCGCCGCCAGTGACGACATTGATCAGCAAACGGCCTTGGGAAACGCGGTCGAGCGTCGCCGTCATGCGCGCTGCGACGGTCGGCGATTGCAGACCGGGCCGCACCGCGACGAGAAACCGCAGCCGTTCGGTCTGCGGCGCCAAGGCCGAAGCGACGACCCAGGAGTCCTCGCAGCTCTTGCCGGTGGGCAGCAGAACGCCGTAATAGCCGAGCGTATCGGCGGCCTCGGCAATTTGCCGCAGGTAGGCGAAATCGACAGCGCGGCCGCCGACGCTGGTCCCGAGATAACGGCCGTCGCCGTGGGTCGGAATGAACCAAAGAACGTTCGCCGACTCGATCGCGCTCACGATGCAGGCTCTCCGTTGAATTCCCATACGCCGCCGACGCGGCCGGTCGGGAGAGGCGTCGGCTCAATCGCGCCGCGAATGCATGGCAGGCGGAGCCACGACGCGCGGTTCGCCTCGCCGCCGACCTTTGAATTATATTAATTCTATAGCAAGAGTCATATATTAACGCGGATCAGCGTGTCAATTGCTGAGACCCATTGACCAGGCTCCGGCGATTTGACGGCCGACGCTCGCCCAGAATTCGTGCCGGATTCGCGAACGCGCCCGCCGGGCTGCGCTCAGCTCCCGCCGCACGAGGCCTTGGGCGCCCGCTGGGCCATGTTCTGCGATCAGCAAGGCGGCGGCTCGCTCGATTGATCGGATCCGGTGCGTGACGCGCTTGGCCTCGAAACCGGCGCGCGTGCGGTTGTCCTGGCGATTCATCGGCTCGCGATTGACGTCCTTCTGCGTCGCGTCGCGCGACTCGAATGAATTCCGCGTCACGGCGATCAATGCAGCAACTGGCTGAGAAACTGCTGCGTGCGTTCCTGTCGCGGCGTCTTGAAGAAGGCTTCCGGTTCGCCGATCTCGACGATTTCGCCGTCGTCCATGAACACGACGCGGTCAGCGACGCGGCGGGCGAAGCCCATCTCATGGGTGACGACCATCATCGTCATGCCTTCGCCGGCGAGCGCCGTCATGGTGTCGAGCACCTCCTTGACCATCTCCGGGTCGAGCGCCGAGGTCGGTTCGTCGAACAGCATAATCTTGGGCCTCATGCACAGAGCTCTGGCGATGGCGACGCGCTGCTGCTGGCCGCCGGAGAGCTGGTTGGGGAATTTGTGCGCCTGGTCGGCGATGCGCACCTTGTCGAGCAGCGCCAGCGCCGTCTGCTCAGCCTCGGCGCGGCCGACGTTACGGCCCCAGATCGGCGCGAGCGTGCAGTTCTGCAGCACGGTCAGGTGCGGAAACAAGTTGAACTGCTGAAAAACCATGCCGACGTCCTGGCGGACGCGGTCGGTCTGCTTCAGCGAGTGGGTCAGCTCGACGCCATTAACCCAGATCGCGCCACGCTGGTGCTCCTCGAGACGATTGACGCAGCGTATGAGCGTCGACTTGCCCGAACCCGAAGGGCCACAGACGACGACGCGCTCGCCCGAATCGACGGTGAGATGAATGTCGCGCAACGCGTGGTGCGCACCATACCATTTGTTGACGCCGACGAATTCGATCGCCGGCGGGTTGGAGGCGAGCGCCCGCCGCTCGGCGGCTTGGGTCTGGGTCATGGGCGAACTCCTCTGAAGCGGCGCGGGCTCAAGCGTGACCCGAGGCGCGCAGGTGGCGCTCGAGCCAGCGGCTGTAGCGCGAGACGGCGAAGCAGACGGAGAAGAACACGGCTCCGGCGACGAAATATGCAATCGTGTAGCAGCCGGGCCATTCCTGCTCGTGGCTCGCGGCTTCCTTCACTGCGCTCAAGAAGTCGGTCATGCCGATTACCGCAACCAGTGGCGTGCTGAGCAACACGCCAATGCCGAGGTTGACCAGCGCCGGGATGACGGCCCGCAGCGCCTGTGGCAACAGCACGAGCTGGATCGTGCGCCAGCCGCTGAGGCCGAGCGCCTGGGCGGCCTCGGCCTGGCCGGACGGCAGCGATTGCAGGCCGGCGCGGATGATCTCGGCGAGATAGGAGGCGACGAACAGGATCAGCGCCGCCTCGACGCTGACGAATAGGTTGACGTCGAACGCCGGTGCCATCATCGGCACAATGAAGCGGCTGACGTAGAGCGCCACCAGCATCGGCACGCCGCGGACGAGTTCGATCACAGCAACGCTGGCGACGCGCAGGCCGCCCATTTTCGAGCGGCGCGCCAACGCCAGCGGCACGGCGACGACGAAGGCGCCGGCAAAGGCGATCATCCACACCAGCAAGGTCAGCGGCAGGCCGCCCCAGTCGTTGGTCGAGACGGGTCGCATCGCCGCCGCGCCCCCGAGCAGGACGCAAACGGCGGCCGGCGTAACTACCCAGCCCACGAACAGCGGCCAGCCCCAGAATCGCGGCGCCATGCTGAGGCCGACCACCCCGACCATCAGCGCCAGGCTGAACGCCGGCCGCCACAAAATATCCTGCGGATAGACGCCGAAGGCCATCAGCCGCCAGTTCGTCCAGACGAACGGCCAGCAGGCGCCGGCGTGCGTCTTGCAGACCTCGGCCCCGCCTGTCCACGCCGCGTCGAAGATCGCCCAGCGTAGGAACCACCAGACGCCGAGCGCCAGCAGCGCCGCGATGACGAGCGAGACGAACGCGTTGCCTGGCGAAGAGAAAAGTCCCGCCGCGCGCCGTCGCCATGGGCGCGCCCGTTGCGGGGCGAGGGTTTGTTCGGCGAGGGAAAGAGTCATCGGGTCGCGTAGCCTCGTCGCGCCAGCGCGCGGTTATAAGCGTTGATCGCCGCCGAGACCGGCAGGCTGATCGCCAGAAAGACGACGACCAGCACGAGGATCGTCTCGACCGCGTTGCCGGTGTTGTTGGCGCTGGTCTTGATGACGGCGGTGAGCTCAGTGAAACCGATCAGCACGCCGAGTGTGGTGTCCTTGGTCAGGTCGAGATAGGTCGAGGTCATCAGCGGCGTGATCACCCGCATCGCCTGCGGCAACACGACCAATTGCAGAATGCGTAGGCGCGACAGGCCGAGCGCGCGGCCCGCCTCCCATTGACCCCTGGTCACGGATTGCAGACCGCTGCGAACGATCTCGGCAGTGTTGGCGGCGTAGTAGACCGACAACCCCGCGAGCATCGCCGCGAATTCGGGCGTCAGGCTGAGGCCGCCGACGACGTTGAAGCCCCTGAGCGCCGGCAGGTCGAGCGAGAAGCCGAGGCCGTCGAAGACGATCCACAGCGCGGAAGGGACGGTCGCCAAGGCGACGACGAGCAGCCATTCCGTTGCGCGCAACGGTCGCGCCAGCCGCTTGTGGACGAAACGGACGACGACGATCAGCGCAACGAACAGTGCGAGAATCGGCCAGATCTCGCCGCTGTCGACCGTGAGCCATGGCAGGTAGACGCCGCGCACCGAGAGATAGGCGTGGGGAAACGGCTGCAGCGCCTGGCGCACCGGCGGCAGCGTATGGGTCATCGCGATCCAGAAGAACAGTTGCAGCGTCAGCGGCGTATTGCGCGCGATCTCGACGTAGGCGCTGATCAGACCCGACAGCAGCGGGTTGCCGGCGACGCGGGCGACGCCCAGCGCGACGCCGATCGCGGTGGCCAGCGCGCAGCCGGCGATCGCCAGTTTCAGCGTGTTGAGCACGCCGACCAGAATCGCGCGCGCGTAGGGGTCGCCGGCGTGATAGACGAGCAACGACTCAGAGATGTCGAAATTGGCGGGCTGGCTGAGGTAGTCAAGGCTCGGCGCCATGCCGAGGCGGTGCATGCTGCCGATCACGTTAGCGGCGAGCCAGGCGACCAGAGCGGTAGCGAAAGCGAGCGCGACCGCCTGGGCGATCGCGTGGTCGCCCCACCAGCGGCGGAAAGCCGCAAAGCCCCCAGCGTCGAGAAGCGGCGGCGCGCTGCGTGCGTCCGTCATCGGTCGATCAACTCACGCGTGAAGACGGGCACCGGCGCGAGGCCGGCGCCCGCATCTGTCAACGGAACGGCGGCGAGTAGATCAGACCGCCCTGGGTCCACAGCTTGTTGAGGCCGCGCTCGAAGCCGATCTTCGTGCTCTTGCCGAGATTGCGCTCGAAGATTTCGCCGTAGTTGCCGACCTTCTTGATGACGTTGTAAGCGAATTTCGGATCGAGACCGATCGCTTCGCCGAGCGACGTGTCGACGCCGAGGAAACGCTTGATTCCGGGGTCGTCGCTCTTCAGGAAGCTGTCGACATTCTGGCTGGTGATCCCGTATTCCTCCGCCTGCACCGTCGCGTAAACAGTCCAGTCAACGATCTCGAGCCAGCGGTCGTCGCCGCCGAGCACCGCCGGCGCCAGCGGCTCCTTGGACAACCGCTCAGGCAGCAGAACGTAGTCGTCGGGATTGGGGAAGGCGGAGCGGCGCAGGCCGAGGTCGGAGCTGTCCTGGGTCAGTGCGTCGACGCGGCCCGAAAGCAGCGCCTGGGTGAATGTGTCGGTATCCTCGATCACCACCGGCTTGTAGGTCTTGCCGGTTTTCTTGAAGAAGTCGGCGATGTTGAGCTCGCCGGTGGTGCCGCTCTGAACGCCGATCGTGGCGCCTTCGAGGTCTGCGGCCTTAGTCACGCCAAGCGACTTCTTCACCAGAATGCCCTGGCCATCATAGAAGACGACCGGCCCGAAGTGGAAGTTCAACTTGAAGGCACGTGTGACCGTCTGCGTGACGCCCGAAAGCAGGACGTCGAATTGTCCCGCCTGCAGTGCCGGAAGGCGTTGTTGCGGCGAGGAGTTGGTGAACTCGACCTTGTCGGGGTCGTTGAACACCGTCACCGCGAGCGCGCGACCGAAGTCGACGAAGAAGCCCTGCCATTTGCCGTTGGCGTCAGGAGTGAAGAAGCCCGGCTCGCTGCCGACGCCGACCCGGATGACGCCGCGCTCCTTGATCTTGTCGAGCGTCGGTCCGGCGTCGGCGGGAACTGCTGCGCCAATTGCAGCCGTCAGCGCCACGATCGCGATCGCGATGCGAGGCCAGCGAATGTTTGAAGTCGTCGACATGAATTTCCCTCGTTCCATTCTCGGAGTCGCGAACGTCCTCAGACGGCGCTCGTTTTCCTCGCGGCGCTCTGGATCGCCCGAATTTCGTGGCCGTTCCAAACGCGAACCCGCGCCCCCGCGCCGCAACGCTAGCGCGCCTCAACAAATTAATCTAGTAAATCGATCTATTACCTATTTTGAACCACCGCAACCCTTCTGCGCCGGCCAAATCCCAAAAATGCTCGATTGATTGATGTTCCGGGCGAGTCTCGAGCCGGGCCGATTCGCCGTGTGGGCACGCGGCCTTCTCGCGTGACAATCAGCCGACGAAGCCGCGTAGCGTCGGCGAAGACGCATGGAATCAGCGCGCAACGTCGGCGGCGATCGACACGCCGAACCTTCGAGGCGAATGCGGTCGACAAGCCAGCAGTCCCTGCGACGCCGAGGCGATGCAATCGAGGGCGTCGCCGGCCTGTGGCAGGGCGGCGCCCATGTTGACGAACCCGTGGATCATGTCGGCGAAAGCGATTTCGACCACGGGAACGCGCGCGCGCCGCAGCCTAGCGACATAGGCGATCGCCTCGTCCCGCAACGGATCGAATCCAGCGTGCAGGATGACCGTGGGGGCGAGACCCGAAAGATCGGGCGTAAGAAACGGCGAGGCGCGGGTGTCCCTGGCGTCGTGGCCCGCAAGATAATTGCCGACATACCAATCGTAGAGAGCCTTGGTGAGCAAGAATCCCTTGGCGAAAGCGACGTGCGAGCGATGGCGGCGCGTCAGATCCAAACAGGGGTAGATCAGAATCTGCGCGGCGAACTTGGCGCCGAGTTCGCCGTTGGCGTTCAGCGTCGCGGCGACGGCCGCCAAGTTTGCGCCGGCGCTGTCGCCGATTACGCCGACTTTGTGCGGGTCAAGCCCCAGCGCGGCGCCATGGGAAAAGACCCAACGACACGCCGCGAGCGCGTCATCGAGAGCGGCGGGAAACGGGTGCTCCGGCGCCAGGCGATAGCCTACCCAAAGCACATCGGCTCGCAGAACGCGCGTCAGGCGACGGCAGAGCGGCTCGTAAGTCGAGAGATCGCCAAGCGTCCAGCCGCCACCATGCAAGAAGACAAAGGTCAGTGGCAGAAGCCCTGGCGCGCGAGCGAGCGACCGGAAAAGCCGCATCGGCGGCGCGTCGGGCCCCACCTCGAGGTCGCGGACGTCCGCGACCTCGTCGAGCGGCCAAAGATAAGGCGCGCGCGAGCGTCGAAACGTCTCGCGCGCTGCTTCGGCGTCAAGGGTCGCGAAATTCGTCGACTCGGAAAGCGCCGCGACGATCCGGCCTGCCCGGCGATCGAGTCCGCTCGAATCGTTGCGCCTGACGATTTGCAGCAAGACCGAGCTCCCTGCGACATTTCTCGCTCGCCCCAAACTGCCCAGTGCGCCGACGAGCGCAATCAAAGTTTCCTGAAGCGAGACTTGAGCGCAGTTGGCGTGAGGAAATCTGATGCGACGCTTCGATATTCCTCGCGTGCGGGAATGGCCGTGTCTGAGCTATCCTCTTTCTGCGCCGCCGCTTGTCCGGCTGCGGCGTACGCTTCCTCTCTCTAGACCCGGCCCGCCATCCCTCCATCCAGGATGGCGGGTCTCCTTCTTTTGCGCGGCGGGAGAGCCGATAGGGCCTCGCGCCGACTTGCTCCTTTGCGCGTGTCGTATTAGACAGTTATTCTATCTATTAAATGTATTTATCCATCAAGGCCTGTAATGAGTTCTCCGCCACGCCGAGCGTTGCCGCCCCTGAACGCGCTGCGCGCCTTCGAGGCCGCGGCGCGCCATCTCAGCCTGTCGCTGGCGGCGAACGAACTGCACGTCACCCCTGCCGCGATCAGCCATCAGGTTCGTCTGCTCGAAGATCACATCGGCCTTCCCGTCTTCGAGCGCGACGGTCGCGGCCTCGTTCTCACCGACGCCGGCGCCGCGGGACTACGCGACTTACGCGAAGGCTTCGCCCGCCTCTCGGACGCCATGGAGGCGATCGCCTCGCTCGGCGAGGCCGGTGCCTTGTCGGTCAGCGTCGCACCGTCGTTCGCGGCAAAATGGCTGCTGCCGCGGCTGCAATCGTTCGAGCGCGAACATCCCGAGATCGACGTCCACGTGTCGGCGTCGATGCAACTGGTGGATTTCGCACGCGATCGTATCGATGTCGCCGTGCGCTACGGCGCTGGCGGTTATCCCGACGTCTTCTTTGAGAAGCTGCTCACCGAATCCGTCACGCCCGTCTGCAGTCCCGCATTGCTGCGCGGCCAGCCGCTTCACGCGCCGCGCGATCTGCTGAAGCTGACTCTCTTGCACGATGATAGTCCCGACAACGATCCTTCGTGCCCGAACTGGGACATGTGGCTTCGCGCGGCGGGTGTCGATGACGGCGACGTCGAGCGCGGGCCGCGCTTCAATCAGGCGAGCCTGGTGATCGAGGCGGCGGTTCTCGGCCGCGGCGTCGCGCTCGCCAAATCGGCGCTGGCCGCGGCGGACCTGCAAGCTGGGCGTCTCGTCCGACCGATCGAGACGGAGCGCCCGGTCGACTTCGCCTATTATTTTGTCGCGCCGCGCGCCAAGCTCAATCTGCCCAAGGTGTCGTACTTCCACGATTGGCTGCGCCGCCAGGCTGGCGGCGAGGGCGATCAGCGCGACGTCGCATGACGATCGATCAACAACGCTCAATCGTGAGGCGAGAAACGCTCGCTTGTCGCTTCGGCCTGGGTGGCTCAGTTTCGATCGCCGATCCGGCTGTCCAAACGAGAACCCCTGTGCGCGCGATGTTTCATGAAATGGGTCAACCGCGGCCGACCCCGCCGCTCGTCGATCGCGAATTGACGCTGCTCGACATGCTCGACGATCCGATCGTCGTCCGCGTCATGCGTCGCGACGGCGTCGCGCGCCGCGAAGTGTTGAACCTGTTCGCCGCTCAGAAGCAAGACTGGCTTTGTCGCGCCGCCTGAAGTCGATTCATGCGAATGAGACGCCAGCGCGGCGTTTCAACCGCTCCGTCAGTCAAGCGTTCCCCACCGCTCTAGCAAACGGGTCACTCGCTCGCATCGCTCACCCCGCACGGTCGTAAAACACCATGCTGACGTGCCGCGCCTCGGCGAAGAACAGCCAGCGCTCGACGGCGACGCCGAGCGCCGCGCTGAGGACCGCCAGCAGCGCGGCCGACTGCGTCTGAATTGGGGGACCGGCCGCGACGACGCCGAGCAGCGCCAGGGGCGCGAGAAAGAGCGCAACATGCACGACGACGCGCAATTTGCGGGCATGCGCGCGCGCGATCGCGTAGCCCATCTCGCGCATGACGAAATTCGCTTCGGTATGGGGCGCTTCGAGCAGCCGCACCGGACCCAACTGGCCCAAACCCGTGACCGCGCCCAGATGGATATGCGCCGACGCGGCGTCGATATGGCGCCAGTAGCCCCATTTGATCGCCCAAGCGACGCCAAGCAGAATGACGGCCAGTACGGTGAAATCCGGCCTGTAGACGCCAAACGTCTGGGTCAGCGACACCAGCAGCAGCGAACCGCTGTAAACGCCCAGCGCAAGATAGCCGGGCAGGACGAAGCCGTTGCGCCACTGCCGGATCGGTTTGAGGCTGGCGTAGATCATCGCGGTGCATGACACCGTCAGCAGGGCGAGAAGCGCGCACGCCCCCGCCATCCAGGCGAAAAAGCCGCCGACGTCGTTGAAGAAAACCCAGCCGATCCCGAAAAGACCGAGCGGCGCAAAAGTCGCGACCGCCGCGACGCCCTCGCGAGCGAGCCAGGACGAGCGCCACTGGCTGAAGGCGCCGAGCGCCCTCTCCGGCCGGCCGAGATGGAGCGCCGAACTCGACAGCCCCGCGGCGATCAGCGCCGCCGCCGCCCCGAGCGTGGCGAGCCCAAGCCCGCTCGTTGGGGGCAATACGCCGCCGATCGCCAACAGCGAAACGAGGACGAGCAGGCCATAGCCCGCCCCTGAAGCGGTGGTGAAGACGATGATCGAATAGGCTGGATCCATGCGCGGCGCCTTGTCAGCGCGAAAGCGCGCGGTCGACCCAGCGCAGGAAGCCGCCGACATGGTCGCGCGCCGCGCCCGGGGCGCCGGATTGAGACTCCTCGTGGGGCGCGCTTCGGCGCGGTCGCGAAGGCAGGTATTTGCTGGTCGGCCGGTAGCCCAACTCGGGGGCCAGATCAAAGCCGCCGCGCTCGCGCACGAGACGTGAGACGTTCGACTCAGGGTCGTTGAAATCGCCGAAATGGCGCGCCGTGGTCGGGCAGCTCAAGACGCAAACGGGCGCGCGATCCGCCGGAGCGAGATTGTCGTTGTAGAGTCTATCGACGCAAAGCGTGCATTTCTTCATCACGCCTTGGTCCTCGTCGAACTCGCGCGCTCCGTACGGGCAAGCCCACGCGCACAGCTTGCAGCCGATGCAGCGATCCAAGTCGACCAGAACGATTCCGTCGGCGGCGCGCTTGTAGGAAGCGCCGGTGGGACAGACGGTGACGCACTGCGGATTTTCGCAATGCAGACAGGCCTTGGGAAAATGGACGGTTCGCGCGTCCTCTCGGCGTCCGCCGACTTCGTAGGTGAAGACGCGGTTGAACCACACGCCGCGCTGCTCCGCCTCGTAGGTGTTGACGTCGGTCAGCGGTCCCCAGCGCCCGCCCGTATTCCATTCCTTGCAGCTCGTCGCGCAAGCGTGACAGCCGACACAGGCGTCCAGATCGACGACGAGGCCGAGGCGGATAGCTGCAGGCGCTGCGGGAAGATCGGTCATGACGAATTGCCTCCCTCCGCTTCACCGAACGCGACGGGCGAACGCGAAGCCGCGTCGTTTGACCGCCGGCGCCGGTTCGAGTCCCGGCGGTCGCGACAACGTGGCGAACTGCGGCTGCGTCGTTTCGTCGCCGTGCTCGCATTTCTCGATCCGCACGCGCAGATCGAACCACGCCGCCTGACCTGTGATCGGATCGGAATTCGACAGTCGACGACCGTCCGCCAGACGAGGCAGGTGTTCGCTGATCAAGTGATTGAGCAGAAATCCCTTGCGCGCTTCCGGCGCGTCGGGCGCGAGCGTCCAGGCGCCGGATCGTTTGCCGACTGCGTTCCAGGTCCAGACGGTGTCGGAATTGACGCCGTCCATGGTCTTGATCTGGACCTTGATCGCGCCATTGTGGCTGAACGCGCGCACCCAGTCGCCGTCGGCGAGGCCGAGCATGCGCGCAGTGATCGTGGCGACATAGAGCCTGTTGCGGCCCAGAATCTGCCGTAGCCAGGCGTTCTGCGATCCCCACGAATGGTACATGATCATTGGGCGCTGGGTCAGCGCGTGAAGCGGATAGGCCGAGCGGTCGACCCTCTCCTCCTCCAACGGCGCGTACCAGATCGGAAGCGGATCGAACGCGGCTTTGACCCGCTGGCGCAGATCGTCGGGCGGCTGGATCGGCCCGTGCCCCTCCGCCGCCAGGCGAAACTCTTGCAGCGGCTCGCTGTAAAGCTGAATGATGATGGGCGCCGGGGAGCGCACGAAGCCCATTTCGGCGGCGAATTCGAGATAGCGCTGGTTGGCGAACTTGTAGAACTGCTGATCTGGCGCGAGTTCATGACGCCAGAAGCATTGGTTGGCGACATAGGCTTCGAGCTGTTTTGGATTGACCGCGCCACGCCCGTAGGTCTCTCCGATTTCGCCGCGCCAGCCGGCGAGCGGCCCGACGCCAGGCGCGCGCTGATGATTGACCATGTAGTCGGGATAGCCGCCTGGGTATTTCGCCGACCCGTCTTCTTTGGTCATGCCGCGGAGGCCGAGGCGGGTGCCGAGGTCGAGCAGCACCGTCTGAAAGGCGCGAACGTCGCGGTCAGGCGGGACGATCGGCTGGCGAATGGCGTCCGCCGGCCCGTCGGCCGAGCCGATCGCCCGGTCCAGCATCGAGATGCAATCCCAGCGCTCGAGATAGGTCGTGTCGGGCAGCACCAGATCGGCGTAGGCGACCGTCTCGGAAAAGTAGGCGTCCGAATAGATGAAATGCGGAATCTTGTAGCGACCGTCGGCGTCCTTGTCAGCGAGCATGTCGATGACGCGCGCGGTGTTCATCGACGAATTCCACGCCACGTTCGCCATGTACAAGAATAGCGTATCGATCGGATAGGGGTCGCCCCGCCACGCGTTGGCGATGACCATGTGCATCATGCCGTGAATGGCGAGCGGCGCCTCCCAGGAGAAGGCCTTGTCGATACGGATCGGCGTTCCGTCCGGCTCGAGCAGCAGATCCTCCGGCCCCATGGGAAAGCCGAGCGGCGCGCCGCCAAGCGGCGTGTTGGGCGACACGGTCTTGCCGGCCGGTTTCTGCGCCGGCGGAATCGCTTGCGGAAACGGCGCCTTGAAGCGAAATCCGCCGGGACAGTCGATTGCGCCGAGCAGCGCCTGCAACAGATGGATGGCGCGGCACGTGTGAAAGCCGTTGCTATGGGCGGAGACGCCGCGCATCGCGTGCATCGCGACGGGGCGGCCGACGATCTTGTCGTGTTTGCGCCCGGCCCAGTCGATCCATTCGACGTCGAGTTCGATGGTCTGCTCGAAAGCGGCCTCAGCGAGTTCGGCCGCGATGCGCCGGATGTGATCGGCGCTGACCCCGCAAGTCGCCTCAACCGCCTCCGGGCTGTAGCGCGCATCCATGTAGCGCGCCGCCACGAGCTGGAAGACCGGAACCGCCTTGCGCCCGTCGGCCAGCGGGAATTCGCCGACCACCGCGGGCGCGATGTCCACGCTTCCCGCTTTCACCAAGGCCTTGTCGCGTGCGTCCCAGGCGAGCGGCTCACCGTCCGCATCGCGTGCGAATAACCCGTGATCGGCCGCCCCCGGCGATTGAATGACGAGCCAGTGGGCGTTGGCGTAGCGGACGAGAAAGTCGAGATCGACCTTGTCGGCGCGCAACAGCTCGTGAATCAGCGCCAGAACGAACAGTCCATCGGTTCCCGGACGAATGCCGATCCACTCGTCAGCGATCGCGGAATAGCCAGTGCGGATCGGATTGACCGAGACGATCTTGGCGCCGCGCGCCTTGAGCTTGGCCAAGCCCGCCTTGATCGGGTTGGCGTCATGGTCTTCCGCGACGCCGAAGAGCATGAAGTAGCGAGCGCGGTCCCAATCGGGTTCGCCGAACTCCCAGAACGAGCCACCGATCGTGTAGAGTCCGGCGGCGGCCATGTTGACCGAGCAGAAACCGCCGTGGGCGGCGAAATTCGGCGTCCCGAATTCAGAGGCCCACCAGCCGGTCAGCGACTGGCTCTGATCGCGTCCGGTGAAGAACGCTAGTTTCTTGGGATCGCTGCGGCGAATGGCCAATAGCCATTCCGTCGCGATCGCCAGGGCCTCGTCCCATTCGATCTCGACGAACTCGGATTTGCCGCGCTCGCCAACGCGCTTCAGCGGTTTGCGAAGACGCGCAGGAGAGTAGTGCTGCATGACGCCGGCGGCGCCCTTGCCGCACAGCGCGCCCTTGTTCACCGGGTGATTGCGATTGCCCTCGATATGGCGAACCTGCCCATCGCGCAGATGGACTTTGATGCCACACCGGCACGCGCACATGTAACAGGTGGTGAATTTGACGACGTCGGAAACCGTCGGCGACAGATCGACATCCGGTTCCTTGCGCATCTTGTTCGCACCCCGGACGATCGTCTTTGGCGAAGCTGGAGCGCCGCCATTGGCGGCCGCCCGGCGAACGACCGCGACAGGCGGTTGCGCTTGGACGTCATCCCAAGCCCGAGCACCACCGACCGTAATCAAGTTGAATGACGCAGAACGCTTTCGCATGCGGAGCGCGAGCTGCTGCGCCGCTGTCAGTCGCAGTTGAAGAGGAGACGGAGGCTATCGCCCAGCTCGCAAATCTTGAGGAACGGATCACGACATGAGTCTATAAATACAATCGATTTTGTCAATTCATTAAGTTGTCGCGTTCGCAGCGTCTGCGCCTCCCCTACTGCGCCTACGCCACGCGCGACCCAACGGCGGCCTGAATGACCCGCGCGCAGGTTTATGCGCGACTGGGCCAGCAATCCCACAACAATTGCACCGAACGGGACGTCGGCGGCGCCCGCGCGATGGGCCGCGCGGCCTGGCAGGCTCGCTAATTTCGCGTACCAGCGATGCACAAATAATAAATTGACAAAAACGATGGTTTAAATAGTCTATGGCCTTAGCGCCGCCCAACGACACGGCGCTCGAGAACAAGGAATCCTGCAATGACCTCGTCCGCAAAGCCGGCTGACCGCCCTCCGATCTCTTCAGCAGCAGTGGCGTGGGCAATGTGCGGGCGTCGTTCGATTCTCGGTTTGGCGCTGGCGTCGACGTTCGCTTTCGCTGGCTTAGCGGTCGCACCCGCGTCTCCCGCCGCGGCCGAGTCGGTGCGCGTCGGCATCGTCGGCGGAGAAGATGAAGACGTGTGGAAAGTCGTCGCGGAACAGGCGGCCAAGAGCGGCCTGACGATCAAAACGGTCGTCTTCAACGACTACACGCAGCCCAACGAAGCGCTCGAGCGCGGCGACGTCGAGGCCAACGCGTTTCAGCACAAGCCGTATCTCGACAATCAGATCAAGACGCGCGGCTATCACATCGTGCCGGTCGGCTTCACCGCGGTCTGGCCGATCGGCCTCTATTCGCACAGGCACCATTCAGTGGCCGAATTGCCGAGGGGCGCGATCATCGGCGTGCCCAACGATCCCTCGAACGAAGGCCGCGCGCTGATCGTCCTGCAGTCGGTTGGGCTGATCAAACTGCGCGATGGCTCAGGCATCCTCGCCACGACCGCCGACGTCGTCGCCAACCCGAAGGACGTGAAGATCAAGGAACTCGACGCCGGCGTGGTCGGCCGTTCCATCGACGACCTGGACGCCGCCGTGGTCAACACCGACTGGGCGCTCAAGTCAGGCCTCAAGCCAGATACCGATCGCATCGCCCAGGAGCCTCTGGCCGACAACCCCTATCGCAACTTCATCGCGGTCAAGGCCGGCCACGAGAACGATGCCTGGGTCAAGTCGCTGGTCGCCGCCTACCAGAACGACGCGGTGAAAGACGCGCTGGCGAAGACCTATCACGGCACCGGCGTGCCGGCCTGGTGAGGTCCCGTCGGCCTCCTCGCGCACCCGGGCGTCTCCCACCGCCCGGGCCGGCGAGGAGGCCGCCTGAACGGAAGATGCTGGCCATGACGCCGTTCTATCCGTACGTCGTCGATCGTCGCGCCTGGATCGGTGACGAACTGCCCGACAAAGAGGATTGGGTCGTTCGTTTGCCGTTGCCCGCAGTCCACCGACTGATGGAACGCGCCGGCGCGCTTGCCGAATGCCGGCGGCCGATTGACGCCTTCGATCGCAGGCAATTCTTCGACACCGAGTTCGCGGCTGCGCTCGCGGCGCCGTTCGCCGAAGTTCGCGACGGCCGCGGCTTCGCCGTCGTCAGAGGGTTTCCCGTCGATGGCGCGCCGCTCGAGACCTTGAAGCTCGTCTTATGGGAGCTGGGCTCGCGCCTCGCCGGCGAGCATTGGCAGGGCGAACTCGCCAAAGTCGCGACGACCGCGGACGACTCGGCGTCAAGCGCGCGTCACGGCGCCGGCGACGGACCGCTTTGCTTCCATACTAACGCCTGCGACATGGTCGCTTTGATGACGGTGCGCGCCGCGCGGCGCGGCGGCGACACTTCGGTCGCCAGCGGCTTCGCCGTCCACAATCTCTTTCTGCGCGAGCGGCCCGATCTCCTGCCGGCGCTTTATCGCGGCGCGCACAACCATCGGCGCGCTGCGGGAACGCATGGCGAGCCGACGACTACGGCGCGCCGTGTTCCGGTCTTCTCGACCGCCGGGCGAGCTCTCAGCGTCCGTTACGCGCCTCCCTACCTCGCCGACGATCTTGGCGTCGCGGATGACGGCGATTCGAAGCTGGTCGAAGCGATGGACGCGCTCGAACGCTATGGCGAACGGGTGAAGACGACGTTTCGCCTCGAGCCCGGCGAGGTGCTGCTGCTGAACAATCTCACTACTTTGCACGCGCGCTCGCGGTTCGAGGATTGGTCGGAGACCGGCCGCAAGCGGCTACTGCTTCGGCTGACGCTCAACGCCAAGGGCTTCCGACCCATCGATCCTCGACTCTATTCGAGCGCGACGGCCCACGACTCCCCGGCTGTCAGCGGCCTTGCGTTGCTGCGCGAGATCGCCGCATGAACGCGCTGACGGGGACGCTCGACCCGCTGACGATCGACCCGACCGCCGATTCCGACGAGCCGCCCGTCGTTCGGCTGAACGCCGTGACCAAACGGTTCGGCGTGACGGCCGCCCTCGATGGGGTCTCGCTGTCGATCCGGCGCGGCGAGATTCTCGGCCTGATCGGCCGCAGCGGCGCCGGCAAGTCGACGCTCATCCGCTGCCTCAACGGCCTCGAGCGGCCCGACAGCGGCGAAGTAGAGGTGGACGGCCGTTCGATCGTTGGCTTGGGCGAGCGCGAACTGCAGCCGCTGCGTCGCCGCATCGGCATGATCTTCCAACATTTCAATCTGCTGTCGGCCAAGACCGTGGCCGACAACATCGCCCTGCCGCTGAAAATCGAAGGCCAGAAGCGCGCCGCGCGCGTCGCGCGAGTTGCCGAGCTGCTCGATCTCGTCGGACTCGCCGACAAGGGCGGCGCCTATCCCGCGCAGCTCTCCGGCGGACAGAAGCAGCGCGTCGGCATCGCGCGCGCCCTGGCGGCGCGACCGGCGCTGCTGCTTTCGGACGAGGCGACCTCGGCCCTGGATCCCGAGACCACCGACTCGATCCTCAGCCTGTTGAAGGACATCAACCGCGCCCTCGATCTGACCATCCTTCTGATCACCCATGAGATGGGCGCGGTGCGAGCGATCGCCGACCGCGTGGCGGTGCTCGACGATGGGCGGATCGTCGAGCAAGGGCCGGTCTGGCGGGTCTTCGCGACGCCGCGCGCGGCGACGACGCGCAGTCTGTTGCGCGCCTTTCAGCCGAGCCTGCCCGCAGCGCTCGTGGCGCGCCTCGTCCCCGGCCGCGGCAGGCGCACGGTGCTGAAGGTCGTCGTCGTCGGCGACCAGGCGCGCGAGCCGCTGCTGGCGGAGTTGGCGCTCGCCGTCGGCGCGCGGGCGTCGCTGCTGCACGGAGGCGTCGACACGGTGCAGGGCAGAGCGGTCGGCGCGCTCTTCCTCGAGCTCGACGGTCGGAATGAAACAAGTTTTGCGGCGGCGCTCGAGTTCCTGCGCCAACGCGCCAGCGAGGTGGAGGCGCTCGGACATGTCGTCGACGATGATTGAGCTGCTCTGGCAGTCCTTGCTCGAGACGGTCGTCATGACGGTCGCCGCCGGCGGCATTTCGCTGGCGCTCGGGCTTCCGCTCGGGCTGCTGTTGATCGCCACTGACCGGGGCGGCATTTGGCAGCAGATTCCGCTCAACCGAGTCGTCGGCGCGGTCGTCAACGCGGGCCGGTCGATCCCCTTCATCATCCTGCTGGTCGCCGTCATTCCGCTGACGCGTCTCATTGTCGGCACGTCGATCGGCGTCGCCGCCGCCATAGTGCCGCTATCGATTGCGGCCATTCCCTATTACGCGCGGATCGCCGAGCTGTCGTTCCGCGAAGTCGATCCCGGACTGATCGAGGCGGCGCGGGCGATGGGCGGCAACCGCTGGACCATCGTCAATGAGGTGCTGATTCCCGAGGCGCTGCCGGGCCTGGCGTCCGGATTCACGGTGACCTTGGTGACGTTGATCGGCGCCTCCGCCATGGCGGGCGCGGTCGGGTCGGGCGGCCTTGGCGATCTGGCGATCCGCTACGGTTATCAGCGCTTCGAGACCGACATCATGATCGTCGTCGTCGTCGTTCTCATTGCGCTGGTGTGCGCGCTGCAATGGGTCGGCGACTGGACGGCGATACGGCTCGACAAGAGCGGCAGATTCCGCGCCGGGCCTTAGCGACAACGCCGCGACGACTTCATCGACCTCTTACGCCGAAGACGACGCCGCTTAACGCCAATACGGACCCCGTCATGACGCTGCCGTTCAACCTCGCCGCCGACGCTTCGGCGCCGCCCCGTTCAGCCAAGAACCCGCTCTCCCTGATCGGCAACACACCGATCGTCGAGATCACCAAACTCGACGGCGGCCTGTGCCAATTGTTTCTCAAGCTCGAAGGCGCCAATCCCGGCGGCTCGATCAAGGATCGGCCTGCGCTGACGATGATCGAGGCGGCCGAGCGGGACGGACGGTTGAAGCCCGGCGGCGTGATCGTCGAAGCGACGGCGGGAAACACCGGACTTGGGCTGGCGCTGGTCTCGGCCGCCAAGGGCTACCGGCTGATCCTCGTCATCCCCGACAAGATGAGCCGCGAGAAGATTTTCCACCTCCGGGCGATGGGCGCCGAGGTGGTCCTCACGCGCTCCGACGTCGGCAAGGGCCACCCCGAATATTACCAGGATAAGGCCGAGCGACTCGCCGCGGCGACGCCAGGCACGATCTTCATCAACCAGTTCGCTAATCCCGCCAATCCGCTTGCGCACCAAACCGGAACCGGACCCGAGATCTTCGCCCAGCTCGAGGGCAAGGTCGATGCGATCGTCTGCGGCGTCGGTTCAGGCGGCACGCTGACTGGCCTCAGCCGCTTCTTCGCCGAGCGTTCGCCCACGACCGAAATCATTCTCGCCGATCCGGCCGGCTCGATCCTCAAGGACGTAGTCGAGAAGCGCCCGCCGGGCGAAGCGGGAAGCTGGCTGGTCGAGGGGATCGGCGAAGATTTCGTTCCTTTGAACGCCGACCTGTCGCGGGTCAGCCGCGCCTATGCCGTGAGCGACGCGGAATCGTTCGCCGCGGCGCGCGAGCTGCTGAAGCGCGAGGGCCTTCTCGTCGGTTCGTCGACCGGAACGATGCTCGCCGCCGCGCTGAAATATGCGGGCGAGCAGACGGCGGCGAAGCGCGTCGTCGTCCTCTCGCCCGACGGCGGCAACAAGTATCTCTCCAAGATGTTCAACGACTATTGGATGGAGGACCAAGGGTTCATCCAACGACCAGCGACCGGCGACCTGCGCGACCTGATCGGCCGCCGCCATGATCTGGGCGCGGCGGTGACGGTCGCGCCCGACGACAAGCTGCAGGTCGCCTACGCTCGGATGAAGCTCTACGACGCCGCGCGCTGGACATAATCAAGGGGACCGCAGGTGAGATTGGCGCGGCGGGCGTGCGCAATGAAGAGCAGGTGGCCAAGGTCTCGATCTAGGAATCGGGATGCGATTGTATGTGGGTGTTGCAGCGCAGATGTTCAAGGTGCTGGCCGACGAAGGCATCAATATAGAAATGATCGGCACTTCCGAGATCAAAGTGTCGGTGGTGGTCAATCTCAAGTACGGCGAATTGGCGATGCGCGCCTTGCACGACGCCTTTATCGGACGGGCCGCACCCGCTGCGGCTGAGGGAAACGGCTTAGTCATGGCGGCCAGCAAAAAGATCACGATCTACGACACTACTCTGCGCGACGGATGCCAATCCGAAGACGTCTCACTGACCGTTACTGACAAACTGCAGATTGCCGAGCGTCTCGATGATCTCGGTGTCGGCTATATCGAAGGTGGGTGGCCAGGCTCAACGAGCGCGACGCCGAGTTCTTTAAGGCCGTCAAAAAAATCAAACTCCGCCATGCGAAGGTCGCGGCGTTTGGATCAACGCGGCGCGCAGGTATCAAAGCGGCGGCTGACCGCAATCTGCAGTTGATCCTTCAAGCCGACACACCGGTGGCGACCGTCGTCGGCAAGACCTGGGATTTGCACGTGCGCGAAGCACTAAGGATCTCACGGCAGGCGAACCTTGAAATTGCATGACACGATTAGTTATTTAAAAAAGCACGTCGATGAAGTGATTCTCGACGCCGAGCATTTTTTTGACGGCTATCACGACGCACCAGAGTTTGCGATCGACTGTATCAAGGCCGCGGACGAAGCTGGCGTCGATCTGATCTGCCTATGCGACACCAATGGCGGGCGTCTGCCGTTTGAGATCGAGGAAGGCGTCAAGCAGCGCTGGCCGCGATTCGCGCGCCGATCGGGATTCATTGCCATAACGATTTCGAAGTGGCTGTCGCCAATACGATTGCGGCCGTGCGCACGGGCGCGACGCAGGTGCAAGGAACGATCAATGGCGTCGGGGAGCGTTGCGGCAACGCCAATCTGATTTCAATTATCGGTAATCTGCAGCTCAAGCTGGGCTACAACTGTATCCCGCCGGCCAAGCTGAAAGCGTTGCGCGAAACCGCGATGCTGGTTTACGAGCTGGCGAATATCACACCAAATCCAAGGCAAGCCTTCGTCGGACGCAGCGCTTTTGCCCATAAGGCTGGGCTGCACGTCTCCGGGATTCAGCGCAACGTTCACACTTATGAACATATTGACCCGGCGATCGTGGATGATCTGCGCGTACTGCTCTCGGAATTATCAGGCCGCGCGCGAACATCCTTTATAAGACGCGCGAGTTCGGCGTTGACGGCGAGTTGACCAAGGAACAGACGGCAGCATTGCTCGAAGAGCTCAAGCGGCTTGAAGCAATGGGCTATGTCTTTGACGGGGCGGACGCTTCCTTTGAGTTGCTGATGTTGCGGACGATGGGACGCGTACAGGATCATTTCAATTTCGTGAGCTTCCGGGTCTTCGACGATAAGTGGCATGAAGATCAAGCGCCGTTCAGCGAAGCGGTCGTGGTAATCGATGGGCCCGACGGATACGTTCGCGCCATTCGGCGATCTGGCAATGGTCCGGTGAATGCACTCGATTCGGCCTTGCGTGGAGCGTTGGTGCCCTACTATCCGAGTTTGGCGAACATGCAACTTACCGACTATAAGGTGCGGGTACTCGACAATGGGGCCGGCACCGCAGCGCGTGTGCGAGTGTTGATTGATTCGACGGATGGTAAGCGGCGTTGGGGTACGATTGGCCTTTCGAGCAATGTAGTCGAGGCGAGTTGGCAAGCGCTGGTCGATTGGTGGGTAGTTCAAGCTGCACAAGGATAACGTCAAACCGCGGATGCGGCCGCCGGTCGAGACCAACGGCGCCGGACTGGACCGCGAAATCGCGGAAAGCTGCGGCAGGCAACGGAGCCGCAGTGGCAAGACCGTAACGCCATACGGCGAACGGAGGTGGCGCGATGAAGTTTTTCAGCAGAATTCGCGAAGATATCGGCGCAGTTTTCCACAACGATCCGGCGGCGCGCACCACACTTGAAGTGGTTATGTGCTACCCGGGACTGCACGCAATCTGGTTCCATCGCACGGCCAATTGGCTTTGGCGTCACGAGCTGAAACTTGCCGGGCGCCTGTGGAGCGAACTCGGACGCTGGATTACCGGTATCGAAATCCATCCGGGAGCGACGATCCTGCGCGCCTGATCATTGATCATGGAATGGGCGTGGTAATCGGCGAGACGGCTGAACAGGCGACGATGCTCTGATTTACCAGGGTGTGACGCTGGGCGGCACCAGTTTGAAGAAAGAGAAACGGCATCCCACACTTGAAGATCATGTGATGGTCAGCGCCGGCGCTTCAGTGATCGGTCCGGTACGGATTGGGTGCGGCAGCCGGATCGGCGCTGGGGCGGGGAAGCAGTGTTGTCGGCGCCGCCGTATTCAACTATCGTTGGGATTCCCGGCAAGGTAATCGAGGGGAAAGCGCGCGTCAGGACGTGG
>CAVWKL010000145.1:0-18055 GCA_963755075.1 uncultured Alphaproteobacteria bacterium
GAGCTTCTTGGGCTGGGTCATGTAACGGATTTTCACCCGGCGACCGGCGACCGCGGGCGGCGGCGTCGAATCGACGACCGGCGCGAGCCAGCGGTTGAGCCGCCCCGTCGATATACGCACGTTCCAGAGTTCATGCGTGGCGACGACCGCCTCCAGCAATTTGTCGACATGGGCGCCGGTCAATCCTGAGACGGGAATGACGCGCGTGCCCTTGAGTTGCGGCAGCAGCCGGTCGGCTTCGGCGCGCAACTCCTGGGCCTTGAGGCTTTTGTTGTCGACGAGATCCCATTTGTTGAGCGCGATGACCAGCGCCCTGCCCTCGCGCTCGACGAGATCGGCCAGCGTCAGATCCTGCTTCTCGAAGGGGATCGTCGCGTCAAGCAGCAGAACGACGACTTCGGCGAAGCGCACCGCGCGCAAGGCGTCGGCGACCGCGAGTTTCTCCAGCTTTTCGACGACGCGCGAGCGGCGGCGAAGCCCGGCGGTGTCGAAGAGCTTGAAACGCCGATCGCGCCAACTCGCTTCCAAGCCGATGCTGTCGCGGGTCAGGCCGGGTTCGGGCCCGGTCAGCAGGCGCTCCTCGCCCAGAATGCGGTTGAGCAGGGTCGATTTGCCGGCGTTGGGGCGCCCGAACACCGCGATGCGCAGCGGCTTCTCCGGATCGGCCTCGCTGCCGTCCTCCTCGTCGCCGAGGGTCAGCGGCGCGGGTTCGCCCTCCGCCTCCGCGTCGAGCCGCGCCGCCTGCGGCAGCGCGGCGGCGAGCGCCTCGTGAAGTTCGCCGAGGCCCTCGCCGTGTTCGGCGGAAAACGCGATGGGGTCGCCGAGGCCGAGGCCGAACGCTTCGTAGGCGCCCTGACGCCCGGCGAGCCCTTCGGCCTTGTTGGCGATCAAGATGACCGGCTTCCCGGCGCGGCGCACCGCCTGGGCGAAATGCCGGTCGGCTCCGGTCACGCCGGCTCGCGCGTCGATGAGGAAGAGCGCCGCGTCGCAGTCCGCGAGCGCGGCTTCCGTCTGCGCGCGCATGCGCCCGGCCAGCGAAACGCCGTCGCCCTCCTCGAGGCCGGCGGTGTCGATGATGGTGAAGACGAGATCGCCGAGCCGCGCCTCGGCCTCGCGCCGATCGCGCGTGACGCCCGGCTGGTCGTCGACCAGCGCCAGTTTGCGCCCGGCGAGCCGATTGAACAGCGTCGACTTGCCAACGTTCGGGCGTCCGATAATCGCGACCTTCGCGCTCATGGGCGACGTCTCAACGACGGCCGCTCAGGCGTGCGCAAGCGTTGCGCGCGGCGCTCACTTGGCCGCCGGCCGATTGGCGGCGACAAGGCCGAGCAGGCTCTCGGCGCTCCGTCTTTCTGCATCCGGCGCTTCCGCGTCGGCGGCGACGAGATCGAGCCATTTGCCGGCCCCGTCGTAGTCGCCGGCGTTCAGCGCGATGACGCCGAGCGCGAGGCGTGCGGTGCTGCGATAGACGCCGCCGCTCGCCGCCAGCGCCTCGAGCGCGGGTCTGGCCGCGTCGGCCTGACCGGCGTCCAGTCGCAGCAACGCGGCGCGCAGCCGAGCGGCGTCTTGAAACAGAGCGCCGAGCGAAGCGTCGGCGGCAAGCGCGTCGTAGGCGGCGATAGCGGCGCTGGGATCGGTCTTGGCCATGATCGCCGTCTCGGTGAGGCGCGCGAGCGTCCGATAGCCGCGCGGCGCGTCGGCCGCGAGCTTGGCCATCGCCGCCGCCGCCTCGGCGCCTTTGCCGTCGCGATCGAGCGCCAACGCCTGTTGAAACGCCGCTCCCGCCGCCTGTTCGGCCGCGAGGCGACGATTCTCGTAGAAGCGATAGCCGGCGGTCGCGAGCACGATGAGAACCGCCGCGCCGATGATCAGGTTCTGGTATTTCTTCCAGAACTCGGCCGCCTTATCGCGGCGGACTTCCTCATCGACTTCCTGAAAGATGTCGCTCATCGTCTGGCTCTTGGCGTCCGATCGCCCTCAGGGCGCGGCCCTGGCGAAACGAGGCCGTTAGCACGCCGACGCTGCGAAAGCGAGCGGCGTCGCCCACGGCGCGCCGGCCGGCGCGACGATTGGACGCATTTTGATTTTCGTCAATTCGGGGAATGGGTTCAAGTGCGGAAACGCAAGCGGGCGATCCTCGATTGGGCTGAGGCTCGGCTCGCAAATTCGCATGAACACGACGCGCCTCGCACGGCACAATCGCGCGGGCGCGAGTTTCGGCCAATATCGAAAGGAAATCAGCATGAGCGAATTGATGTCCAACCGCTTGAGCCGCCGCACCGTGTTGCTCGCCGTGGCGGGCGCGGCGCCGTTGCTGGCGGCCGGCGCGAAAAGCGCCCGGGCCGCCGGACTGCCGCAAACGGCGGTCGGCTACCAGGCCTCGCCCAAGGACGCCCATCAGTGCGATCAATGCAACTTCTTCGTCGCGCCGAATGCGTGTAAGTCGGTGGCGGGCGAAATCTCGCCGACCGGCTGGTGCAAGCTCTGGGTCAAGAAGGCTGGCTGACCGGAGCTCCATTCGGTCGACACATTTGGCTTGCATATGCGCAAGCAAGGGATTTTACCGCTGAAGCGAGCCTCGAGCGGCAGCGGGGGCGCCGCTCAGGGTCTCCGGGCGGCGGTCGGCGCCGGGCTCAAAGCCGGGGGCGCCGCGAGCCGCGCCACGGCTTCGATCTCGACTTTCATTTCGCGTCTGAGCAACGCTGCAACCACGTAGATCGCCGCCGCGGGCCGAATGGCGGCAAAGACCTCGCCCTGCACGGCGAGCACCGACGCGCAAAAGTCCGCGCGGGTGACGAACGTGCGCAGGCTGACGATGCTCTCCAGCCCACCGCCCGCCTCGGCGAGCACCGAGGCGAAGGTCTTGTAGATGGCGCGCGTCTGCGCGGCGACGTCGTCGGGGATCGTCATCGTCGCGTAGTCATAGCCGGTCGTGCCCGAAATGAAGACGAACTCGCCGTCGACCACCGCCCGCGAATAGCCGCTGGCGACCTCGAAGGGCGAGCCGGATGAGATGAGGCGGCGCGACGACATGGTGCAGCTCCTTAGGTCGAGTTCGAGCGGCGCGCGGACAAAATCGAGCGCGGCGCCCGACCCCGGTCCTTGACGGGGATCACCAGCTTCAATCCCGACCAGACGTCGTCGACCGCGCACACCTTGACATCGACGAGGCCGACGGCAATCGCGGCTTCGCGCACGACGCGCTCGCAGACATCGGTGGCGACCTTCGACGCCGCCTTCGGCCATGACACCCAGATCATGCCATTCGGCTCAATTTCGTTTTTCAACCCGGCCAGTTCCGCGCGAAGCCCGCTCGCGTCGGTGGCAAAGAGGTGAATGAAGTCCTTCTTGATCCGCTTGTCCTCGAGCACGCGGATCCCTGGCGGCGTCCCATCGAAGAGATCGAAATAATGCGTCGGCGCATCGACCAGGCGGATTCTGAATCCGTCCTTGATGCCGAGCTTCTTGACGAGCGGCGCGCCGGAATAGCCCGAAGCCGTGATAGCCATTCGGTCGCCTCGTTGCGCTGCAAACGCCTGACCCTGCGTTGCCGTCGACACCTACGCGTCTTCACGCAAACTCCATGATCACCGCGTCGACCGCCAGCGAGTCTCCCTCCCTGGCGAGAATCGTCTTCACCGTGGCGTCGCGCTCGGCGACGAGCACATTCTCCATCTTCATCGCCTCGACGATGCACAAAGGCTCGCCCGACTTGACTTCCTGGCCCTCGCGCACGGCGATCGACTTGACGAGACCAGGCATCGGGCAGAGCAGCGCGCGCGATTGATCCGCGCCCTTGCGCTCGATCATCAGCGCGGCGAGCGCGGCCTCGCGGTGCGTATAGACGCGCGCCGCGACCGCGACGCCGCGATGGGCGAGCGCGAAGCCGTTGAGAATCGCGCGCACCTGCACGGCGGTCGGCTTCTCGTCGATGTCGCCGCGCCACACCGGCTCGCCCGGCGTCCACGGAGAATCGACGCGCCGCCGGCGCCCGTCGGCGAACACGACGTCGACCCCCCCGTCGCGCGGCTCGACGTCGACGTCGATGCGCGTTGCGCCCAGAAGAACGGCGCGCTTCAGATCGAAAGCCCGGCTCCAGCCGGCGCGAAATTGCCCGGAAATGCCGCGCTTGCGCACGTTCTGGACGTGATCGACATGCGCGGCGACGGCGGCGATGACCGCCTGCGTCTCGCCTGCGGCGACGAGCGGGGAGAACCCTTCCGGGAATTCCTCGGCGATGAAGCCGGTCGACAGACGCCCCGAGCGCCAGCGCTCGTGCTGCATCAGCGCAGAAAGGAAGGGTATGTTGTGGCGGATGCCGTCGATGACGAAGGCGTCGAGCGCGTTCGCCTGCGCCTCGATCGCGCTGGCGCGGTCGCCCGCGTGGGTCACCAACTTGGCGATCATCGGATCGTAATGGATCGAGATTTCGCCGCCCTCGTAGACGCCTGTGTCGTTGCGCACGGTGACGCCCTCGATGCGCCCCTCCGCCGGCGGGCGATATTTGACGAGGCGCCCGGTCGAGGGCAGGAAGCCGCGCGTCGGGTCCTCGGCATAGACGCGGCTCTCGATCGCCCAGCCTTCGAGCTTCACCTCGGCCTGGGTCAGGCGCAAGGGCGCGCCGTAGGCGCTGCGGATCATTTCCTCGACGAGGTCGACGCCGGTGACAAGTTCCGTCACCGGATGCTCGACCTGAAGCCGCGTGTTCATCTCCAGAAAGTAGAAGCCGCGATCCTGCCCGGCGACGAATTCGACCGTCCCGGCCGAATCGTAGTTCACGGCCTTGGCGAGCGCGACCGCCTGCTCTCCCATCTCGCGCCGGGTGTCTTCGTCGAGGAGCGGCGAGGGCGCCTCTTCGATAACCTTCTGATTGCGGCGCTGGATCGAGCATTCGCGCTCGCCGAGATAGATGACATGGCCGTGCTTGTCGCCGAGCACCTGGATTTCGATGTGACGAGGATTGACGATGAACTTCTCGACGAAGACGCGGTCGTCGCCGAACGACGACAGGGCTTCCGACTTGGCGCGCGCGAAGCCTTCCGCCACCTCCTGGCGGGAGTAAGCGATGCGCATGCCCTTGCCACCGCCGCCCGCCGAGGCTTTGATCATCACGGGATAGCCGATTTCGTCGGCGATCTCAGCCGCGCGCCCGGGGCTCTCGATCACGCCGAGGAAGCCGGGAACGGTCGAGACCTTGGCGGCGTTGGCGAACTTCTTCGATTCGATCTTGTCGCCCATCGCCTCGATGGCGCCCGGGTTGGGGCCGATAAAGACGACGCCCTCGTCGGCGAGAGCGCGCGCGAAGGCGGCGCGTTCCGACAGGAAGCCGTAGCCAGGATGCACCGCTTCGGCGCCCGTCTCCTTGCAGGCGGCGACGATTTTGGCGATCACCAGATAGGACTGGGCGGCGGCCGGCGGCCCGATCGCAATCGCCTCGTCGGCCATCTCGACGTGCAGCGCGTCTTTGTCGGCCTCCGAATAGACCGCGACCGTCTTTATGCCCATGCGGCGCGCGGTCTTGATGATCCGACAGGCGATCTCGCCGCGATTGGCGATCAGGATCTTCTTGAACATTGCCCCCTCGGAGGATGGCCCAGGTTCCGGGCCTTTGTCGCTCCAGCGGTTCTATTGGAGCGCAGGCGGCGCGTAAACAGCGGCCAGCCCATCCGTTCCCAACAAAAAGAACTATCCGGCGCTCGCCCCCGAGAGCGCCGCCTCGACGCCCGGCCAGCCGCGCGCGGTGCGCGCCCGCACCGCGGCTAGGAACCAGGCCGGCGCACGATGCGCTTCGGCGAGCACGGCGGCCAGGACCGCCAGCGCGTTGACCGACGCGCAGTCGTCGGCGCGCGCGATCAGCCATTCCGCCTCCTTTTCGGCGACGACCCCCGCCGGCTGCGCCTGCCAGACGACGTGCTCGGCAATCATCTCGACGAAGAAGTCGCTCCATTCGGGAGCGTTGGCGAGCCCGGCGCGCTCGACCGCGAACAATTCGTCCGCCGCTTCGCGCGAAACCCAGCCCTCGGCGAACACTTCGCGCCGGAGCCAAGCGACGTCCATCGCGCTGACCTTGCGGCCGTGAATCATCGCACTGATGATGGTGCGGCTCCTATCCACGGTGAACGCCATGACGCAACCCTATTCAACGCCCCCGCCGCCTCACCGGGCGGCTTGTTATGTCGGGGAGTTTGAGCGTCAAGGCTTGCCAGTCGGTGAATCGGGCAAAGCGCCTGCCGACAGAGTTAAGACGTTACAAAGGCCGATGGTTTCGAGACAATGAAAGCCAAGAACTCGCCCTCCGCGCGCGGTGGAACAGGCCCTCACAGCGGAATGTTGTCGTGCTTCTTCCAGGGGTTCTCGAGCTTCTTGTTGCGCAGCATGGCGAGCAGACGCGACAGCCGGCGGCGCGTGGCGTGCGGCATGATCACTTCGTCGATGTAGCCGCGCTCGGCGGCGACGAAGGGCGAGAGGAACCGCGCCTCGTATTCGGCGGTGCGCTCGGCGATCTTGACGGGGTCGCTCATGTCGGCGCGGAAGATGATCTCGACCGCGCCCTTGGCGCCCATCACAGCGATCTGCGCGGTCGGCCAGGCGAGGTTGATGTCCCCGCGCAGGTGCTTGGAAGCCATGACGTCGTAGGCGCCGCCGAACGCCTTGCGGGTGATGACGGTGACCTTGGGAACGGTCGCCTCGGCATAGGCGAACAGCAGCTTCGCGCCATGCTTGATGAGCCCGCCGTATTCCTGCGCGGTGCCCGGCAGGAAGCCCGGCACGTCGACAAAGGTGACGATCGGGATGTTGAAACAATCGCAGAAGCGCACGAAGCGCGCGCCCTTGCGCGAGGCGTCGGAATCGAGCACGCCGGCGAGCGCCAAGGGCTGGTTGGCCACCATGCCGACGGTTGTCCCCTCGATGCGCGCAAAGCCGGTGACGATGTTCTTGGCGTGCGCCTCCTGGATTTCGAAGAAATCGCCCTCGTCGGCGACTTTCACAATCAGCTCCTTGATGTCATAGGGCTTATTGGGGTTGTCGGGGATCAAGGTGTCGAGCGACATGTCGATACGGTCGGGGTCGTCGAAACTCGGCAGCTTCGGCGGCGCCTCGAGATTGGAGGCGGGCAAGAAGTCGATCAGCCGCCGTATCTGCAACAGCGCCTCGACGTCGTTGTCGTAGGCGCGGTCGGCGATCGAGGAGCGCGTCGTGTGCACCTGCGCGCCCCCCAATTCCTCGGCGGTCACGGTCTCGTTGGTGACCGTCTTGACGACGTCGGGGCCGGTGACGAACATGTAGCTGGTGTCGCGCACCATAAAGATGAAGTCGGTCATCGCCGGCGAATAGACGTCGCCGCCCGCGCATGGGCCCATGATCAGCGAAATCTGCGGAATGACCCCCGAGGCGAGGACGTTGCGCTGGAACACTTCGCCATAACCCCCGAGCGCCGCCACGCCCTCCTGGATGCGCGCGCCCCCGGCGTCGAACAGGCCGACGATCGGCGCGCGGTTCTTGACCGCCATCTCCTGGATCTTGGTGATCTTTTGCGCGTGGGCTTCGCTCAAGGAGCCGCCGAACACGGTGAAATCCTTGGCGAAAACGAACACCGTGCGGCCGTTGACCGTTCCCCAGCCGGTCACCACGCCGTCGCCTGGGATCTTGGTCTTCTCCATGCCGAAATCGGCGCAGCGGTGTTCGACGAACATGTCGAACTCCTCGAAGGACCCGTGGTCCAGCAAGAGATCGATGCGTTCGCGCGCGGTGAGCTTGCCCTTGGCGTGTTGCGCCGAAATCCGCTGCTCTCCGCCGCCTAAGCGCGCGCGGGCGCGGCGACGTTCCAATCGGGCGAGCATTTGTTTCAACGGCAGGCTCCCTGTTGGCTTGACGGGCGCGACAGACGAGCGCCGCGCACGAAAATCTTCGCGGCGTCATGACCGAGTCGATCCCCGAACGCGATCCGGGGACGGCCATGACGGCGGCGTGCAAATATGATGGCCGACATACCACGGCGCGAGCCGAGCCGGAACGGGGGCGTAGTGCGACATTGGGATGACGCGCGGCGTCCGCGCCGACGGACGAGCGAAAACGCCGCCCGTCGGGGAGGCCTCAAGGCGACGCAGACAGGCTCATTGCGCCGCGGCGGCGCGAACATTTCCGGCTAGCTGGCCGCCGATCGATTCGCCCTGCGGCGTTTTGAGCAGCGCTTCGATCTCCCCCGGCGGGATCGGTCGGCTGAAGAGATAGCCCTGCACCTCATCGCAATTGTTTTCGCGCAGGAACGCCACCTGCGCGACGGTTTCGACGCCTTCCGCGATGACCCTGAGATTGAGCTTCTGGCCCAGGGAAATCACCGCGGTGGCGACGGCCTTGTCGTCTTCGTCGGCGGGGAGGCCGTCGATGAACGACTTGTCGATCTTCAGCCGCGCGACCGGAAAGGTCTTCAACGCGCTGAGGCTGGAATAGCCCGTGCCGAAATCGTCGATCGAGAGATGAACGCCAAGGCGTTGCAATTCTTCCATCGTCACGATCGCGAGGTCGACGTCCTGCATGATTAGGCTTTCGGTCAGCTCCAGCTCGAGATATCTGGCTTCCAAGCCGCTCGTCTGCAGCGCGCCGAGGACGCGGCTGACCAGGTTCTTATCCTTGAATTGTCGCGCCGAGACATTCACGCTCACGACCAGCGGCGGCAGGCCCTCATCCTGCCAGGCCTTGTTCTGCCGACAGGCTTCGCGCAACACCCAATCGCCGATCGGCACGATCAGACCGGTTTCCTCGGCCATCGGAATGAATTTGATCGGCGACACCAAGCCCAGCTTCGGATGTTTCCAACGGACCAGCGCTTCGACGGCGAAAACGCGCCCCGTGCGCAAATCGACCTGCGGCTGATAGAGCAGAACGAAATCGGACCGCGCGACGGCGTTTCGCAGTTCCTCCTGGAGCAGGAATTTCTCGTGCACCTTGGTGTTCAGCTCCGGCGTATAGAATTGGAAGTTGTCGCGGCCGACTTCCTTGGCGCGGTACATCGCCGCGTCGGCATTGGCCAGCAGCGTCTCCGCGTCCGTGCCGTCGCCGGGATATGTTGCGACGCCCAAGCTGCTCGTCACACGGACGTCGTGGCCTTCGAGACGGATCGGCTCCGCGATCGCCGCTTGAATCTCATGCACCGTCGCGGAAATTACGTCCGCGTTCCTGGGCTGATCGAAGAAAACGATGACGAACTCGTCGCCGCCGAGCCGCACCACCGTGTCGGTCGCCCGAACGCATCCGACCATGCGTCTGGCGAGGGTTTTCAGCAACTCGTCGCCCGCGTTGTGGCCTAAGCTGTCGTTGACGAATTTAAAATTGTCGAGATCGACGAACAGGACCGTCACCCAACGATCATATCGCTGCGCATGGAGCAAGGCCTGTGACAGACGGTCGTTGAGCAAGGTGCGGTTCGGCAGCCCGGTCAGCGCGTCGTGGTTGACCATGAAATGAATGCGGTCCTCGGCGAGCTTGCGTTCGATCGCGATGCCGGCGATGCGTGTGGCGACGTCGACGAGGCGCGCCTCGGCGTCGCTCGGTTCGCACACGCTTTTCGAATAGATCGCAAATGTGCCGAGCCCTTCGCCGTGATGCGAAACGATCGGCGTCGACCAGCACGAACGAAGTCCGTGCGCGGCGGCCAGATCCTTGTGATCGACCCACAGCGGGTCGTTCATGATGTCGGCGACGACGACGGCTTCCCGCCGAAACGCGGCCGGGCCGCACGAGCCCGATTTGAGACCGATGCCCGAGCTATCGATAGCCTTGACGTAAGCCTCCGGCAGGTTCGGCGCGGCGACGTGCCGAAGGCGGGTTCCCGTTTCGTCAAGCAGCAGGACGGAGCCGATGATTCCGGTGAGCTGGGACTCGATGAGCCGAACGAGATTTTCGAGCACATCCTCGAGCGGCGCGCTCATCGCGATCATCTCGAGGATTTCCGCCTGCCCTTCGCGCAAGGCGTCCGCCAACCGGCGTTCGGTGATGTCGCGCGAAATGCCAGCCACGCCGAAGATTTCGCCGCGCGCGTTGCGAAGCGGCACTTTGGTCGTCAAGATCCACGTCTTCTCGCCCGAAGCGCCAAAGACGCACTCCTCCATGTCGATCATCGGTTGGCCGGAGCGGATAATCAACTGCTCATCAGCGTAGAATTTGTTGGCAATCTCCGGCGCCAGGAGCTCAAGGTCCGTCTTGCCGATCAGATCCACGGGCTCGGCAAACCCCATTCGAGCCGCGGTGACCTGGTTGGCGATGACGAAGCGGCTATTGACGTCCTTGACCCAAAGGTTGTCGGGCAGCCGGTCGATCAGCGCTTGTAGCGACAGCCGCTCGTTGGCTGCGGTGCGCGCCGCCCTGAGATCGGTAATGTCCTCGTGGGTGACGACCCAACCGCCGCCGGGCATCGGCTGGTGGCGGACTTGAATCGTCCGGCCGTCCTTGAGATCGGCGGTCCAGACCATTCCCTCCTTGGCCGCGACGTTGGCGGCGCAGAATGACACATAGTCGTCGGCGGTCCCCGCGCAGGTTCCGGCCGCGATACGAAGCGCGATGATCTCGTCCAGTGTCGCGCCGGGGCGAATTTGCTCGGGTGAAATGCGATATATCTCTGCGTAGCGGCGATTGCTGAGGATCAGCCGATTATCGCGGTCGAAAAAGCAAACGCCTTGCGCGAGGGCGTCGAAGGCGGTCTGATAGCGCAGCGCCCGCGCCTCGGCTGTCGCGACCCCGACCCGAAGTTCACGTTCGACGCCTTCAAATGAAGCGGTCGCGAGTTTGGCGAGCGCGGCCAAGCCGCTCTCTTCGCGCCTCTCCGCAGTCCTCCGGTCCGATTTTGCGCGCAACTGCCATCCCTCCGCTTCGGCATCCCCCGAAAAGCCGAATTGGCCGCACAGGCCTTGAGAATTGGCGCAGTTTAAGGCGCTCGTGTTAATTGCGCGTAAAGCGACGACCAATTGTCTGACATTTTCTCGCACTTGCAGGATTGCAAATTGTAGCAGCGCCGCGCCATTTCCTTGCCGTCTGCGGTCCCGCGCCGCGGCTTTCATTTGCCCAGGCGTTTCGTCAATCTGACAAAATCGGCGCCGGGCGTGACGGAATGCGCGCGATGCGCCCGATGGCGTTCGGGAACGGCTTGCGCGGCGCAGGCGTCGGCGTCAGCCGCGGCTCGCTTCCAAGGCTCGCGCCGCGGCGGCGAAATCTCGCCAGCGCGCGGCGCGGCGGAATTTGGCCTCCTCATCCTCGCCCCAACGCGCGATCTGAAAGTCCTCGCCGACATGGGCGATGCGCCAAGCCTCCGCGGCGCTCAAGCGCCTCCGTCCGACCGCGAGGGCGAGAAGAACGGAACCAGTCAAGCTGGTCATCACGTGAAGCGCGGCCAGCGCCAAATGGTCTCTTTGGGCGTCAAGCGCGGCGCGGACCGCTTCCAGCGCCGCCTTGGACTGGCGGGCGGGAATGACGCCCGCGACGACGACGAAGTTCGCCCCGAGCGTCTCGGCCGCCCAATCGAGAATGGGATCGAACGCGGCGGTTTCGGCCGCGACGAGAGCTTCGGGCGCCTCGGCGCGGTGGCACAAATTGTCGGAACCGGCGTACCCGACAACATCGGCGCGCGTCGCCTCCATCGCCGTTGCAACGCCGTCGAGCGCGGAATTGACAAGCCGCGTCAGCGGCATCGCCGCGGGATTGATGTTCTCGCCCTGTGCCGCCCATTCCGCGGCGACAAGCTCGGCAAGCGCACGGGTCGGCAGAATCAGCGGCGTCTTGCCGGGCGTGCGGGCGCGCCGTCCGTCGAGCAGCAACGCGAAGCCGCCGCCGTCGACCTCCCCTACGCTCGCCTCGGCGAAGAAGCGCTTGATAGGGGCCGGACGCATATTGGCCTGCGCCGCGCGGATCGGATCGCTTGGCCGCTCGCTTGGCGCGTCACTCATCCGGCGCGTCCTCGATAGGATCGCGCTCGGATACGTCGAAGCCGAACATCGCGAAGCTCGCCTTCATATGCGCGGGCAGCGGCGCGACAATGTCGATCATGCCGCCACGCGGATGCGGCAGAACGAGACGGCGAGCGAGAAGGTGCAGCTTCGGCTCGACGCCGGGCGGCACGGCGCGCAATGGATCGTGGCGCGCGGGATCGTTCTCCGGGCGGCGGTTGTATTTGGGGTCGCCGATGATCGGATGGCCGATCGCCTCGCAATGCGCGCGCAATTGATGCGTGCGCCCGGTGATCGGTCGCATCGACAGCCAGGCGAGGCGAGGCGCGACCTTGTCGACGACGGCGTAAAGCGTAACGGAATGCTGCGCATCGGGGTCGCCGTGACGCGCGACGCGCATCCGCTCGATCTCGGCGCGATTCTCCGCCGCCCGACCGCGCTCGTCGCCCATGCCAGCGCCCTTGGCGAGAAACAGCGAAATGCGCCCCTGGGCGGGCTTGGGCACGCCTTCGACTAAGGCCCAGTAGATCTTCTTGGCGCCGCGCGAGCGGAAGGTCGCGCCGAGCTTGGCGGCGATGGCGCGCGATTTGGCGACGAGCAGAACGCCGGCGGTGTCGCGGTCGAGCCGGTGCACCAGCACCGGCCGCTCGCCCTTCTTGTCGGCGAGCGCGGCGAGCATGCCGTCGATGTGGCGTTTGGTTCCCGAACCGCCTTGAACCGCCAGACCATAGGGCTTGTTGAGCGCCATCAGGTCGCGGTCCTCGAATAGGATCATGGCGCGCAGCGCCTCGGCGTCGCGGGGGTCGGCGGCTGGCGTTTTCGCCGCGGGCGCGGCGCTGAGGCTGAGCGGAGGCACGCGCACGCTCTGTCCGGCCTCGAGCCGGGTCGAAATCTCCGCCCGCCTGCCGGAGACGCGCACTTCCCCCTTGCGCACGATCTTGGCGAGATGCGCCTGCGGCAAATCGGGGAACCGACGGCGGAACCAGCGGTCGAGCCGCATGCCCGCCTCGTCCTCGCCGATCGGGTAATTGGCGACTCTGGCTTCCGCGCTCACCTCAGGCTCCGCACCGGCGAGAGTCGCGTCAGATCGAAGAAAGGCGATTGCATGAAGCGCCTATAGCGCAAGCCCGTTGGATACGATAGGCGCCGCCGCGCGCCGCTTCCGGCGCGGCCGCCAACCGAGCGGCTTCGGCCGCCTCGGCAGGAACGGGACGAGGCGCAGGAGCGCCGGCCGCGACCAGCGGTCGCATCCGCAAGAGGCGGCCACGCCGAGCGATGTGATCAAAGTCAACAGATGACGCAGCCGTTTGCGCTTTCGTGTAAGAGATAAATGGGGATCAGGAGATTGCCCGGTGCAAGGCCGCTATCACGCCGTCGTCTGGATCGATCATTATCGGGCGCGCGTTTTCCATTTCAGCGCCGAAGACGCCGACAGGGTTGTCGTCCACGCCGAGCGCCCGTTGCGTGATTTCAAGCGCGGCGCGAAGCGCGCCGGTCATCGTCCGGCCGAGAACGAGGGCTCTCTCGTAGACTTGGCCCATGCGGTGGCCGACGCGGAGGCGATCCTCGTCGTCGACCCGTCGAGCGAGAGGCCCGAACTCGTCAAGCGCATCGAGCGGGTTCATCCCGCCATGCGGGTCAAGGTCGAGGGGGTCGAGTCGGCCGATCACCGTAGCGACGGCGTGCTCCTGCCTCACGCGCGCCGATTTTACAGGGCGGCCGACCGCATGTCTGCGGCGCCGTGACGCACAGGCGATCGCCGAAACGAGAACCCGATGGCTTACGAACTTTATTACTGGCCGGACATTCAGGGGCGCGGCGAATTCGTCCGTCTGGCGTTGGAGGAAGTTGGCGCCCCGTATATCGACGTCGCCCGGGAGCATGGCGAAGGCCGCGGCGTGGCGGCGATGACGAAGATCATGCGGGGAAAGAACGGCGCGCTCATCCCCTTCGCGCCGCCGTTTCTCAAAGACGGCGACTTCGTCGTCTCACACGTCGCTAACATCCTGGCCTATCTCGCGCCGAGGCTCGGCTTGGCCCCGCGCACCGAGAAGCTCGCCGTCTTCGCCAATGGCTTGCAGCTCACCGTCACCGACTTCGTCGCCGAAATCCACGACACCCACCACCCGATTTCGAACGCGCTCTATTACGAGGACCAAAAGAAGCCGGCCAAGGCGCGCGCGGCCGCCTTTCTCGACAATCGCCTGCCGAAATTCCTAGGCTATTTCGAACGCGTGCTGGAGGAAAACCCTGCCGGACCCGAGCACACCGTCGGGGCTTGGCTGACCACGGTCGATCTGTCGCTGTTCCAGCTCAGTGAAGGCCTCGCCTACGCTTTTCCCCGCGCGATGGCGAAATTTTCGACCAAATATCCAGCGCTGGCGAGGCTCTGCGCAAGCGTGCGCGCGCGGCCCGCGATCGCCAACTACCTCGCCTCGCCGCGACGCTTGTCGTTCAACGAATCCGGCATTTTCCGCCACTACCCCGAACTCGACCGGGACGCGAGCTAGACGGCGCCGTCAATTGAGGCCGGAAACGAGCCGCCAGGCGCGGGCGCGATAGGCCGCGTATTCGGCGCCGAAGCGCACGCCGAGCAGCGTCTCCTCGGCGCGCATGCGCGCGACGAGCGGCGGGACGAGCAACGCCGTCAGAAAGACCCCGACGCCGGCGCGAAGACCGGCGCGTTCCGCAGCGCGCCGCCGAGCACGAAGAGCGCAACGCGAACCAGCGAAGCGCGTCGCCGTCGAGGGTCCAGAGATCCTGCCGGTCGGCGAGGGTGGGGAGATAGGCGACGGCGAGCCCAATCGCCCCAAAAGCGATAGGCAACCAACGATTGCCGCGGTCCTCACGTTCGCCGGAGCTGACATTCTCCTTGGCGAATAGCGCCACGCGGGCGAGCGCAATCGTGACCAGCGCGACCGCGATCAGCGCCGCATGCGAGGAAAACGTCGCAAACCTGCCCTCGCCGATGACGACGATGACGGGAAAGGCGACCGTCGAGGCAATCTTGAAGACCGCCATTCTCCGGGTCACGGACATGAAGGCCTTGCTTGCGAATGGGACGCCGGGCGACCATCGCATATCGAGCGCCGCAAATTGCCATCCCGCGTCGGCTTGATCGCCACAAAGGCATATCCGGCGCTCGTGCGAGCCGACGTCCTATTTTGCCGGGGGTCGTGCGTCAAAGATATCCCGGTGCTCGAGCGCGGAATGCGACCGCCCCAGCGTCGAGGACGATGTCTCCTGACGCCTCGCCCGCATATCCTCCGGCATCAGACCGATATGCGAACGCCTTCTGATGACGCCCCTTGGTTGGCGCCTTCGTCTTCCCCAGGTCGGATCAAATCCGAAACGCCTGCGAGACGGCCGCCGCGTATTGAGGCTCCATCGCGTCGCCGTCCGATTTCGTCGGTCCTGGCCCCAACCAATCGAACCTCGGTTATCACGGGATTAACCAACAGACGGTTCAGAGTGGCGTCGCGCATCGCCCGTCTTGACGAGAGCGTAGCAAGAACATATCATGAACATTAATCGTACACAGGAGGATTTTATGGCTCGCGTGATGGTCTCCGCTTTGCGCGATGTCTGGGAATTGGCGGCGCTCGGCGCGTTCCTCGCCATGATCGCGATGGCGGCGCGAGCGTTCGGCGCCTGATCGCCGGTCGCCGCGAAGTCCACTCCCCTCGTACCCGCGCGTGGGGACTGCGAGCTCGAAGCGCGCGTTCCACTTGGCGATTGAGGCGCTCTGCTTTATCTCTCAGGCGGCCAGGCGGCTGTACGCCCTGGCCTTGCCCGCCGCCGGAGTTCGCCGCGCTTGCCTCTTCGGGTTTCCCTTATCGTCGTCGCGGCAGGACGCGGCGCGCGGCTCGGCGCGGCGACGCCGAAGCAATATCTCAATTGCGCGGGTAAACCCCTGATCGCGCACGCGCTAGAGGCGCTGGCCGCGGCGCACGACTATTGCGCCGCGACGGTGGTCATCCATCACGACGATCGCGCCGCTTACCACGACGCGCTCAAGTTTCTTTCGCCGGCGACCGCGTCCCGGTTCGGCCCGCCGGCCTTCGGCGGCGCCAGCCGGCAGCAAAGCGTGCTCGCCGGGCTCGAAGCGCAGAGCGCGGCGCCGCCCGATCTCGTTCTCATCCACGACGGCGCGCGCATCTTTCCGACCCGGGCGCTGATCGCCCGCGCGATCGAGGCCGCCGAACGTCACAGCGCCGCGGTGCCCGCGACCCCGCTCACGGACTCGATCAAGCAGGTCGACGTCGATGGCCGCATCCTCGCTTCGCCGGACCGCTCGCGCCTGCGCGCGGTGCAGACACCCCAGGCCTTTCGCTTCGACCTGATCCTCGCGGCGCATCGGCGCGCTGCGCGCGAGGCCGTCGAGGGCCTCACCGACGATGGCGCGGTCGCTGTCTGGGCGGGTCACGAAACTTACGTCTTCGACGGCGACCCCGAGAACGGCAAAGTTACGACGCGTGGAGATTTGGGCGCGGCCGAGGCGCGTCTGATGGAGGCGACGAGCGACGTCCGCGCCGGTCAGGGTTTCGACGTCCACGCCTTCGCGCCTGGCGACGGCGTCTGGCTCGGCGGCGTCCGCATTCCGCACGATCGGGCGCTCAGCGGCCATTCCGATGCCAACGTCGCGCTGCACGCGCTCGCCGATGCGCTCTATGGCGCGCTCGCCGACGGTGACATCGGCGTTCATTTTCCGCCCTCGGAAGCGCGCTGGCGCGGCGCCGCCTCTTCGATCTTCCTCGAGGACGCGGCGGCGCGGGTGCGGGCGCGCGGCGGGATCATCGCCCATCTCGACGCCACCCTGATTTGCGAGGCGCCGAAAATCGGCCCCTATCGCGAAGCGATGCGCGCCCAAATCGCCGAAATCGCCGCCATTGCCATTGATCGCGTCGGCGTCAAGGCGACGACTTCGGAGGGGCTCGGCTTCACCGGCCGGCGCGAGGGCGTCGCCTGTCTCGCTAGCGCGACGATCCGGCTGCCGCCGGGATAGGCGAGGCCGGCCGCGATGAAAGATTGGCTCGCCGCGCATTGGGTTCCCGGCGCCTTGCTGATGGCGATCGCGCTGCTCGCGCTGGCGCCGCTGCTCGTCGGCGCCTGGGGATGGCCGCTCATGCTCGTTTATCTCGCCTCGCCCGGCTATATGCTGCACCAAGTCGAAGAGCACAGCGGCGATCGTTTCCGCACTTTTGTCAACGCGCGCATTTTCGGCGGCCTCGAAGCGCTGACGACGTCGGACGTTCTGTGGATCAACATTCCCGGCGTCTGGGGTTCCAACTTGGCCGCGCTTTACGCCGCCTATGGATTCGGCGCCGGCTACGGCCTCGCCGCCCCCTACCTCATGCTCGTCAACGTGGTCGCGCACCTGGCGGGGGCGGTGCGCTGGCGTGTCTACAATCCCGGTCTTTGGACCGCCTGCGGCTTGTTCGCGCCGCTTGCGCTTTTGGCGCTGTGGCGCATTGCGGCCTCGCCTTCTCAGCATGCCTTCGGGCTCGCCGTCGCGCTCGCCATTCATGCGGCGATCATCGGCCGCACTACGCGGCGCGCCTCGAAGCTGCGCGCGCAAGTTCCAGCCTTGCGATGAAACGGGACGGCGCCCCCTCGCCGGGAGATCGAGCCCCGGCTCGGCGAGGCCGGTTTTGGGATGAGGCGCGATTGTGCGCCGGGCGCCGAACATCGCGCGGCGTCAAGTCGGCGCTTCGGCGCCGCTGTCGCCCTTGAGTCCTTGACCGACGGGGCGAGATCAATGCATCCGAACCGGTCCCGGCGGATAAGTGCAAGTTGATCTGCCCGTCGGCGAAACCGCGGCAGGCGCGGTCGCCTTCGACCAGGGGGAATGGCCGCGCCGGCAAGTCATGCGTCGTTCGGCGGCGCGGGCCGCCGAGTTGGACCGGGGATGTGGGAGAGGCGGCGGTGCTCTTTATCGATCGCGTCGACGCCGGCCGGATGCTGGCGCGGGCCCTGGCTTCGTACAAGGATCGGAGTCCGGTGGTGCTTGCCCTGCCCCGTGGCGGCGTGCCGATCGGGGCTGAGATCGCCGCGGCCCTCGCGGCGCCGCTCGACGTCGTTCTAGCAATACATTGCCACTGCAGCCTTTACTGGTTAGA
>CAVWKL010000146.1:0-10758 GCA_963755075.1 uncultured Alphaproteobacteria bacterium
TCGAATGCGCGCGGACCATATAGTCTCGCCGCCAACGCTTGCAACCAACGTCACGCCGTTCCCATGCCGCTCGCCTGCGCAAATTCATCGGCACCATCGCGTTGTTCGTCGTCGTGATCAGCGTCGCGCAGGCGGCCGAGCCGCACCCGAGCGTGACGCCGACGCCGCGCTCCCACACCCTGAGCGCGATCGAGTCGCGTCCGCGAACGTGGGCGAACGAGACATTGGCCTTTTGCGGAAACAGGGGATGCGTCTCGAAGCGCGGGCCCAGCGCTTCGAGGGGAATCGAGGCGACGTCGCCGACCCAGAAAATCGCATGCGGGTTGCCCATGTTGACGAGGCTCGCCGGCCCGAAGTCGGGCGCCTCGGCGAGGGCAAGATCGACGCGGCGCGTATCGGCCACCTTCCGGGCCAGCGGGATTTCGTCCCAGGCGAGCCGCGGCGGACCCATGTCGACGCGGTAGGTCCAAGGGCCCAAGCGCTCGCAGGCGATCAACCCCGCCGCGGTCTCGAGCCTCACCGTCGGCGCGCCGGTCTGGCGCGCCAGTCGGTCGGCGACGCAGCGCGTTCCATTGCCGCAGGCGCCGGCCTCGGAGCCGTCGTTGTTGTAGATGCGCACGAACGCGGCGGTCGCAGGATCGCTGGGGTCGCTGAGCGTCATCAGCTGATCGAAGTCGAGGCCTTCGGCGCGATGGATGGCGCGGGTTTCCTCAGGCGTCGGCAGGACCGCGGCGCCGCGCAGATCGAGCACCAGGATCTTGTTGCCGACGCCGTTCATCCGCGCGACGCGGCGGCCCGCCAGAGGGCTCTTCGATGTCGTAATGTTCGCTTTCTCCCGTGGCTAGCGCGTCCGCTCGGCTCTGTCGATCGCCCTTGCGCCGAGCTTCGTCAAGGCCAGCCGCAGCGCCTCGTCGTCGATTGGCGCGGCGAGCGCGGCGGCTTCGGCCTCCGCTTGGGGGCTCGGCGTCGGCGCGGCGCGGCGCTTTGGCGTCGGCGCGGCGAGCGGGCCCTGGCGGAAGGCGATCCTGTCGACGCAGCGCCAACCCAAATGCGCGTTGACCCGATCGACAATGATCGTCGCCGCGTGCTGGGCTTCGAGCGCGAAAGCGCCGTCGATTCGCAGCACCAAGGTCGCGGCGGGGCTCGTCTCGAGGCCGCGCTTGGCGCCGCGCGGCGGCCATTGCAGCTGGATCGGCCGTGCGTAGCGCGCGATATCGGCGCCGACGATGTCCGGCCAATCCGTGACGAGGCTCGTCTCGCCCAGTCCGCGCGCCGCCAAGGTCGGCTCGACCACCCCCTTGAGCAGCGCGCCGAGCTGCGTTGCGAAGCCGCGCCCCGGTTTCGTCATCGCGCTCTCGAGGATAGAGTTGGCTCCATGGATGACAATGTAGCCCCTCCCGGCGCGCCTTTGAAGCCGCGCGATGTCGCCCGCCGCGTTCTTTCCTGGTGGGACGTCCATCGGCGCGATTTGCCCTGGCGCGCGCCCGCCGGCGAACGGCCCGATCCCTATCGCGTCTGGCTGTCGGAAGTGCTGCTGCAGCAGACGACCGCTGCGGCGGCGGCGCCCTATTTCCTGAAATTCGTGGCGCGCTGGCCGCGCGTCGAAGCGCTCGCGGCGGCTTCGTTCGACGAGGTCATGGCCGCTTTTTCCGGGCTCGGCTATTACTCGCGGGCGCGCCATCTCCACGCCTGCGCCCAGGAGGTGGCGCGGCGCGGCGGGCGTTTTCCCCGCAGCGAAGCGGAATTGCGCGTGCTGCCCGGCCTCGGCGCCTACACGGCCGCTGCGGTCGCGGCGATCGCCTTTGACGGGCGAACCGCGCCGGTCGACGGCAATATCGCCCGCATCTTGGCGCGGCTTCACGCCCTCGAGACGCCGATCGCGCAGGCGAGGCGCGAGATCGCCGAAGCCGCGGCGGCGTTGACGCCCGCCAAGCGCCCCGGCGACTTCGTCCAGGCGCTGATGGACATCGGCGCGCTCGTCTGCCGGCCGCGCCAGCCCGATTGCCCGGCTTGTCCCCTGCGCCCGGTCTGCGCGGCGGCGCGCGCCGGCGCGCCCGAGGCCTATCCCCGACGCGGCGCCGCCAAGTCCCGGCCGGCGCGCGTCGGCGCGGCGTTTTTCGCCTGGCGCGAGGACGGCGCGATCCTGGCGCGGCGGCGCCCGCCTAAAGGGCTGCTCGGCGGGACGCTCGAATTGCCGGGCGGGCCATGGGAGGCGGCGGAGCGCGCCGGGCCCGGGCGGGACCATGCCCCCTTCGCCGCGGCTTGGCGGCGCCTGCCGGGCGAGGTCGAGCAGGCCTTTACCCATTTCACGCTGAGGCTGACGCTCTACGCCGCCGAGGTCGAGCGGGCGGCGCCTGCGGCGGAGGGTCTGATGTGGATCGAGCCCGACCTGGCGGACGAGGCGGGCTTCTCCAGCCTGATGCTGAAGGCGATCGCCCACGCCCGCCGGTTCGTCGAGGCGGGCGATGTCAATAAGCGTTCCGGTGAGCGCTCACGGAAAGAAACGTCCACAGCACGATCTTGACATCCAGCCACAGCGACCAGTTGTCGACGTAGTAAAGGTCGTCGTCGATGCGCGCCTGCATGTCCTCGTCGTCGCGGATTTCGCCGCGGTGGCCGCACACCTGCGCCCAGCCGGTGATGCCGGGCTTAACGTTGTGGCGGCGGGCGTAGCGCGAGATGCGCGCGACATAGCGCTGATCGTGGGCGAGCGCGTGCGGGCGCGGTCCGACGATCGACATTTCGCCGGCGAGGACGTTGAGGAGCTGCGGCAGCTCGTCGATGCTGAACCGCCTCAAGACCGCGCCGACGCGGGTGACCCTGGGATCGGCGCGCGTCGCCGCCTTGACCGCCGCGCCGTCCTCCATCGTCGTCATCGTCCGGAACTTGATGATGCGGAAAGGCTCCTGGTTGAAGCCGTAGCGGGTTTGCCGGAAGAGGATCGGCCCCGGACCCTCCCAGCGGATGCACAGCGCGACGACGGCGAAGAGCGGCGCGAGCGCGATGAGGCCGAGCGTCGCGGCGAGGAGATCGAACAGCCGCTTTTCCGCTCTTTGCAGCCGCGTCAGCGGCGGCCGGGTCAGGCCGAGCCCGGCGGTCGGACCGAACTGGACGACGCGCGCTTCCTTGAAACGCTCGAGGATGGCCTCGGCGCCGAGGTGAATCTCGGCCGGCGTGCGCAGGAAGACGTCGACGCTGGCCTCGATCACCTCGATGCGCGACCACGGGATCGCGACATAGATGTCGTCCGGGCGCAGCATCCGCACGGCGGCGGCGGCGAGCGCGAGATCGTCGGCGAGATAGGCCTGGTTGTCGCGCAGCGCGATCATCGCGGCGATTTCCATGCGATCGGCGCTCGGAACGAACCGCGGCGCGAGTTCGACGAGCGCGTCCTCGAATCCGACGACGACGACCCGCCGCGGCCGGATGAGTCCGGCGCGCCGCGTCCGCTCCACCGCCTTGATGAGGACGAGGCGGGTCGAAAACATCGCGAGGAATCCGGCGACGTAGAAGACGCCGACGGCGCCGCGCGAGAAATCGCCGGACGTCCGCGTGGCGAAGCCGAGCGCCAGCGCGCAGAGGAAGGCGAAATTCCAGGTCGAAAAGCTGCGGCTGAATCGCCCGGCGCGCGCCCCGTAGCGCTCGAGGACGTATTCGCCGTTCTGGACGCCCGCGGCGACGACGATCGCGGCGACGATCGCGCCGACCGCGGTCGGCGATTCGACGAACGGCATGCGCCCGAGCGTGACGATCCCATAGAGCGCGCTCGAGGACGCCGCCGCGCCGAATATCGCCAGGCCGTCGAGGAGCGCGGCGAGATAGGCGAACCCGATCGAGGCGAAATCCTCGAAGTGGCGCCATCGCCCATGCCGTCGAGACCGCGCGGACCCGACCCGGGCGGGCGCGGCGCGAGCTGCGCCACGCCGCGGCCGGCTGTCGATTTTGGCGTGGACGTGTGCCATTCCTGGACAGATTCCCTGGCGAGCGGGCTTGGCGCGCCGATCGCCCGCCTGCGCCGCAAAGCCCATGCCGGGGCGGCCGCCTCCAAAGAGGGCTTGCCGCGCGCCGCCAGGAGAGGCTAAGCGTTGCGTTCGCTCGGAGCCGCGACCGCCCTTGTTCATTGCCGTTCGAGGGCGGGGCGGAAGCTGTGGATCGAACGAGGCGCCTTCAACCCCGATGACCGTGACTTTGCCGCCGCTGACTTTCGAGCCCGATCTGGTCGGCAAGTTCGGCCACGTCTCGGCGTGGGTTTTCGATCTCGACAATACGCTGTACCCGCCCAATTGCGGCCTTTGGCCGGCGATCAACGAGCGCGTCACGCTCTTTCTGATGGCGCTGTCGGGGCTCGACGGCCAGTCGGCCCGTGCGATGCAGAAATACTACTACCATCGCCACGGCACGACTTTGCGCGGGCTCGTCGAGGAGAACATCGCGCAGCCCGACGAATTCCTCGACTTCGTCCACGACGTCGACCGTTCCGCGCTTGCCCCCAATCCGGCGCTGGCGCGCGAGGTCTCGCGCTTGCCCGGCCGCAAGCTGATCTTCACCAACGGCTCTCGCGACCACGCGTTGCGCACGGTCGCCCAACTCGGGCTCGCCGGCCTCTTCGAGGACGCCTTCGACATCGTCGCCGCCGGGCTCGTTCCCAAGCCCGCCGACCTCGCCTATGAAACGTTCTTCCGCCGCCACGACGTCGATCCGCTTTGCGCGGCGATGTTCGAGGACCTGGCCAAGAACCTGCGGGCCCCCAAGGCGCGCGGCATGACGACGACGCTCGTCACGCCCCGGCCGGGGCAGGCGGACCATCGTGACGCTCGCGACCGCGACGGTTTCGACTCCGACCACGTCGATTTCGTCACCCACGATCTCGCCGGATTTCTCTCGGCGATCAATGCGGAACTCGCCGCGGCGCGCGAGCCGCCGCCGCCGTTCTAGCGGCGCCGCGCCGGCCGTTGCGCTTTTCGGCCACCGCCACCGCGAGGGTCATCGCCAAGCAAAACGTCGCCGCGTTGGAGCGGAAGGCGCCGAAATCGCTTTCGACGATCTCGAAGCGCGCGTCGGCCATGCCCGCCAACGGGCTCAGCGCGCTGTCGGTGATCACGACAATCGGGGTCTTTTTCTGTCTGGCCGCCTCGACCTGATCGATGGTGAATGGCGCGTAAGGGGAAAAACTGATCGCGATCAGCGCGTCGTCTCCCCCGGCGCCCGCCATCTGTTCGCGCCCGAGGCCGCCGACATTGTCGATAAGCGCGGCGCCGACGCCGAGCTGGGCGAGCGCATAGGCGAGATAATGCGAAACGCAAAACGAGCGGCGTTGACCGACGATGAAAATGGTGCGCGCGCGGGCGAGAACAGCGATCGCATCATCCAGTTCCTGCCGGTGAACGTTCCGCCGCAGCTTGGCGATCGAGGCGGCGGCCGAGTCGGCGAAGCCGAACAGCAGGCGCAAGGGATCGCCGCTGTCCAGGGCGCCCTCGTGCAGCGCTTTCAGGCGTTCGGAATAATCGGGCCAGCGGTTGCGCAAGTGTTCGCGAAAGACGCCCTGCAATTCCGAAAAACCGGCAAAGCCCAGCGTCTGGGCGAAACGCACCAATGTCGAGGCCTGCACCTGCGCGCGCTCGGCGATGCTCGAGGCGGTGCCGAGCGCGACTTCATCGGGATGTTCGAGCGCAAACACCGCCGTCTGTCGCAAGCGCTTGGGCAATTCCGGCTTGATTTCGATGAGGCGACGCTTGAGCGCGTCGAAGTCATGCGGCGCATCCATGATTTGCCCCTGTCTCGCCAACGGCAAAAGCTGAGCCGCGCCGGCTCTCCGCGCCGTCGGCGTCGCTTCGGCGCAAGCGTCTGCGAGACTCTACACTAGAACGAATATTCCAATATTGATAGTCATGGGAATGTTTGTGCCGCGGCGGCGCGTTCGGCGCATCGGCGCGCGCCGCCGGAAGCGGCGATGAGGGAGGATAGGATGGCGGAGATCGGGGTCGGTCTGATCGGCACGGGATACATGGGCAAGTGCCACGCCCTGGCGTGGACCGGCGTGCGCGCGGTCTTCGGCGATACGCCGGCGATTCGGCTCGCCGCCTTATGCGAGGTCGACGCCGAGCTCGCCAGGCGGCGCGCCGACGAATTCGGCTTTGCGACCGCGACCGCCGACTGGCGCGCGCTCATCCATGATCCCGCCGTCGACGTCGTCTCGATCACGACGCCAAACGCGTTGCACGCGCCGATGGCGGTCGCCGCGCTCGAGGCGGGCAAGCACGTCTGGTGCGAAAAGCCGATGGCGCCGCGATTGGTCGACGCGCGCGCGATGGCCGGCGCGGCGCGGCGCGCGAGGCGCGTGGCGATTCTCGGTTACAACTACATACAAAGTCCCGCCATCCGCTACATCGCCAAACTCCTGGAGGAGAACGCGATCGGCGCGGTCAATCATTTCCGTGTGGAGATGGACGAAGACTATATGGCCGATCCGGAAGCGCCATTTTCCTGGCGCAGCGAGGCGTTGGCCGGCTACGGCGCGCTCGACGATTTCGCCGTGCATCCGCTGAGCCTGATCGCCACGCTCCTCGGCCGTCCGACGCGCGTTTTCGGCGAAATGACCAAGCCCTACGCCGATCGTCCGCTTGGGCAAGCGCGTCGCGCGGTCGAGACCTTCGACGTCGCAACGGCGTTGCTGCGCTTGGGCGACGGCGCCGGCGGCGCCATCCAGGTCAATCGCTGCGCCTGGGGCCGCAAAGGCCGGCTGCAACTGCAACTCTTCGGTTCGCGCGGAACGATTCTCTTCGATCAGGAGCGCTTCAACGAGGTCGAGGTCTACCTCGCCGAGGGCCGCGCCGCAGACCAAGGGTTTCGCCGGATCCTGATAGGGCCGGCGCATCCGCCCTACGGTCGGTTCGTGGTCGCGCCCGGCCATCAGCTTGGCTTCAACGATCTCAAGATCATCGAATGCCGGCAATTGCTGGCGCTCATCGCGGGCGAGCCGGCGCTAGCGATCGACTTCGAGACGGGTCTGGCGATCGAGCGCGCCATTCACGCGATCGCGCAAGCGAGCCGCGAGGGCCGCTGGGTCGAGGTCGAAGCGGGGGATTAGACCGCGGCCGAGGGTTGGCGGGCGCGGCGCGACGTGCGAGCATGGCTCGGGAAAGCCGGATGGGCGGCGGGGCGCCTCCTCTCGAGATCGTCGATTGAGGCGAAGCGCCGAGGCACGGCGGTCCAGGACTTGCACGCTGCGGGGGAAGGAAGAAGAGGCTTTTGACGCCATGGGCAATCAGACGGCGGTCGAGGACGGCCCGTATTTGTCGCTGCGGGGAATCACCAAACAATTTCCGGGCTGCCTGGCCAACGACCGCGTCGATCTGACCGTGGCGCGCAACGAGATCCATGCGCTGCTCGGAGAGAACGGCGCCGGCAAGAGCACGCTGGTCAAGATCATCTACGGCGTCATGCGGCCCGACGCCGGGGAGATCGTCTGGCGCGGCGAAAGCGTCGCGGTGCAAAACCCGGCCCACGCGCGGCGTCTCGGGATCGGCATGGTGTTTCAGCATTTCTCGCTCTTCGAGTCGCTGACCGTGGTCGAAAACGTCGCCCTCGGCATGAACGATCCGAAAGACCGCGCCAATCTGCGCGAACGAATCGTCGAGATTTCGCAAAAATACGGCCTGCCGCTGAGCCCGGACCAGACCGTGCACGATCTCTCGGTCGGCGAGCGTCAGCGCATCGAGATCGTGCGTTGCCTCTTGCAGAACCCGCGCCTCTTGATCATGGACGAGCCGACCTCGGTGCTGACGCCGCAGGAAGTCGAGAAACTGTTCGAGACCTTGCGGCGGCTTGCCTCCGAAGGCTGCTCCATCCTCTACATCAGCCACAAGCTCGAGGAGATTCGCGCCCTCTGCGGCGCCGCGACGATCATGCGGCTCGGCCGGGTGGTCGCCCATTGCATCCCGAGCCAAAAGAGCGCCAAGGAATTGGCCGAGTTGATGATCAATGCGCAGCTCGACCCCCCCGAGCGGAGCCGTCGCGTCATGGCGTCGGGCGCGCGCCCCAGACTCGTCGTCGAGAAGCTCACGATAAGGTCGCCCCATCCCTTCGGCACCGATCTCAGGGACGTCGCGTTCTCGGTCCTGCCCGGCGAAATTCTCGGCGTCGCCGGCATCGCCGGCAATGGCCAAACGGAATTGATGGACGCGCTGTCGGGCGAGGTGTCGGCGGGAACGCCGGAGCGGATCATGCTCGACGGCGCCGCGATCGGCCACATGGGGCCGCAGGAGCGGCGCGCGCTCGGCGGCTGCTTCGTGCCCGAGGAGCGCAATGGGCATGGCGCGATCGGCGCCATGACGCTGAGCGAGAACGCCTTCCTCACCGCCAGCGCGCGCGGCGCGCTGACCCATTTCGGCTTCGTCGATCAGAGGCGAACGATCGATTTCGCCCGCGAGATCATTCGCCGGTTCGACGTCCGCACCACCGGTCCGAAGGCGCAGGCGCGCGCGCTGTCGGGCGGCAATTTGCAGAAGTTCCTGGTCGGGCGCGAAGTCACGCAGGCGCCGGGGATATTGGTCATCAACCAACCGACGTGGGGGGTCGACGCCGGCGCGGCGGCGGCGATCTATCGCGCCTTGGCGGATTTGGCGGAAAAGGGCGCGGCGGTGCTGATCATTTCACAGGATCTCGACGAAATCTTTCTGGTCTGCGACCGCGTCGCCGTGATCGCCGGCGGGCGCTTGTCGGCGCCGATTCCGGTCAAGGAGGCGACGATCGAACAGATCGGCGTGGTCATGGGCGGCGCCCGCGTCAGGCCCGTCGCCGGCGCGACCGCAAAGGAGCTTGCGTAAACCGATGAGGTTCGAACCGCGCGGCAGAGTCTCGTTGTTTTGGACTTATGCGTCGCCGGTGCTGGCGATCGCGCTGACGATTCTGGGCACCGGCGTCATCTTCTGGGCGCTCGGGCAGGCGCCGGGGCCGGCGGTCTACACCTTCCTGGTCGCGCCGCTGGTTCAGACCGGCGGCCTCTCCGCGCTCGCCGTCAAGGCGGCGCCGCTGATCCTGATGGGAGCAGGGCTGGCGCTGTGCTATCGCGCCTCGGTGTGGAACATCGGCGCGGAGGGCCAGTTCACCGTCGGCGCGATCTTCGCCGGCGGCTTCGCGCTGGCGTTTCCCGATTTGCCGGGCTGGCTGCTCTATCCCGCGACCCTATTGGCGGGCGTGATCGGCGGCGCGGGGTTCGCAGCGATCGTGGCTGTCCTCAAGACCGAGCTCAACGTCAACGAAATTCTCTCCAGCCTGATGCTGACCTACGTCGCCCAATACCTGCTGATCTATCTCGTCACCGGCCCCTGGAAGGATCCGAAGGGCTTCGGTTTTCCGCAGACGGCGATGTTCTCCGACGGCGCGACGACGCCGATCGTCGTCGAGGGCACGGGCGTGCATCTGGGCTGCGTCGTCGCGCCGATCGCGGCGATCGCAATCTGGGCTCTGCTGTCGAAATCGGTGCTCGGCTTTCAGCTCCGGGTCGTCGGCGAAGCGCCGCGCGCGGCGCGGTTCGCCGGCTTCAGCGAACGTCGGCTGATCTGGGTGGCTTTGCTGGCGAGCGGCGGATTGGCGGGGCTCGCCGGCATGTTCGAGGTCACCGGGCCGGTCGGCCAGCTCACCACCGATATCTCGCCGGGATACGGCTTCACCGCGATCATCGTCGCCTTTCTTGGGCGGCTGCATCCGATCGGGGCGATCTTCGCCGGCCTGTTGCTGGCGCTCTCCTATCTCGGCGGCGACGCGGCGCAGATCGATCTCGGCCTGCCCAACGCCGTCACGGGCATCTTCCAGGGCATCCTGCTGTTCTTCCTGCTCGCCTGCGACATCTTGATTCTCTACCGCGTTCGGCTGACGAGGCCGCGAACCAAGCCCATCGGAGCCGCGCCATGATCTTCTTCCTGACCAGCTTCTTCGTCAGCGTGATGGCCTCCTCGACCCCGCTGCTGCTTGCGGCGACCGGCGAGCTGGTCACCGAGCGCGCCGGCGTCCTCAACCTCGGCGTCGAAGGCATGATGCTGGTCGGCGCCGTCACCGGCTTCGCCGTCGGGCACCTCACCGGCAGCACCGTGCTCGGCGTCATCGCCGCGACCGCGGGCGGCGCGGCGCTGTCGGCGATCTTCGCCTTCCTGACGCTGGCGCTCCTGAGCAATCAGACCGCCGCCGGACTCGCCCTGACGATCTTCGGCCGCGGCTTCAGTTCCTTGCTGGGCGCGGCCTATGTCGGCATCAAGGGACCGGAACTGCCCAAGCTCGATCTGCCCGGCCTGTCGCACTTGCCGTTCTTCGGCCCGGTGCTGTTCGGTCAGGATCCGCTTGTCTACGCCTCTTTTGCGATCCTGGCGGCCGTGGCGTGGTTTCTCTACCGCACCCATGCCGGATTGGTGCTGCGCTCGGTCGGCGATTCGCACGACGCCGCCCACGCCATCGGCTATCCCGTCAATGCGATTCGCCTCGGGGCGACGTTGTTCGGCGGCGCGATGGCGGGGCTTGGGGGCGGCTACATGTCGCTCGCCTATAGCCCGCTGTGGGCGGAGAACATGACCGCGGGACGCGGCTGGATCGCGCTGGCGCTCGTCGTGTTCGCGACCTGGCGGCCGGCGTGGCTGCTGGGCGGCGCCTACCTCTTCGGCGCGATCATGTATCTCTCGCTCTATGTCCAGGGTCTCGGCATCGCGATCCCGTCGCAGTTTGTTTCGGCGCTGCCCTATATCGGCACCGTCGTGGTGCTGGCGATGA
>CAVWKL010000147.1:0-17110 GCA_963755075.1 uncultured Alphaproteobacteria bacterium
GCCGCGCCCGGTCGTCCTGGTCTCCAAATTGCCGTTGGGCGCCGAAGCCTCGACGTTGTGGGCGCAAGGCGGCCTCGCCGCGGCGCTCGGCGGGGACGACAGCCCGGCGCTGCACGCGGCGGACACGATGGCCGCCGGCGACGGGCTCTGCATCGCCGCAATTGTCGACCGCTTCACCCGGGCGGCGCCGCAAGCCATCGAAGACCTCGCGCGCCTCGGCGTCGCGTTCGACCGCGACGGCGCGGGCGGCTTCGCGCTGGGCTTGGAGGCGGCGCATCGGCGCCGCCGCATCGTTCACGCCGGCGGCGACGGCACGGGGCGCGAGCTGATGCGCGCGCTCGTCGCCGCCGCGCGCCGCACGCCCGCGATCCGCACGCTCGAAGGCTACGAAGCGCGCCGGCTCGTCGTCGAGGATGGAGCGGTGCGCGGCCTTCTCGTCGTCGGGCCGGCGGGGCCGCTCATGTTGGCGGCCGACAAACTGGTGATCGCCACCGGCGGCGTCGGGGGACTCTATCCGGTCAGCACGAACCCCGGCGGCAGCTTCGGCCAGGGCTTGGCGCTCGCCGCGCGCGCCGGCGCCGCGCTCGCCGACGTCGAATTCGTGCAGTTCCACCCCACCGCCTTCGACGGACCGGCGCGGCCGGCGCCGTTGGTCAGCGAAGCCGTGCGCGGCGAAGGCGCCGTTCTCGTCGACGAGACCGGCGAGCGTTTCATGGCCGACGTTCCCGGGGCGGAGCTTGCGTCCCGCGACGTCGTCGCGCGCGCGATCTGGCGCCGACGCGCCGAGGGCCATCGCGTCTTCCTCGATGCGCGCCAGGCGCTGGGCGAGCGCTTCGCGACCCGTTTTCCCGTCATCGCCGCGTTCTGTCGCGAGGCGGGGATCGATCCGGCGCGCCAGCCCATTCCGGTGCGCCCGGCGGCGCACTATCACATGGGCGGAATCGCCGTCGACGAGGAGGGGCGCTCTTCGGTGCGCGGCCTCTGGGCCTGCGGCGAGGCGGCCTCAACCGGCCTGCATGGCGCCAATCGCCTGGCGAGCAACTCCTTGACCGAGGCTGCGGTCTTTGCCGGCCTCGTCGCCGAGAGCGTCGCCGGCGCATCGTTTGGGCGCGCGCCGCCGCCGCGCGCGATTCCGTCGCCGCCGGCCGCCGACCCGAGCCCCGTGCGGTCGATCCTCGCCGCCGCCGCGGGGGTGATGCGCGAGGGCGAAAGCCTGGCGCGCGCCGTCGCCGCGCTTGCGCCTTTGGCGGCTGGGGCAGGGCCGTCCGCCGATCCCGCCGCGGTCGCGCTGATGATCGCGTTCGCCGCCTTGCAGCGCCGGGAGAGCCGCGGCGCGCATTGCCGAAGCGATTTTCCCATGAAGGCGAGCGAGGGGCGACGCGCCACGCTGCGGCTCGATGCGGCGCTTGCCTTCGCCGGCGAAGCCGCGCCCGCGGCGCCCGCGCGGAGGGCCTCGGCGTGACCGTAGCGCGACTCCCGACGATTCTGATCGAGCCGATCGTGCGCGCTGCGCTCATCGAAGACCTCGGCCGCGCCGGCGACATCACCAGCGACGCGATCGCGCCGGCCGATCTTGCGACCACGACGGCGATGGTGGCGCGCCAGGCGGGCGTCGTCGCCGGGCTCGATGTCGCAGCGCTGGCGTTCCGCCTGATCGATCCGGCGATCGTCTTCTCCGAGACGCGCCCCGACGGCGCGCGCGTCGCGCCGGGCGAGACGATCGCTCTCGTCGGGGGCCCGGCGCGCGGCATTCTGACCGCCGAACGCGTCGCGCTGAACTTTGTCAGCCGCCTCAGCGGCGTCGCCTCGGCGACGGCGTCGCTCGTCGCCGCGGTCGCGGGGACCAAGGCGCGCATCGTTTGCACGCGCAAGACGACGCCGCTGTTGCGCGGGATCGAGAAATACGCCGTGCGGGCCGGCGGCGGGGCCAACCATCGCTTCGGCCTCGACGACGCCGCGCTGATCAAGGACAATCACATCGCCATCGCCGGCGGCGTCGCCGAGGCGATCGCGCGCGTGCGGGCGCGGGTCGGGCATCTCGTCAAGATCGAAGTCGAGGTCGATACGCTCGCCCAACTCGACGAGGCGCTCCGCGTCGGCGTCGACGCGGTGCTGCTCGACAACATGTCGCTCGAAGACCTGGCTCGGGCGGTGGCGACGATCGCCGGCCGCGCCGTCTCGGAGGCCTCGGGCCGCGTCACCGCGGAAACCGCGCCCGCGATCGCCGCGACCGGCGTCGATCTCATTTCGGTCGGCTGGCTGACGCACAGCGCGCCGATCCTCGACATCGGACTGGATGACAGGGGGTAGCGCGCGGGACGTCGCGCGCCGACCCCTATGCTCACTCGGCCGCCGCGCGGTCCGGCGCCGCCGTCCTGATGAGCGTCTCCACCTCGTTGGCCGCTTTGACCGCGCCGTCGACGTCGCGCAGGCTTATCGCCCGTTCCTCAGCGGCGCGGCGGTAGGCGGGATCGGCGAGAACCTGCCGCGCCGCGTCTTGCATCGCGGCGACGTCGGCGTCGCCCGGCAGCGCCCGTCCCGCCCCCCATTCCTCAACCGCGGCGGCGACGAAGGGCTGGTCGCCGGCGAGCCCGGGGATGACCACCATCGGCACGCCGTGCCGCAGCGCGCGCATCGCCGTTCCGTGCCCCCCGTGCGTCATCGCCATAGCGGCGCGGCGCATGATCGGGTCATGCGCCGCGTAGCTCAACACGGCGGCGTTCGCCGGCGTCGACAGCTCGTTCGGCGCGACGATGCCGCCTGTGGTGGCGACGACGTGAACGGGAAGGTCGGCCAGCGCGTCGAGCGCGCGTTGCAGCTTGTCGACGTTGCGCTGCTCGAAACCGGTGCTGAAGCTCACCAGGACGAGCGGCGTCGGGTCGTCCTCGGGCCACGGCAGATTTGCCGGGACGGCGAATTTCTCGTCTTCGAGCACCGGCCCGACATGGCGCACGTTCTCCCATCCCGGCGCGCGCGGCGCGTCGAACGCCTTAAGGCTCGTCGACACGATGCGGTCGCGCGAGCGCCACAAGGCGTCGAGCGGCGGCAGGGCGCCGAATCCCGCCTGCTGTCGCATGCCGTCGAGGCGGGCGATCATGCCTCGCCACATGTCGAGCTGGCGGAAAACGAAGGTGTGGACGAAGACGGCGGTCGGCGCGTCGAACTGCGGCGCTTGAGCGAGCGCGGCGGGGAACATCGCATCGATCAGGATGATTTCCGGCGTTTCGGCCGCGACGACCGAGCGCACTTGCGCCTCCACGGCGGGCGACGTGAGGTAGCAGGACATGCGGGTCAGGAAGCTTCCCTGGGGATAGCGATCGACCTGCGCGTAGGCGTCGGTGAATTCGATCGCGCGGAAGCCGGCGGTCTTGACGCGCGGAACCATTTCCGGCCGCCCGGCGAAGGCGACCTCGTGCCCACGCTGCGTCAATGCGCGCGCTACGCCAAGGCTAGGCGGCAGGTTCCCGCCGCCGGACCAATTCAGCCACAGTATCCGAGCCATGATCATCCTCCCGTTGGATGTCGCGCTTGATCATCCGAAGCACGATCGCCTCGGCCTCCCGCCGACTCAGCGCCAAGTCGCGGCGGAGTTTCTTCCAGACGTAGACGTCGGTGGCGACGACGAAGACGGCGAATTGCGCCGCACGCGCCGTTCCCGAAAGCTTCCCGAGTTGAGGCGCGAACAATTCCTCGACCCAGGCGCAATGATTGGCGCGCCCGCGGTCGAGCGCGGGCTTGAAGGCGGGGCGTCGGCTTTCGTCGCCGAGTTCGCGCATCAACAGGTCGCCGATCGTCTCGTAGACGTCGAAGATGGCCCCGACCGCCGCCTCGATGTCGCCGGGCTTCGTCGGCTTGAGCCGCTCCGCGCCGCCGGCGGCGAGACGGTCGAGCGCGCGGAGCAGCAGCTTGTCCTTGCTCGCATAGGCGCGAAGAACCGTCTGCACCGTGGTTGCGGCGCGCCGGGCGACCTCGTCGAGCGTGAACCGCTCGGTCCCCCATTCGCGGTAGAGGCGCACCGCGTGTTCGAGGATGCGTTCGCGCGTCGCCTCGGCTTTCGCCGCGCGTGAGGTCAGGTCGTAGGCGCGCTTTCGCATTTTCATGTTAGTCGCATTAATATGAAATGAATTTCATGTCAATATGACTAACGCGAATTGTCTCCGCGGCGCGAGGCAGGCGCCGGCGAACGTCCAAGGCAGGCGCGCCGACGCGCGCCGCGCCGCGCTTGGACATTGAGGGAAATTATCGACGGCAGGGGGACGCCGGCGCGCAAACAAAGCAATGGGCCCCGGCGCATTCAAGCGGAGCGGGGCCCTGTTCGCCTTTGCGAAACGATCTGAGATGTTGCAGATGAAATTGCGGCGACTAAGACGCTTGGCCTTCGCGCCCGCAGCCGCACGGTGAAATTCAGATTTTCGGAAGCGCCTTTCCGCCTTGCCATATGAGGCGGCTTTGACGCTGCGACCTCGACGGCGTCGAGGTCAGGATTTCTTGCCCGGCGGAGTCATGGTTACCCCGTTCTTTCCGCCAACCTCGCCCACGAGATCGGCTCTTGGCGCGCTCCGAATCGCAGGGGCGACTTGGAACGCCTCTAGAAAGTCCGCCCAGTTCGTCCTCCTGTCAAATCAATTTTCCTTGCTTCGCTTGCCATGCCTAAGCTTCGCTTACCGCGCCTAGTCTGCGTCCGCGGCCTCCGCCGCCGCGATCGCGGTCATGTTGACGATGCCGCGCGCGGTGATCGAGGGCGTCAGCACATGGGCGGGCTTGGCCGGGCCGACGAGAATCGGACCGACGGGCATGGCGTCGGCGATGACGCGAGTCAATTGCAACGCGGTGCTGCCGGCGTCGAGATTGGGGAAGATCAGCACGTTGGCTTCGCCCGACAAGCGACAGTCGGCGGTCACCCGCGCCCGCGCGACAAGCGACAGCGCCGTGTCGGCCTGCATCTCGCCGTCGATCTCGAAATCGGGCGCGCGGGCGCTGACCAGCGCCAGCGCCTGCCGCATCTTCAGCGCCGAGGGCGTGTCGGCGGAGCCGAAGTCGGAGTGCGAAATCAACGCGATCTTCGGCGTCACGCCGAAGCGGCGCACGTGATGGGCGCAGGCGAAGGCCAAATCGGCGATCTCCTCTGCGGTTGGGTCGTAGCAAACGTGGGTGTCGGCGAGAAAATACGAGCCGCTCGGCGCGATCACTAGGGAAAGGGCGGCGAAATCCTTCGCCCCCGGCGCAAGACCGACGATGTCCCTGATGTGCTTGAGCCGCGCCGCGAAGCGCCCTTCGAGGCCGCAGATCAGCGCGTCCGCCTCGCCGTGATGCAGCGCCAGCGCGCCGATCACCGTGGCGTTGGTGCGCGCGATGGTGCGCGCCGCGTCGGGCGTCAGGCCTTTGCGGCCGGCGACCTTGAGATAGACCGCGACGTACTCGCGGTAGCGCGGATCGCTGTGTGGGTCGACGATCTCGAAGTCGCGTCCGGCCGCCATCCTCAGGCCGTAGCGTTTGACCCGCTCGCGGATCACGTCGGGGCGGCCGATCAGGATCGGCACGGCGAGGCGCTCTTCCAGCACCACTTGCGTCGCGCGCAGCACCCGCTCGTCCTCGCCTTCGCTGTAGATCACGCGCTTGCGGGCGGCGCGCGCCTTGGCGAACAGCGGCTTCATCATCAGGCCGGTGCGGAAGACGAAGCGCGACAGCCGGTCGGCGTAGGCGTCGAAATCGACAATCGGCCGGCGCGCGACGCCGCTCTCCGTCGCGGCGCGGGCCACCGCCGGGGCGATGCGCAGGATCAGGCGCGGGTCGAAGGGGCTGGGGATGAGCGAAGCGCGGCCGAACGGCGGCGCTTGGCCGCCGTAGGCGCGCGCCACCACCTCCGACGGCGTCTCGCGCGCCAGCGCCGCGATCGCCTTCACCGCGGCATGCTTCATCGCCTCGTTGATCTCGCTCGCGCCGACGTCGAGCGCGCCGCGAAAGATGTAGGGAAAGCACAGGACGTTGTTGACCTGATTGGCATAGTCGGAGCGTCCGGTGCAGATCATCGCGTCGGGCCGCGCTTCGTGGGCGATTTCGGGCATGATCTCGGGCGTCGGATTGGCGAGCGCCATGATCAAGGGATCGCGCGCCATGCGCTTGACGTGTTCGCCCGTGAGCACGCCAGCGCAGGAAAGGCCGATGAAGATGTCGGCGCCCTCGATGACGTCGGCGAGCGTGCGCGCGCTGGTTTCCTGCGCGTAGGCCGCCTTCCAGCGGTCGATCGGCCTCTCGCGGCCCTTGTGAATGACGCCTTCCCGGTCGCAGACGAAGATGTTCTCGCGTTTGGCGCCCAGCGAAACGAGGAGATTGAGCGAGGCGAGCGCCGCCGCGCCGGCGCCGGAACAGACGATCTTCACCTGATCGAACCGCTTGTCGGTCAGCTCCAGCGCGTTGGCGATCGCGGCCGAAACGATGATCGCCGTGCCGTGCTGATCGTCGTGGAAAACGGGAATGCCCATGCGGGCCTTCGCCTTCTCCTCGACCTCGAAGCACTGCGGGCCTTTGATGTCCTCGAGGTTGATGCCGCCGAAGGTCGGCTCCAGCGCGACGATGATGTCGACGAGTTTGTCGACGTCGGTCTCGTTGACCTCGATGTCGAAGACGTCGATGCCGGCGAACTTCTTGAAGAGAACCGCCTTGCCCTCCATCACCGGCTTTCCGGCGAGCGGGCCGATCGCGCCGAGACCGAGCACGGCGGTGCCGTTGGTCAGCACGGCGACGAGATTCTGCCGCGCCGTGAGGTTGGCCGCTTCCTCCGGGTCGGCGACGATCGCCTCGCAGGCGAAGGCGACGCCGGGCGAATAGGCAAGCGCCAGGTCGCGCTGATTGCCGAGCGGCTTGGTCGCCGCAATCTCGAGTTTGCCGGGGCGCGGTTCGCGATGGTAGTGCAACGCGTCGGATTTGAGCGCTGCCGCGCTTTCGCTGGACATGTCGGGGCCCCTCGCCGTGATGTGGGCGGACTGTTGCCGCAAGCGCGTCGCCTCGGCAAGGGCGCCGATGGGCCAAAGCGCGCATTGGCCGGTTTGCTATGGGCCCAGCGCGACCTCGCCTTCGATCTCGACCGGAATGTCGAACGGCAACTCGGCCACGCCGACGGCCGAGCGGGCGTGCGCGCCGACGTCGGGGCCGAAGACCTCGAGAATGAGATCGGAAAAGCCGTTGATCACGCTCGGCGTCGCGTTGAAGCCGGGCGCCGTGTTGACCATGCCGAAGACCCGGCTCCAGGCGACGATGCGGTCGAGATCGCCGAGCGCGCGGCCGAGGCTGCCGAGGATGGCGAGGCCGGTCAGGCGCGCCGCGGCATAGGCCTCCTCGGCGCTCACCGCCCCGCCGACCTTGCCGAGCGGGCGCGCCAGCGACCCGTCGGGGTTCAGGGGCCCATGGCCGGCGATGAAGGCGCGCGCGCCCACCACCCGCACGAAGGCGAAGGGAAGCCGGCCGGCCGGCGGCTTCAGCGGCGCCGGAAGCGTCAATCCCAAAGCGATCAAGCGCTGTTCGATGCGAGCCATGGCCGCCGCCTTTCGCCGCCCGGAAAGGTTGGACGGCGCGTCAAGCGTACGACGCTCATTTCGCCTTGTCGAGAAAGGTTGGCGGCGCCGGCGCTCCATTGACAGCCTCGAATCTTCGGGGGCCTATACATCTTCGAAGTCGCAGGTTCCGCGTGCGTTTGAGAACGGAAACGGCGGCTTCAATTCGCGCCTTGTCGTCGGGTACGAGGCGCAGGCGAGATGAACGGCAAGACGGACCACCGTCCTCGAAGTCCGACCGGAGAGGCCTATGCACGCCGACATCGCTGAGAAGCGCGAAGACCTGATCGCTCTTTGCCGCCGCTACGGCGTCCAGCGCCTGGAAGTGTTCGGTTCGGCTGCGCGCGGCGCCGACTTCGATCCCACGCGCAGCGACGCCGACTTCCTGGCGACATTCTCGCCGCAAGCCCGCGACGATCTTTCCGCTATCGTGGATTTCAAAGAGGGACTGGAGGCGTTGCTTGGCCGTCGGGTCGATCTGGCGGAGCGCGAGGCGATCGAGGCGAGCCGCAACTATATCCGGCGCCGCCGAATCCTTAGCGAGGCCGAGGCGATCTATGGTTGAGCCGCAGTCGGATCGCGACGCGGCGCTTCTACTCGACATGCTTGCTGATAACAATCAAGCTCGAGCCTAGTTCGCGTCCGTTTCGCGCGCCGACTCGACGGTCGTCGACGGCGCGGGACCGTCGGGCGGCTGCAGCTGAGCGACGGGCGTGGCGCCGGCGCCGTTGGCGGAATTGGCGGCCCACGCCTCGCCCGCGCGCTTCGAACCGTCGAGGAACGCCTGCCATTGCTCCTGCGTGCCGGAGAAGGCGTTGCGGTCGACGTGCCCGTCGATGCCGGGAATGGCGCCGTCGGCGCGATACTGCCAGAAATTCCACGGGCGCGAGCCATAGGGCAGGGCGGGGTTGTGCTTGGTCGAGCGCACCCAGATCGGATAGTCGGCGAAGGCCCCGCCGCCGAGGATGGCGCGGTAGAAGTCGAGCGAGGTGTAGATGATCGGCCGCTTGCCGAAATGGCGCTCCATCTCGTCGAGCACCACTTTCATGTCGGCGATCGTCGCGTCGCGCTCGAGATGGCGCCGGCAGGTGCGCGAGTCCGGCGTCGGCTCGACATCGAGCACGGGCGGCAGCGCATCATATTCGACCGGCACGTTCTGCTCGAACCAGGCCGCCTCTTCCATCGCCGGGCGGCACCAATACATGAAATGATAGGCGCCGTGCGGGATGCCGGCCTGCTTGGCGCCCTCCCAGTTGGCCTGGAAGCGTTCGTCGAGATGGTCGCCGCCCTCGGTGGCCTTGATGTAGACGAATTTCACCCCGCTGCCCGCCACCGCGTTCCAATCGATCGTCCCCTGATATTTGGAGACGTCGATGCCGTGGATCGGATAGTCCTTCGGCCCGGGATAGCCGTCGTCGAATTCGAGCGGGCCGGCGCCGCCGCCGCAGGCGGCCAGCGCCGCCCCCAGAGCGGCGACGAGGCCGAGACGGATGCAGGCTCGAACTGGGGCGGGCGGGGATGGGGTCATCGGCTTCCCGAATATACAGGCGCGAGGCGGCGGGCGAAACGGTTTCTTTTTCGCCCCCGCGCGGTTCGCCGCAGGTTAGAACGTGGGAGGTAAGGATTCCTTAACGGCCGCCCCGCTTGACCCGGCCGCCGCCGAGGCGTCAAGGGAACGCGCGACAATGCCCGCCCGAAAGGCCTCGCCATGCGGTCCGCCGCCACCGCCCTCATGCTCGTCGCCGGCCTCGGCGCCGCCTCGGCCGCCGAATGCGGGCCCGACGCGCTCGGCACATCGCGCATCGCCGAGGTCGGCACGCAGGGCGGGCTCAGCGTCGGGCTGAAGACCTATCCCAGGACCATTCCGCTCGCCGACCACGAGGTGATCCTCACCTTCGACGACGGACCGGACGCCGAGACGACGCCGCAAATTCTCAGGGCGCTCGCCGAGCAATGCGTGCGCGCGACCTTCTTCGACATCGGCGCCAAGGTCGACGCCCTGCCGCTGCTGGCGAGGCGCGAGGTCGAGGAGGGGCATAATGTCGCCCACCACACCTACACTCATCCCCAGCCGACGCTGCGCTACATGAGCGAGGCCGCCGCTCGGGCGGACATTCTCAGGGGCATGATCGCGGTGGAAAAGGCCGCCTACGGCGAGGATTTTTCCGCCGGCGAGCCGACCGGCCTCAAGCCGTTGAAGCTGCATGCGCCGTTCTTCCGCTTTCCCGGCTTCGCCGACACCGCGGATCTGCGCGACTGGTTCGCCGCCAACAATGTCGGCATTTTCGGCGTCGACCTCTGGGCGTCCGACTGGGTCGCGATGACGCCGGAGGAGGAACTGAGGCTCGTTCTCGGCCGGCTCGAGAAGGCCGGGCGCGGCATGCTGCTCTTCCATGACAACCGCCTGTGGACCGCCGAGATGATGCCGGCGTTCCTCAAGGAGCTGAAACGGCGAGGCTATCGCGTCGTGCACATGGCGCCTGGCCCGGGAAACGGCCCGACCGTCGCCGCCCCGCCCGGCTGGATCTCGGAGACCGAGCGGACCCTCGGCGCGCTGCGGCCGCGTTTCGACAAGAACGCCCCCGCAGCGCCTGCCGGCCCCATCGCGGTCAAGCCGGCGCCGGTGGAGTAGGGGTAGCCAGGGCGCCCCGAACCGGCGTTCCGGGCTCAGTCGCCGATGAGATGAGCGGCGATCTCGCGCGTATGGGGCGCGCGGCGATGTTCGAACACGTAGACGCCCTGCCAGGTTCCGAGCGCCAACCGGCCGCCGATGACCGGGATTGACAGGCTGACGTTGGTCAAAGCGGCGCGGATGTGGGCGGGCATGTCGTCGGGCCCCTCCTCGTCATGGGCGTAGCGGCCCTCGTCCTCGGGCGCGAGGGCTTCGAAGAACGCTTCGAGATCGTCGCGCACCGCCGGCGCGGCGTTCTCCTGGATCAGCAGCGAGGCCGAGGTGTGGCGGCAATATAGGGTCAAAAGGCCGGTCTCGGTCCCCTGCGCCGAGGCCCAGGCGACGACCGCGTCGGTGAATTCGGTGAGGCCCCGGCCTTGGGTTCGGACCCTCAGAATGGCGGCGAATTGGCGCATGCGCATCTCATACAGGCAATGCGCGGGGCGGGGAACGGCGGTCCGGTTCAGCGGGGCGGGCACGGCAAAGCGCGAGCGCATCCGCCGCCCGCTCGTCTCGAGCCCGACGGATGTCGCTCCCTGGGGGCTGAGCGGCCGGACAACTGAGACTGGCCGCGAACCTCGCCAAGATTTGCGCGTGCGCGAGGGCAAGTCCGGAGCCGATTCGCCAATCGTCGCCAGACGCCGTCGCATCAGGCCGCTTTCGCCGGCGCCGGCGGCGCGGGAAGGCGATCGGCGTCATCGGGATGGTCCAGGACGGAGCTCATGTCGAGCACCATCCCCACCCGCCCGCCGCTCAGCAGGGCGCAGCCGGTGACGCCGCGGATGCCGGCGAGGTGTCCCTGAAGGGGACGGACCAGGACCATCTCCTGGCCGATGAGTTCGTCCACGGCGAGAGCGCAGCCTTGGCTCGACGCGCCGGCGACCACGAAGAGACGCTTCTGCTCGTCCTGGCCGTCGGAGGCCGCCGCTTTCGCAGCCTGCGCCGCGTCAAAGGCCAGGGACAGGGAATCGGTCTCTTCGTCCCCGTCGGCCTCACCGCTTCGTATGAGAAACTTCACCGGCAGGACGTCGTTGGGCGCCAGTTTCAGCATGTAGCGTCCTTCGGCGGCGGAGATCCGCATGAGATCGCCAACGCCGGAATGAACGATGCGTCGAATCGAGTCGATCGGGACGACATAAGTGACCTTGCCGACCCGGACCACCATGCCGTCGACGAGCGCCATCGCCAGCGGCAGCGCGACGACGGCGCGCATCCCGCCCGACGCCGGCTCGGCGATCCGCAGCTCGCCGCCGCGGGCGCGCAACGCGGCATGAATTTCGGCAAAGTCGGTTCCTCTTCCCGCGGCCTCCTCGTTGGCCAACGGGCCGAAGCCTTCCCGCAGGATCATGTTCAGAGGGTTCGCTTCCGCTCGCCATCCCAACTGCTCCGCCCGTCGGGCGATCGCGGCCAGGGCAATTCCCCTCCCGTCGTCCTCGACCGTGACGATGACCTGATCGTCCTGCTTCGCCAGCCCGACGCGAACGCGGCCGCGGCGGTCCTTGCCTGCCGCGAGCCGACATTCCGGCGTCTCGACGCTTTGCTGAGCGGCGAAGGCCACCAGCGCGCGCAGCGGCTCCTTCAGGGTTTCCAGGGTGCTGAAATCAAGCTGCGTCTCGTCGCCGCTGGTCGTGATGACGACTTCCCGACCCGACTGACGGGCGAGCATCTCGCCGAGCGGCGCCAACGGCCTCAGCAGCAACGCCGAAGAACGGGTGCGGACGGCGATCGCCTCTTCCTGCAAGCGGTCGAGCAAGCCTTTGACGTGCGCTTCGGCCTCCGCCAGCTTCTCGATTTTCTCTTGCAGTCCGGCCAGGTAGCGACACACCGGCTCGCGAGCGAGACCCCAGTCGCCCTTGGCGCGGCGCATTTCCAGCTCGACGGCGCGGGCCAACTCGTCCTCGACGAGTTCGGCGAGCGTGTGGTGAACCGCGGCCTGGCCGGTGACGATGGCGCCGATCGATTCCAGCATGACGGCCGACATCGCGTCATGCGCGGGAAGGCCCTTGGCGAGGTCGCCCTCGGCGTCATGCTTTTCCGCCGGGGACAGGGCGGCGTCCTTTGTTTCGTTGGCGTCGCGATCGCTCAGGGTCATCTCGATCCTCAGCGCCTTTCCCCCGGGATCGAGTCTCGCGATCGCTTCTCCCAGCCCGTCATTGTCCAGGGATGAGGCGAGCAGGAAATCAAACAGCGACGCATCGCCTTGGATTACGGTGACGTTGCTGATGACTGTCGCGTCGCCGGAGCCGATCCAGCCCAGGAACGCGCTGGCCAGCTCGTCGCTCGAATTGAGATCGGCGCGGACGATGTAAAATCGACGCCCAGACTCCATCGCCGCCAACGCCGTCTTGACGCTTTCCGGGGACAACAGATTGTGGAACGATTTCGGCAGGTCCAGGCGCGCCTCGATATGCGACGAGGAGGCGAACGTCGCCGTCGCCGCTTCTTGGAACAGCGCTTCGACCGCCGACATATCCGGGCTGCCGCCCGCATTGGCGGCGTCGAACAGCAACTCCATCGCGGCGACGAAGGAGCGCGCGATATGCTGCAGCACGGGATCGGCGGCGACGTCGCCGTTTTCGGCCCGCGCGAACAGATCGACCAGCGCCATGGAGAGTTGCGCGGCCACGTCCATCTGGTGATGGCCGCAAGCGTGAAAGACGAGACGCAGCAAGTCGCTGACGCGCGCGCCCGGCTCGGGGGCCTCCGCGCCCGACCTCATCCGGTCCAGCGTGCCGCGCACGTCGAGCAAGATCTTGGACGCGCCTTCGGCGCACCAGCCGCGCAGATCGGCAAGCGGACGAATCGGCAAGCTTTGTGGGTCTGCTGCGCGCGAATCGACGATTGCGGCGAGCTCCTCGTAGAACCGGACCTTTGCCCGCCGGAACTTCGTTGGATCGCCATGGGCCGGGGGGAAGCCCTCCGCCGCGCGAGCCAGACCGACGAAGTCCATCGGGTCGCTCAGCGCCTTGATCTTGCCCACGAGCCGGTCCAGCTCCTCGCCACTGACGGTTTCGCCCCTCGATAGGCGTTCGTCGGCTGCCGAAATCGCCGCCAAGACGGGCTCGAGGGCGTCGAACAGGACTCGGATCGGGTCGTGCGGAACCGAAACAGCCGCGTCGTCGGGCGTTTCGCTCGGCGGCGCGGAATCGTCGGCGCCGAAGTCGCGCGCCGCCATCGCCGTCAGCCCCACGATGGCGGATTGAGCCTGCGCGATAGAGGGCTCCCCCAGCGCCACGAAGTCGGCCAACGCGTCGCGCCATTCTCGCATGCCGATCCGCGCGGCGGCGAAGCGCAACCGCTCGGCCTCACGCGTCAGCGTCGCCTGCGCCGCGTCCGGAGCGGACGGAAACGCGGCGACCGCTCGACGCATCTCGCCTAGCATTTCGCGCGCCATGCCGGAGAAAATCTCGCGGTAGGTCGGATCCTCGGCGAACGACGATTGCGGCGCCGGGTCGAAAACGATGCCGTCGGCGGAGAGCGGCGCCGTCGCGCCCCCGGAGCCGGATTCAGGCTCGCCTTGGAGATGGGGTGTCGAATCGGGCGCCTTCGGTTCGGCTGGCGCCTTCGGGGCCGGTTCGTCCTTGCAGCGGTGGAACATCGCCCGCATGCGGTCGGCGAGGTCCGAGGCCGCCCCTTCGTCCGCATCGCGGCGCGAAGCCAGCGTCGTCTCCAGCATGCCGCGAAGCGCGTCGACGGTTTCCAGAAGGAGCTCCAGCAATTCCGGGCCGAGCGGCACGCCATCGTCGCGCACCAAGCCGATGAGGTCTTCCGCCAGGTGCGCTCGAGATTCGATAACGCTCAAGCCGAGAACGCGGCTATTGCCTTTGAAGGTGTGCATGGCTCGGAAGAGCGCCCCGACATCCGCCTCGCCGGTCGGATTCTCCTTCAGAAAAAGGAGGGTCTCTTCGACCGAGTCCAGGGACTGTCCGCCATCGTCGGCAAACAACTGCCAGATTTCATCAATCTCGTTAGACATGCGTCACCTTGTTCAGACGACCGCGCGCACCATCCCTCCGGCGCTCGACCCGGCGTTTCGGATGGCGGTTGAAGAACGTCGCCGACCGAGAGCTATGCCCCGACCAGCCTTCTCATGATCTTGGCCAACTCGCTGCCGCGCTTTTCCGCCAGATCGTAAGACACCGCGCCCGACGGCTTGGTGACGATGGCGTCAGCCCCCAATTCCCTGGCCCTGGAGGCGTGCGGCGAACCGGACGCGGCGACCGAGGACAGGATGCAGATCTTGGCTCTCGTTTTCATCTTGGCGTGCCGGAGAAACTCCAGGCCATCCATCTCCGGCATTTCGATATCCAACAATATGAGATTCAAATCGGGATGTTTCTGCAACTCGGACAGCGCCAACTTGCCATTGGCTGCGTGCGCGACGATCTCGAAGCCGGGCATATGCTCCACAAATGTCTTGACGACCATGCGCATCATCGCTGAGTCGTCGACAATCATGACCTTGGCGACCATCTGAAGCCCTCCTGTCAGTTCCATGTCGGATGGGTCACCCCCCGGCGTCGAAGCGGGGGGTGACGAGGAACCCGAGGATTAGAAGTTGCCGTAGCCGCGCGAGTCGTGATCCAGCGGCACGGCCGACTTCGGCGATTTGCGCGGCGAAGCGGCCGCTTTGACCGGTTCTGGCGCGGCCGACTTGTGCTGCGCGGCGAGCATGGCCTTCAACTGAATCAGCATGTCGTTGGTCAGTCCCTCCAGACCGTTCACCTCTCCCGCGCCGAGCTTGCGTTCGCGCAGCTTGAAACGCCGGACTTCGTCGCGCATGCGGCCGGCGAGCGAAGCCAGTTCCGACGACGCCGAGGCCAATTCCTCGGATTGCTGGCTGCCTTCCTGAGCCGCCTTGGCGACCTGATTCATCGCCACGTTGATCTGGCCGACGCCGCGCGACTGCTCGGCGCTGGCGGTGGCGATCTCGCCCACCAGATCCTTGACCTTGACGACGTTGGTGACGATCTGGTTGAGGGCCTCGCTGGTCTCCTTGGCGATGACGACGCCGTCGGAGACCTGCTTGCTCGAGTTCTCGATCAACTCGGCGGTTTCCCGCGCCGCCTTGGCGCTGCGGCCGGCGAGATTGCGCACTTCCTGCGCGACCACGGCGAAGCCGCGCCCGTGCTGGCCGGCGCGCGCCGCCTCCACCGCCGCGTTCAACGCCAGCAGGTTGGTCTGGAACGCGATTTCGTCGATGACCTTGATGATCTTGGCGATATTTCGCGACGAGGTGTTGATCTCGTTCATCGCCTTGGTCATCGCCTCCATCTTCGCTTGGCCGACGTTGGCCGCCTCCGACGTGCCCATCACCAGCTGATTGGCCGTGTTGGCGCTGTCGGTGTTGGCTTTCACTTGGCTGTCGGTCTCCTGCAGGCTCGAATTCACCTCTTCCACCGACGAAGACTGCTCTTCGGAGGTCGAGGCCATGTTCTGCGAGGCGGCGTTCAACTGTTCGGCCGATTGTCCGACCTGCTCGACCGCGTCGACGATCGAGTAGAACGTGCTGTTGAGTCCGACGAAGGCCTTCTCGAAGGCATCGATAATCTTGGCGTAATCGCCCTTATAACTGCTGGAGTCGGTGTGGGCGTTGATGTTGCCGTCGACGATGGCCTGAGCCAATTGACCCGCGTCAGCGATCAACGTGCTGACGGCGCTGTGAACCGCGTTGATGGCGTCCTTCATCTTCTGGTGATCGCCGTGGCAGACGATGTCGACGGTCTCATGGAAGTTTCCGACGGCGATCTGCGAAAGGATGCGATTGCCCTCGGCGATCGGAAGCAGGATGGCGTCGAGCATTTCGTTGGCGCCCTTGATGATCTCGCCGTAAGCGCCCGCGAACGCATTGGCGTCGCCGCGCTTCTCGAGTTGACCCTGGCGCGAGTACTCTGTCAGTTTCGCAAATTCCGCCTGGAATTTCTGCAACACCGATGCGATGCCGTTGACGTTCTGCTTCATCTTCTCATGATCGCCCTGGTAGGTCTGGGCGATCAGTTCGTCAATCTTGCCCTTGGCGATCTGGTCGAGGATGCGGTTGCCCTCGCCGATTGGCAGCAGAATGGCGTCAAGCATATGGTTGGCGCCCTTGATGATCTCGCCGTAGGCGCCGGCAAACGCGTTGGCGTCGCCACGCTTTTCGAGTTGACCTAGGCGCGAGTACTCCGTCAGTTGCTCAAATTCCTTCTTGAATTTCTGCAACACCAGCGCGATGCCGTTGACGTTCTGCTTCATCTTCTCGTGATCGCCCTGGTAGGTCTGGGCGATCAGTTCGTCGATCTTGCCCTTGGCGATCTGGTCGAGGATGCGGTTGCCCTCGCCGATCGGCAGCAGGATGGCGTTGAGCATGTCGTTGGCGCCCTTGACGATCTCGCCGTAAGCGCCGGCGAAGGCGCCGACGTTGCCGCGTCTTTCGAGCCGACCCTGGCGCGAGTATTCGGTCAACTGGGCGAATTCCGCCTGGAACTTCTGCAGCACCTGCGCGATGCCGTTGACGTTCACTTTCATCTTCTCGTGGTCGCCCTGATAGGTCTGGGCGATCAGCTCGTCGATCTTGCCTTTGGCGATCTGGTCGAGGATGCGATTGCCCTCGCCGATCGGCAGCAGAATGGCGTCGAGCATCTCGTTGAGACCGCGCAGAAGTTTCACGTCCTCGCCGCCAAACGCCGCGAGGTTGGCGCGCTGCGACAATTGTCCGTTTTTCGACGCCTCGACCAGGCGCAGGACCTCCTGCATCAGCTTGGCGTTGGAGCCTTCGACCTGCCCCGACTTCATTGATTCAGTCATGGATTCATTCCTCTCGTCATCGGTTTGAGCCGGAGCCTCCGGCGCCTCGTTCAATAGTTCCACACTTTCGTCCGCCAGTTCTTCCGCCGACGGAGAGTCGGCA
>CAVWKL010000148.1:0-40060 GCA_963755075.1 uncultured Alphaproteobacteria bacterium
TGTGTTATGCGTACTTGGTTCGGTTGGCGTCTTGCTAATGCCATTGGTAGACGTGGCGGGGAAAGCGCGCCCCGCAGAGACGGTCGCCCGCCAATGTCGGCGCGATCCTGACATAGCCGACCTCGCCGCGACGGTCGGGATAGCTGAAGACGCGCGCCCCGAGCTGACGGGCGAGCATTTGGGCGCCGAGGCAAATGCCGACGAGCGGCTTCTCCTCGCGCAGGGGAACCGCCAGCCAGTCGATTTCGCGCTTGATCCAGTCGGCCTCGTCGTTGGCGCTCATCGGCCCGCCGAAAACCAAGACGCCGTCGTGATCGGCGAGCGTGCGCGGCAGGGCGTCGCCGCAACTCGGGCGGCGGACGTCGAGGCGGGCGCCGAGCCCGCTCAGCAGCGCGCCGACGCGCCCGGGGGTCGAATGGCCCTGGTGGAGGATCACAAGAATCGTCTTGCGCCGGCCGCGCTCCGTCATCGCCTTGCTCCAAGCCCGCAAACGACAAGGCCCCCCCGCCTATCGCCGCGATTCGTTTCAACTTCCTGCAACTCTCATGCCGATTGGTTAACAAAGCAGCGCAATCGATTTCGCCGGATCGCCCGGGCCCGTCTTGCCCTTCCTGCCCACCTTCTCTATAAGCCCGGTTTCGCGCCGTTTCCGACACCCCTGGAGGCAGGGCGCGAGAAACAAAGGATATTCGACATGGCAGCGATCAAGCAACTCGCGGCCGTGACGCGCAGCGGGATCGGCAAGGGGGCCGCCCGCTCCGTTCGTCGCGAAGGCCGCGTACCCGGCGTCGTCTATGGCGGCGGCGAGAAGGCCGAGCCGATCTCGGTCGATTTCAAGGAACTCAGCAAGCACATCTATGCCGGCCATTTCCTCACCTCGATCTTCGAACTCGAGGTCGGCGGCCGCACGCAGCGCGTTCTGCCGCGCGACTATCAGCTCGACGTCGTCACCGACAAGCCGATGCACGTCGACTTCTTCCGCCTCAAGGCGGGATCGCGCGTGCGCATCGCCGTGCCGGTGCGGGTCGTCAATCGCGAGGCTTCGCCCGGCCTGAAGAAGGGCGGCGCGGTCAACCTGGTGCTGCACAGCGTCGAATTGCTGACGCCGGCGGAGTCGATCCCCGAATCGATCACCATCGACCTCACCGGTCTCGACTTCCACGATTCGGTGCACGTCTCGGCGCTGAAACTGCCCGAAGGTTGCCGGCCCGCCGACGCCAGGATCGACTACACCGTGGTGACGGTGGTGCCCCCGACGGTGTTTACGGAGGAGACGCCGGTCGCCGCCGCCGCGACCTCGGGCGCGGCCCCGGCCGCCGCCGGCGCCGCCGCTCCCGCCCCGGCCGCCCCCGCGGCCGCCCCGGCCAAGGGCGCCGCCGCCGCGCCCGCCAAGGCGCCTGCCGCGGCCGCCGCCGCGCCGGCGAAGCCCGCTGGCAAGAAGTAACGCGACGGCCGCGCTTCGCTTGCCAGCGCAACGCCCGTCCGTCCCTTCCGGCGGACGGGCTTTTCTTTGAGCGAGTGGTCATGCTGCTCATCGCAGGCCTCGGCAATCCCGGCGCGCGCCACGCCAGGAATCGCCACAATATCGGCTTCATGGCGTTGGCGCGGATCGCCGAGACGCATCGGGTCGGGCCGTTCCGCGCCCGCTTTCAGGGGCTTATCGCCGAAGGCCTGATCGGCCAGAGCCGCGTCGCGCTGCTGGCGCCGCAGACCTACATGAACAAGTCCGGCCGCAGCGTCGGCGAGGCGATGCGCTTCTACAAGCTCGATCTCGAGGCGATCGTCGTCATCCACGACGAACTCGACCTCGCGCCCGCCAAGGTCCGGGTCAAGGTCGGCGGCGGCGCGGCGGGTCACAACGGCCTGCGTTCCATCACCGCTCATATCGGCAACGACTATAAGCGCGTCCGGCTCGGCATCGGCCATCCCGGCGACAAGGCCCTCGTCTACAACTTCGTGCTCGGCGACTTCGCCAAGTCGGAAATGCCCTGGGTCGAGGCGGTATGCGAGGCGGTGGCGGCCGCGGCCGACTTGCTTGTCGCCGGCCAGGACGCCAGCTTCCAGAACAAGATCCACCTGGCGATCGAGGCGGCGGGGTTCGGCGGGAAAGAGGCGTAAGGCCCCGCCGGACGATCGAGCGCCCCGCCAAAACGGAGGCTTGGGATCGATGAAAGCCATATTGAGCAAGGCCCCGGGCGGGCCCGAGTCGCTCGTCCTCGAGGAGATCGCCGACCCCACGCCGCAGGAGCGCGAGGTCGTCGTTCGCGTCGCCGCCTGCGGGGTGAATTTTCCCGACTCGCTCATCATCGCCGACAAGTATCAATTCCGCCCGCCGCGACCGTTCTCGCCGGGCGGCGAAGTCGCCGGCGTGATCGAAAGCCTCGGCGCCTCCGTCGCGAGCTTGAGGGTCGGCGAGCGCGTGCTCGCATGGCCGGGTTGGGGGGGAATGGCCGAACGGATCGCGGTCGACGAGGCGCGGGTTCTGCCCATTCCCGACTCGATGCCGTTCGACGAGGCGGCGGCGTTGCTCGTCGCCTACGGCACGACCTATCACGCCTTGGAGGACCGCGCGCGCCTGAAGCCCGGCGAGAGCCTCATGGTGCTCGGCGCGGCGGGCGGCGTCGGCTCGGCGGCGGTCGAACTCGGCAAGGCGATGGGGGCGCGCGTCATCGCCGCCGCCTCGTCGCAGGAGAAGGTCGATCTGGCGATCGGCTGGGGCGCCGATTCCGGCGTCGTCTATCCCACGGGGCCCTTCGACAAGGACGGCGCCAGAGCGCTCGCCGAGCTCTTCAAGTCGGCTTGCGGCGAAGGCGGCGCCGACGTCGTCTACGACGGCGTCGGCGGCGACTACAGCGAAGCGGCGCTGCGCGCCATCGCCTGGGAGGGCCGCTTTCTCGTCGTCGGCTTTCCCGCCGGCATCGCCCGCATTCCGCTCAATTTGGCGCTGCTCAAGGGCTGCCAGATCGTTGGCGTCTACTGGGGCGATTTCGCCCGCCGCGACCCGGAAGCCAACGCCGCCAACAACGCCGAGCTGATCGCCCTTTACGCCGCCGGCAAGATCAGGCCGCGCGTCTCCGCCCGCTTTCCGCTGGCGCGCGCCGCCGAGGCCATCGCGCGGCTGGCCGAACGCGGCGCGGTCGGCAAGGTCGTCGTCACGGTCCCGTGAGAGGCGCCGCCTCCGGCGCAGTCAATTCACCGCGCCGACTTGACCGTCAAAACGCTTTCGCCAGACCGACGTCTCGCTCAAAGCGGATTCTCGATCCGATGGGCTGCTCTCCCACGAGGTCGCGAGCGACGTCCTGGACGACCGCGATGAATTCCTCGAATGTGTCGGCCTCGACGTTCAAGCCGGGAATATCGGAAGCAAGGACAAAATACCTATGCTCGGCTTCGTCGAAGCCGATCTTGACGGTGTAACTGACTAGCGTTTCGTCCATGATCGCCCGCGAACCGCAAAAAGGAGCCGAACCCCTCCTCTTGGCGGAGAAAATGGCGCCAATCGAAAGCCGCCGTCAAATCGCAGGCCCCGTCGGCGCCGAGCCGCTCGCCCGGCAATGACGCCGGCCATACCAACGCGCTCAGAATACGCCCTATTGCGCCGACGTCTGTAGCGCCAGCGCGTGCAGATCGCCGCCCATGCGGCCCTTGAGGGCGCCGTAGACCATCTGGTGCTGCTGGACGCGGCTCTTGCCGGCGAAGGCGGCGCTGACGACGGTCGCGGCGTAATGATCGCCGTCGCCGGCGAGGTCTCTGACCTCGACCCGCGCGTCGGGAAACGCCTCGCGGATCAGGCGCTCGATTTCGGCAACGGACATCGCCATGATTACTTCGGCTCCTCTGTCTGTTCGCTTGCCCGGTCGGCCGACGCGGCCTGCAGCTTGGCGAGCACGTCCTTGGCCGCCTCGGAACAGGGGATCGTCACGCCGCCGGCCATATAGATATTGCACTTCGTCGGCTCGGTGGCGGCGATCGCATAGACTTGATCGAAGCGGACGTAGTTGAGGCCGGCGAGCGCCTTCACGGCGACGAAGTTGATCATGCCCGTTCCCCCTTCCGCCCGTCCATATAGACGGGAAACCAAGATTCGAACGCCTGGCTGAGCGTTGCGATCGCGACGGGCGGCTCGCCGGGCAGAACGAGGGTCCGCCCGCCGGTCGCCCCCAGTCGCGCCGCAGGAACCCCGGCGCGGCGCGCCTCGGCGATCAGCGCCTCGCCGTCTTCGGCGCGCGCCGTCACGACGTAGCGGCCCTGATCCTCGCCGAAGAGAAAGGCGTGCGCGCTTCCCTCGACCGCGCATTCATCGACGGCGACGCCGATCCCGCCGGCGATCGCCATTTCGGCGAGCGCGACCGCGAGGCCGCCGTCGGAGAGATCATGCACGGCGCCGACCTTCCCCGCGCGGATGAGCGACAGCACGAATTCGCCGTTGCGGCGCTCGGCGGCGAGATCGACCGGCGGCGGCGCGCCCTCCTCGCGCCCCGCAATCGTCGCCAGCCAGGCGGAGCGGCCGAGCCAGCCCGGCGCGCCGCCGATCAGCAGCACCGCCTCGCCTTCGCGCTTGAACGCCAGCGAGGCGACTTTGGCGACGTCGTCGATGAGCCCGACGCCGCCGATCGCCGGTGTCGGGGGAATGCCGACGCCGCTGGTCTCGTTGTAGAGCGAGACGTTGCCGGAGACGATGGGGAAGTCGAGCGCGCGCGCCGCCTCGCCGATGCCGGCGAGGCAGCCGACGAACTGACCCATGGCGTGCGGCTTCTCCGGGTTGCCGAAATTGAGATTGTCGGTGAGCGCCAGCGGGCGCGCGCCGACGGCGATGAGATTGCGCCAGGCTTCCGCCACCGCCTGCTTGCCGCCCTCGACCGGGTCGGCCTCGCAATAGCGTTCGCTCGCGTCCGTGGTCAGCGCCAGACCCTTCGGCCCGTCGCCGAGCCGCACGACCGCGGCGTCGCCGCCCGGACCTTCGATGGTGTTGCCGAGGATCAGCGTGTCGTATTGCTCGGTGACCCAACGCTTGGAGCACAGATCGGGCGAAGCGAGCAGTTCGAGCAGCGCATGCGCGTTGGCGATCGGCGCGGCGATTCTCCCGGCCTCGAGGATCGGCGATTTCGGCGTCGGCGTCCACACCCGATCGTAGAGCGGCGCCTCGTCCCCGAGTTGCCGGATCGGCAGGTCGGCCTTGACCGCCCCGCCCAGCTTGACCACGAAGCGCTTGGTGTCGGTGGTCTTGCCGATGATGGCGAAGTCGAGGCCCCATTTGCGGAAGATCGCTTCCGCGGCAGGCTCTTTCTCGGGGTGGAGCACCATCAGCATGCGCTCCTGGCTTTCCGACAGCATCATCTCGTAGGCGCTCATTCCGGCTTCGCGGCAGGGAACGCGGTCGAGATCGAGTTCGACGCCGAGATCGCCCTTGGCGCCCATCTCGACCGCCGAGGAGGTGAGACCCGCCGCCCCCATGTCCTGAATGGCGATGACCGCGCCGGAGGCCATCAGTTCGAGGCACGCCTCGAGGAGCAGCTTCTCGGCGAAGGGATCGCCGACCTGCACGGTCGGACGCTTCGCATCGGCGTCGGCCTCGAAGGCGGCCGAGGCCATCGAGGCGCCGTGGATGCCGTCGCGTCCGGTCTTCGACCCGAGATAGACGATCGGATTGCCGACGCCGGTCGCCTTGGCGTAAAAAATCTTATCGGCGCGCGCGACGCCGACCGCCATCGCGTTGACCAGGATGTTGCCGTCATAGCGCCGGTTGAAGCCGACCGAGCCGCCGACCGTCGGCACGCCGAACGAGTTGCCGTAGCCGCCGATGCCGGCGACGACGCCCGCCACGAGGTGGCGCGTCTTGGGGTGGTCGGGCGCGCCGAAGCGCAGGAAGTCGAGGCAGGCGACGGGGCGCGCGCCCATGGTGAAGACGTCGCGCAAGATGCCGCCGACCCCGGTCGCCGCGCCCTGATAAGGCTCGATGAACGAGGGGTGGTTGTGGCTTTCCATCTTGAAGACGCAGGCTTCGCCGTCGCCGATGTCGATGACGCCGGCGTTCTCGCCCGGCCCCTGGATGACCCACGCCGCCTTGGTCGGCAACTTGCGCAAGTGCAGGCGCGACGACTTATAGGAGCAATGCTCGTTCCACATCGCCGAGACGACGCCGAGCTCGGTGAAGGTCGGGGTGCGCCCGATCAGCGCGACGAGGCGGGCGTATTCCTCCGCCTTGAGCCCGTGGGCGATCGCCAGCGCCTCGTCGACCTGCGGTTCCAACTCGTCCACTTCGACGCGTCCCCAGTTGTGAGCCTTGCGCCCGAATAGACGCGCGCGGGCGGCGTGGCAATGGGCCGAGCGGATTCGGCCTCGCGACCGCGAGGATCGTGCGCAGGATTTTCGCCGGCGCAAGCGCGCGAGCCAGTGCGATATTGAATTGAATGGGCAGAATGTTCATGATATGTTCCGAACCATCGCATTTCGGGATTTCATTGACGAGGGCTCGATGCTGCATTTGCCCGCGACGCGAGCGTTTGGTCTGCGGCCGGAGGGCGTCCATTGCGGGCGCGACGGTCTCTTTGTCGGATCGGTCGGGCTGCTGCGCCGGGAAAGAAGTTCGTACGGTCGCGAATATTGGTCCGTCCGCTCGTCAAGCGAGCTGGAAGACGAACTGACGGCGCGGTATGGCCTGCCAATCGAGGTCGCAGCGAAGGCCGGCGGTCTCGCGTCCGTCGCGCGGGCGCTCGATCGCGGCGACCTGGCGCTGGCCGGGATCGCCGCGGTGCTGCTGCAATTTCCCGATCCGCCGCCCCTCGAAAAGGGGGCGCCGGTTTCCGACGATTGGGCAAAGCTAGCGTGGGGAGATGAGATGGATTTCGATCAATAAAGCGCGTTCGGACTCCAAATTTTGCGCAAGTACGGAATTCTGCAATGAGCGCGAAAGCTTACGCTCAGATGAGCACCGACGAACTGATCGACGAATTCGTTCGCCTCGCCCAGGGTCTCAGCAGCTTGTGGACGTTCTGGTTCAAGACGCCAACGAAGAACTCCTGAGCGTGGAGAGATGAAACAGGAACTCAAGGCAATCGGCGCCGAGCTCTGCGCGCGCAAGTCGATCGAAGAACTGCGTCAGTTGTTCGATCACGAGAACGTCGACGTCCGGTTTCACTCCGTCTGGGCGTTTATGGCCGTCGATCCGGACTGGGCGCTCGCGACGATCTCGGCGCATAGGGAGGATCTCGCGACCAGGGACGTGATTGCATTACGCGCGCGCCAAGAAGCGACCGCCGGCGCGCCCGACCCTGAAGGAGATGTCGACGGATCAATTGGTCGCCCGGTTCGAGGACGCGGCGGTGCGCGAATACGCGACGCGATTTCTCGGCGGCGAGTTTGAGCCCTACGACGTCAAGCGGAGAAACGCCATCACTATCGAAATCCGCGATATCGTGGACGAGCTGGACTTGCGCGGCGCGCTGACGGTCCTTCTTCCACTTCTGGATCACGCGAACATCACCGTTCGCAATTCTGCGGCGATTTTTTGCCTCGACATCGCTCCCGAACGGGCGCTTCCGGTGCTCCAGACCATTGCGGCCGGCAAGGACATGGTTGAGGCGACCAGCGCTTCGTGGGCGGTCGATCGCTGGCGCGCGAAAGTCGGGGAGGCGGGCTCGTCCTGAACAGCGACGCGACGGGCCGAGGGCTCGCGCACGCGCCTTGGGTTCGTCGCCAAAGCCACGATCGACGGGTTCGGGTTCGGCATAGACGCCGGCTATCCAATCATCTCGCGCGACGCCGACCTGGCGACATCCAGACGGGCGATGGAGCCTTAAGCGGTGATGGGGCGCCGATCGGCGCCCGGGGCTCCATGGCGCCCCGGAGCCCATTTATGCGCTCGACCCTGCGTCCGCGGCCCTCGCCAGCGCGCCCTCGATCCAGGCGATCAGCTCCGCCTTGACCTCCTCGCGGTTCGTCTCGTTGAGGATCTCGTGGCGGGCGTCGGGATAGAGGCGCACGGTCGGGGCGAGGCCTGCGGCGCGGTAGGCGTCGATCAGGCTCTTCAGATTGGCGCCGACGGGATCGCGCCCGCCGCTGACGATCAGGATCGGCAGCGTCTTCGGAATGCGCGTCAGCGCCTCGGGCGCGAGCAGCGGCGCCAATCCGCCGAGCATGTCGATCGCCAGCTGGGCGGTGAAGTCGAAGCCGCACAAGGGATCGGCGACATAGGCGTCGACCTGGGCGCTGTCGCGCGACAGCCAGTCGAAGTCGGTGCGCGCGGGGCGGAACGGCTTGTTGAATTGGCCGAACAGCATCTGCTTCAGCAGCGCGCTCTTGCCGCGCGGGCCGAGCCGCCAGCGCTCGAGGCGCGCAATCGCCGCGCCGAGGGCGGCGATGGCGGGCGGGCGGCCGTTAGAGCCCGACAGGATCGCGCCGGCGAGCGCCGCCCCGTGATCGGCGATGAAGCTCTGGCCCATCAGCGAGCCCATGGAATGGCCGAAGAAGACGATCGGCGCGCCGGGATGATCGGCGGCGAGGCGGCGATTGAGCGTCCAGAGATCCTGAAGGCACAAGCGCCAGCCGTCGCGGGCGGCGAAGACGCCGAGATCCTGAGGCCTCGCGGTATGGCCGTGGCCGCGATGATCGTTGGCGTAGACGCCGATTCCGGCGCGGTTCAGCGCCAGGGCGAAATCCTGGTAGCGCAGCGAATGCTCGGCGAGCCCATGAGCGATCTGAAGCATCGCGCGCGGCGGCGCGTCGGGCAGCCAGCGCCGCACGAAAAGGCGCGCCCCGTCGCTCGCCTCGAGGATGAAATCCGACGCCGCCATGATCGCGCGCTCCCGGCTGAGCTTTCGTCGCGAGGCGATCGCAGGCAAGGCCTCGCCCGGAGGCGGCAATGTGCGGCGCCGCCGTTGTTGCCGCAAGAGCGCGAGAATTCGGCCTTGCCGGTCTCGGCCGCCGGCTTGAGGCCGTGGCCGGCCTTGCGTCGTCGAGGTCGAAATGAGCGCCTTGATCGGTTTGGCCGACTCGGCCGAGCGCTGAGCGAGCGCAAGCGAACGGGCTGCGAACCCTCGTCCGGCCGCCAGCCCCCATCGGTCCGGCGACGATTTAAGGCCCGCTGGAGGGTTCAGAAGGCGAAGAACTTCTTACGCAGCGCGTCTTCGTAATCCTTCTTGGCCGCCTTGACCGCGTTGCGAAGGTCGTCCTCGTGAAAATGCGCCGCCTCCCATTGGTCGACTTCGGCGACCGAATGATTGACCGAAGCCAGCGCTTCCTCTTCTCGGATCGCTTTGATCCATTCCTCGACCGCCGCCTTGTATGCGGCTTGCAGGGTGTCGAGTTCCACGAGTTCGTTGCCTTCATCCGCCATGGTTCGCCTCCGCTTTGGCATTGCCTATCGCGGCGTTGTGACCGAGAGAAGACAGTTGGCGGGACGGCGGCGGCGCGCCGGCGCTTTCATGGCGCGAGGCGAAATGTTACCGCAGTTTTGCGGCGCGTCGCTTTCGCGCTTGGAGCGCTCGATGCACGGAAACCGGTCGAACACGACAGTCCCGACGCCGACGGCCGAGGCCATCGCCAACGCGCGCACGCTGCCGGAGATTTTTCGCGCCCGCGTCGCGCTGACGCCCGACGCCGTGGCCTACCGTCAGCATGATCCGCGTTCGGGCGCCTGGATCGACTGGACCTGGCGCCGAACTGGCGAGGACGTCGAGCGCTGGCGCGCCGCGCTTGCCGGCGAGGGCTTCGCCGTCGGTTCGCGCGTCGCGACGCTGATGGCCAACAGCGTCGCCTACGTTTGCGCCGACCAGGCCGCGCTGTCGCTCGGCCTGGCGATCGTGCCGCTGCATGCGACCGACAATCCCGGCAATCTCGCCTACATCCTCGGCGATAGCGGCGCCTCGGCGCTCATCACCGACAACCCGGCCTATTGGGCGCGGCTCGCGCCCGAGGTCGGCGATCTCGCCGAACTGAAACGCGTCGTCGTCCTCTCGGACGGCGAATCCGACGACGAGGGCGCCGTCGAAACGGACCCCCGCGCCGTGCGCGCTTCGCGCTGGCTCGGCCCGGCTGGGGCGGGCGCGACGCCTGGCGCGAGCCTGGCTCCCGAGGCGCTGGCGGCGATCGTCTACACCTCCGGCACGACCGGGCGCCCGAAGGGGGTGATGCTGTCGCACGGCAATGTCGTGTCCAACGTCTTGGCGGTGCTGCAATGCGTCGGAGCCGCCCCCGACGATCTCTATCTCTCCTTCCTGCCGCTCTCGCATACCTTCGAGCGGACCGCCGGCTACTACCTGCCTGTCGCATCGGGCGGCACGGTCGCGTTCGCGCGTTCGATCGCCTACCTCGGCGAGGACATGCGCGCGGTGCGCCCGACGGTTCTGATTTCCGTGCCGCGGGTTTACGAGCGCGCCTACCTGCGCATCCAGGAGACGCTGGCCAAGCAAGGCGCCCTGGCGCAAGCGCTCGCCCGCTGGGCCGAGCGCCTCGGCTGGCGGCGGTTTCTCGCGGCGCAGGCCGAAGCGCCGCTGCGATTGTCGCTCCTCGAGCGAATGGCCTGGCTCGTGCTGGACAGGCTCGTGGCCGCCAAGATACGCGCCCAATTCGGCGGCCGGCTGCGCGTCGCGGTCGCCGGCGGCGCGCCGATGCCCTTGGCGGTGTCGCGCGCCTTCTTGGCGATGGGCGTCAACGTCTTGCAGGGATACGGCATGACCGAGGCTTCGCCGGTCGTCAGCGTCAATCGGATCGAGCGCAACGATCCGGCGAGCGTCGGCGAAACGATCCCCGGCGTGGAGGTCCGCCTCGGCGATAACGACGAGCTCTTGGTCAAAGGGCCGAGCGTCATGCGCGGTTATTGGCGCCGTCCGGAGGACACCGCCCACGCGCTGGAGCCCGACGGCTCGCTGCATACCGGCGACCAGGCGCGCCTCATCGACGGTCGCCTTTTCATCAAGGGACGGATCAAGGACATCATCGTCACCTCGACAGGCGAAAAAATCTCGCCTGCGGATCTGGAGCAGGCAATCGGCGCCGACCCCCTGTTCGAACAGGTGCTGGTCATCGGCGAACAGCGTCCGTTCATCGCCGCTCTCGCCGTGCTGTGCCGCCCCGTGGCGGAGGCGGAGGCCAGGGCGCTCGGGCTCGCCGGCGCGCCGGAGGATGTTGTCGCCTCGGAGCGGATGCGCGCGCTGGCGCTGGCGCGGATCAAGCGGGCGGTGGCGCATTTTCCCAGCTACGCGACGCCACGCAAGGTCTGGCTCACGCTCGAACCCTGGACGATCGGCGCCGCCCTGATGACGCCGACGCTGAAGTTGAAACGTCGGGGGATCGAAGAGGCTTTCGCCGAGGAGATCGCCCGCCTCTACGCGAAGTGACAGGCGCGAGAGGAGAGCGGGCCGCAACGTCGTTCATCGTCGCGAGAGAGGTCGGATCGTTATGGCGTCGACGCCGGCGATCGCCCCGCGCGGGCGACGCTTCATTTCTTCTTTACCGGGTTTAGGCTCGAAAGTCTCTTCACGGCGGCCAGCGCGTCGTTCTCGCCCTGATCGGCGGCCTTTCGATACCACACCAAGGCCTGGGCGACGTCCTGCGGGACGCCCTGTCCGTGCTCATAGAGCGAGCCGACATTGTACTGCCCGACCGCATTGCCCTGATCGGCGGCCTTGCGATACCACGCCATCGCCTGGGCGTAGTCGCGTGGCACGCCGCGGCCGTTGGCGTAGAGATCGCCGATATCGACTTGGGCGAGCGCATTGCCCTGATCGGCGGCCTTGCGATACCAAGCCATGGCCTGGACGAAGTCCTGGGCGACGCCTTGGCCGGTCGCGTAGGCGAAACCGAGATTGTCCTGCGCGATCGCATTGCCCTGAACGGCGGCCTTGCGATACCAGTCGACGGCGGTGGCGTAATTCTGCGGAACGCCGCGACCGTTCCAGTAGAGACCGCCGACATTGCTTTGCGCGGGCGCAAAGCCTTGGTCGGCGGCCTTGCGATACCAAATCATTGCCTGGGCGAAGTCCTGCGAGACCCCGCGACCATTCTCGTAGAGGAAGCCGACGCCGTTTTGCGCCGCCGCGTTGCCGAGATCGGCGGCCTTGCGATACCACGTCATCGCCTGGGCGTAGTCCTGCGGCACGCCCTGGCCGTTCTCGTAGAGATCGCCGATGTCGTCGTCCGCCACCGCGTTGCCCTGATCGGCGGCCTTGCGATACCACGTCATCGCCTGGGCGAAGTCCTGCGGGACGCCTTGGCCCATCGCGTAGAGATAGCCGATATTGTCTTGCGCGGCGGCGTTGCCTTGATCGGCGGCCTTGCGATACCACGTCATCGCCTCGGCATAGTCCTGCGCGACGCCTTGCCCGTTGGCGTAGAGATAGCCGAGATTGGTTTGCGCGGGCGCATAGCCCTGATCGGCGGCCTTGCGATACCAGATGATCGCCTGGGCGAAGTCCTGCGGGACGCCGCGACCGTTGTCGTAAAGGTTGCCGATATTGTTTTGCGCGATGGCGTTGCCCTGATCGGCGGCCTTGCGATACCAAATCATCGCCTGGCCATAGTCCTGCGGGACGCCCTCGGCGGTCTCGTAGAGATAGCCGATTTCGCTCTGGGCGGGCGCATAGCCCTGGTCGGCGGCCTTGCGATACCACATCATCGCCTGGGCATAGTCCCGGTCGACGCCCTGGCCGTATTCGTAGAGATAGCCGACGTTGTACTGCGCGATCGCATAGCCCTGATCGGCGGCCTTGCGATACCACGTCATCGCCTCGGCGTAGGCCTGCGGCACGCCTTGGCCGTTCCAATAGAGATCGCCGATATTGTTCTGCGCGGCGGCATAGCCCTGATCGGCGGCCTTGCGATACCAAATCATCGCCTGGGCGAAGTCCTGCTGGACGCCGTCTTGGCCGTAGCGGTAACGATCGCCGGTGGCGTTTTCCGTCGCCGCATCGTTCGCCGCGGACGGCGCCGGCGGCGGCGTGGGGATCGGCGTGGGCGTGGGCGTCGGCGTGGGCGTCGGCAAGCTCGAGAGGCGCTGCACGGCGGCTTGGGCGTCGGCGTCGCCCTGATCGGCGGCCTTGCGATACCACGCGATGGCCTGGGCGATGTCCAGCGGAACGCCTCGGCCGTGCTCGTAAAGGCTGCCGATATTGTATTGGGCCGTCGCATCGCCCTGATCGGCGGCCTTGCGATACCAAGTCAACGCCTGGGCGTAGTCCTGCGGCACGCCTTGGCCCTTGGCGAAGAGAACGCCGATATTGTTTTCCGCGATCGCGTAACCCTGATCGGCGGCCTTGCGATACCAATCCATCGCCTGGGCGAAGTCCTGCGCGACGCCCTCGGCGTCCCGATAGAGATCGCCGACATTGGTTTGGGCGATCGCATAACCCTGATCGGCGGCCTTGCGGTACCAACTCATTGCCTGGGCGAAGTCCAGCGCGACGCCTTGGCCGTGCTCGTAAAGCGAGCCGAGATTGTTTTGCGCGGCGGCGGAACCCTGATCGGCGGCCTTGCGATACCAGGCCAACGCCTGGGCGTAGTCTTGGGGCACGGTTCGGCCGTTGGCGAAGAAATAGCCGACGTTGGTTTCCGCCGCCGCAAAGCCCTGGTCGGCGGCCTTGCGGTACCACGCCATCGCCTGAGCGAGATCCTGCGCCACGCCGAGGCCGTGCTCGTAGAGGTAGCCGACATTATATTGCGCCTCGGCATAGCCGAGATCGGCGGCCTTGCGATACCAAGTCATCGCTTGGGCGAAGTCCTTCGGGACGCCTTGCCCGTTCCAGTAGAGATCGCCGATATTGTTCTGCGCGGCCGCGTAGCCCTGGTCGGCGGCCTTGCGATACCAGCTCATCGCCTGGGCGAAGTCCTGGGCGACGCCGCGCCCGGCGGCGTAGAGATCGCCGATGCTGTTTTGCGCGGCCGCATTGCCCTGGTCGGCGGCCTTGCGATACCAGCTCAGCGCTTGGGCGTAGTCCTGCCCGACGCCCTGGCCGTTGCGGTAGAGATCGCCGAGCTTGTCCTGCGCGGCGGCCACGCCCTGATCGGCGGCCTTGCGATACCAGGTCAGCGCCTGGGCGTAGTCCTGCGCCACGCCCTGGCCGTTGCGGTAGAGATCGCCGAGACCGTCCTGCGCGGCGGCCACGCCCTGATCGGCGGCCTTGCGATACCAGATCAGCGCTTGGGCGTAGTCCTGCGCCACGCCCTGGCCGTTGCGGTAGAGATCGCCGAGGTTGTTTTGCGCCGCCGCATTGCCCTGATCGGCGGCCTTGCGATACCAGGTCATCGCCGCGGCCAAATCCTGCGCGACGCCCTGGCCGTTGCGGTAGAGATCGCCGACGTTGTTCTGTGCGTAAGCGTTCCCCTGATCGGCGGCCTTGCGGTACCAGGTCATCGCCTGGGCGAAGTCTTGCGCGACGCCCTGGGCGGCGCGGTAGAGATCGCCGACATTGTTCTGTGCGTCGGCGAGGCCCTGATCGGCCGCCTTGCGATACCAAGTCATCGCTTGGGCGAAGTCCTGCGCGACGCCCTGGCCGGCGCGGTAGAGATCGCCGACGTTGTTTTGCGCCGCCGCGTTGCCCTGATCGGCGGCCTTGCGATACCAGGTCATCGCCGCGGCGAAATCTTGCGTGACGCCGAGGCCGTTGCGGTAGAGATCGCCGACATTGTCTTGCGCGGCCGCATTGCCCTGATCGGCGGCCTTGCGGTACCAAATCATCGCCTCGGTGAAGTCTCGCTGGGCGCCTTGGCCGTTGCGGTAGAGAGCGCCGAGATTGTTTTGTGCGGCGGCCAAGCCCTGATCGGCGGCCTTGCGGTACCAGCTCATCGCCTGGGCGAAGTCCTGCGCGACGCCCTGGCCGTTGCGGTAGAGATCGCCGATGTTGTTCTGCGCGTAAGCGTTGCCCTGATCGGCGGCCTTGCGGTACCAGCTCATCGCTTCGGCGAAATCCTGGGCGACGCCCTGGCCGTTGCGATAGAGATCGCCGATATTGTCTTGCGCGAGCGCGTTGCCCTGATCGGCGGCCTTGCGGTACCAGGTCATCGCTTGGGCGAAATCCTGCGCGACGCCTTGGCCGTTGGCGTAGAGATAGCCGACGCTGTTTTGCGCCGGCGCGCTGCCCTGATCGGCGGCCTTGCGATACCAGGTCATCGCCTCGGCGTAGTCCCGCCCGACGCCGCGGCCGCTGGCGTAGAAATAGCCGAGACTGTCCTGCGCGATCGCGTCGCCCTGATCGGCGGCCTTGCGGTACCACGCCGCGGCCTGGGCGAGATCCTGGCCGACGCCCTGGCCGTTGGCGTAGAAATAGCCGAGACTGGTCTGCGCGAGCGCATCGCCCTTATCGGCGGCCTTGCGGTACCAAGTCGCCGCCTCGGCGAAATTCTGGGGGACGCCCAAGCCGTTGCGGTAGAGATCGCCGATATTGTTCTGCGCCGCGGCGCTTCCCAGGTCGGCGGCCTTGCGATACCAGGTCATCGCCTGAGCGAAGTCCTGCGGGACCCCTTGGCCGTAGCGGTATTGATCGCCGGTCGCATCCTCCGCCGCCGCAGTGACCTCGGCGGACGGGAACAGTTGGTCCTTGTGCAGGTAGGCCCACCCCGCCGCGACGATCAGGACCGCGCAGCCCGCCAGGACGAAAAGCCGCAGCCGGCTGGTCGGCGCCTTTTTCGTCGGCGCCGGCTCGCCGGCGGCGTCCGGCGCGACCGTTTGGGCTGGCGGCGGCGGGACCGGGGGCGGCGGCGGGAGGCGCTCGCCGACCTCGGCCGCCCGCTTTTCCGGCGCAGCCTGTCCGGCCGCGCGCCCGTTGTCCTCCGCGGCGCGAAGGGCGGTTTCGCCCTCTTCGGCCTTGCCCTCCGTCCCGCCCTCCTCGCGCGCGCGGGCGAAGTCCGAGGTCGGCCGAGCGTCCGACGGCTGCACGAACTCGGACGCGAGCAGCCGCTTGACCGCGTCCGCCAATCGCTCGAGGTGGTTCTCGAATGGCGGCGTGAAGGCGTCGAGCCAGTGCGTCTCGCTGATGAAATACTCGAGCGTCGCGTTCGGTTTCACGTCCTCGACGCGAAAGGGCACGACCGGAATGCCCTTGTTGATGGCGCGTTCGACTTCGCGTTCGATCTGATGGGACGCGTTGGCGCTGCTCGAATAGACCAGCACCATGACCCGCGCGCCGTTGATGGCGCCGATGATCGACTGCGCCCAACCCACGCCGGGCATGATGTCGCGCGGCGCCATCCAGACGCGGACGCCGTTGCGCTCCAGCACGTTGCAGGCCGCGTCAGCCGCAGCCTTGTCCTTGGTGGAATAACTGAGGAAAACGTCGTGCGCCACGCCCTGAGCATAGCAATGCCGCGTGGGCTGGCAAGCCATTATCGCAAGCGGTCGTCGCGGCCGTTCGTCGCCGGTCCGGGCGGGCTCCGCCGCCGACCGCCGCCTCGGCCATATCAGCCGCGATTTCAGCGTCACGAGCGCGCCGTCGCGCCCCCAATTGACTGTCGCGACCGCGGTCCTGCGCAAAAGGACCGACCTCAGCCGCGCCGCGATCGCGGCGCTTGGCCACGACCCCGGCGCCTCGCCTCCGGCGGTCGAGCCGACCGTTGCGGCAAGCCGGATGTTGCCAGCGCCGTCCTCTCCCCGTATGCCCTTGCTCGGATGTTTCCTTCGACGCCGGCAAGGGCATGAGCGACACCAGCGACACGGCGCCTCGGCCGAGCTGGCCGGCCGACGGCCTCGCCGCGCTCATTGATTTCGTCGCGCGCTCGAACCGTCGCGCGACGGTCCTGCTGGTCGTAGCCTCGCTCCTCGCATTCCTGCCCGGATTTTTTCAGATTCCGCCCGTCGATCGCGACGAGGCCTATTTTGCCCAAGCCACGAAGCAAATGATCGAGACGGGCGACTACGTCGACATCCGTTACCAGGACGACGTGCGCTACCGGAAACCCGTCGGCATCTATTGGCTGCAGGCGGCCGCGGTCGAGGCCGCCAGCGCGCTTGGCCTTCCCCATGCGCGCGCCTCCATCTGGCTCTATCGCCTCCCTTCGCTCCTCGGCGCGGTCGGCGCGGTGCTGGCGACCTTCTGGTGCGCGCTCGCCTTCGCCGCCCGGCGCGGCGCGACGCTGGCCGCCCTGATGATGGCCGCCTCGCCTTTGCTCGGGGTCGAGGCGCGCCTCGCCAAGACCGACGCGACGCTGTTGTTCACTGTTGTCGTCGCGATGGGAGTCCTGGCGCGGGTCTATCTCGCCTCACGCCGATCCGGGGCCGCGCGACCTGGATTGGGGCTGCTCGCCCCATTCTGGACGGCTCTCGCCGTAGGAATCCTGGTCAAGGGACCGCTGATCCTGATGATCGTCGGGCTCGCCGCGGCGACGCTCTCGATCATCGATCGTTCGGCGCGCTGGCTCCTAGGGCTGCGCCCGCTCGGCGGGATCGTCTGGCTCGCGCTCATCGCCGCGCCGTGGTTCATCGCGATCGCGCTCCGCGCCGGCGGCGCCTTCCTCGTCGATTCCGTCGGCTCCGACATGATGGCCAAAATCGCGGGGGCGCAGGAGACGCACGGCGCGCCGCCAGGTCTCTATGTCGTGCTGTTCTTCGTCACCTTCTTTCCCGGCTCGATGCTGGCGGGGCTGGCGGCCCCGGCGGTCTGGGCGGCGCGGCGCGAGCCGGCGACGCGCTTCCTCATGGCTTGGCTCGCGCCGTCGTGGATCGTTTTCGAACTGGTCGTGACAAAACTGCCGCACTACGTGCTGCCGCTCTATCCCGCCATCGCCATACTCATCACGCGCGCGGTCGAGTCCAAGGCGCTGTCGCGCCGGCCCTGGCTCGTGAGCGGGGTCGCATGGTGGTTCCTTATCCCGATCATCGTCAGTCTTGTCGCGATCGGCGGCGCGTTCGCCATCGGCGGCGATCTCGCGCTTCTCGCCTGGCCGTTCTTCGGCGCCGCGATCGTCTGCGGCTTCTTCGCCTGGCGATCATATAAGAGCAACGGCGCGGAACTGGCGTTGGCGCGCGCCGTGGCGGCCTCGGTCCTGATGGCGGTCGGGCTCTACGGCGTCGTTGCGCCCTCGCTCGGCCCGGCGTTTCCGAGCGCGAGCCTGGCGGCGGCGCTCAACCGGTCCGCCTGCCCGCATCCGCGCGCCGCCAGCGCCGGCTATCAGGAACCGAGCCTGGTGTTTCTCGCCGGCACCGCCACGCGTCTGACCGACGCCGCCGGAGCAGCGGATTTCCTCGCCGGAGGCGACTGCCGCTACGCCTTCATCGAGGCGGCCGAGGAGCGCGCTTTCGCGCTTCGCGCCCAGGCCATCGGGCTGCGCGCCGAGCCTGGAGCGCGCATCGCCGCCTACAACATCAGCAACGGCCGGCCGATCGCGGTGACGATTTTTCGGTCGGCCGGCGCCCCGTGAAGGCCCCCGCCTCGCGCGCGCCACGGGGACGCGAGGCGGGCTTGACGGCGATCCGTCCGCCCGGCCCGCGGGCGTTCGGACGGCGAGCGCGACTGCGCCGGCCGCCGCGCTGCGCATCCAATTGTGCCGAACCGGGATGCGCGCTAGAAGCCTGCGCCATGTTGCAGAACGACCGACGCGAACCCAGTCCCGCCATAGCCGTGGTCGTGCCGGTGCGCAACGAAGCCGGCAATATCGCGCCGCTGGTCGCCGAGATCGTCGCCGCGCTCGAAGGCCGCGCCTTCGAGATCGTTTATGTCGACGACGGCTCCCGCGACGCCACTGCGAGGGAACTGCGGGAGGCGATGGCGCTTCGCCCCTGCCTTCGGCAGATCCGTCACGCCCAATCCTGCGGACAGTCGGCGGCGCTGCGCACGGGCGTTGCGATGGCGCGCGCGCCGATCGTGGTGACGATCGACGGCGACGGTCAGAACGATCCGGCGTTCATTCCCGCGCTGATCGCCGCGCTCGAGGCGGGGGCGCCGCGGCTCGGCCTCGTCGCGGGCCAGCGGGTCGGCCGCAAGGCGACCGGCTTCAAGAAGCTGCAATCGCGCATCGCCAACCGCGTTCGCGCCGCGCTGCTCAAGGACGGGGCGCGCGACACCGGTTGCGGCCTCAAGGCGTTCCGCCGCGATTTGTTCCTGGCGTTGCCCTATTTCGATGGGCTGCACCGCTTCCTGCCGGCGCTGGCGCGGCGCGAGGGCGTCGACGTCGGCTATGTCGACGTCGTCGATCGGCCGCGCTGGCGCGGCGCCTCCAATTACGGCCTTTGGGACCGGCTATGGGTCGGCATCCTCGATCTTCTCGGGGTGTGGTGGCTGATCCGGCGCCGGAGGCGCGTTCCCCAAATGGAGGAGGTCGTTTTTGCTCGCTGATTTGTCCCGCGCCGTCGGCGACTACCTGGTCGACGTCTTCGTCATCAGGCTCGATTGGTGGGTGCTGTTGGGCTTTGTCGCTCAGGGGTTGTTCACGATGCGCTTCGTGGTGCAATGGATCGCCTCCGAGCGCGTCGGCCGCAGCGTCATCCCCCTGGCGTTCTGGCTTTTCTCGATCGCCGGCGGCGCGCTTCTTCTGGTCTATGCGCTCTACCGCAAGGATCCGGTGTTCATCGCCGGACAGGGGTTCGGCGTCTTCGTCTATCTGCGCAATCTCACTTTCGTATTGCGTGAGCGCGAGGCGGCCTCCGCCGCGGCGACGAGCCAATGAGGTTGGGCGCGGCGGAGGCGACCGAGCGCCGTTTGGCGACGCCCCCCAGCCAGCGCGTTCGCGGCCAAGGGGGAATAGGCGCCAACTGACATGGTTCCATTCGGCCCCTGGCGCAATGTCGGACAATCGGCCGGCGAAACTGCGCTTTCCCGGAATGAAGCCGCGGCTGCGCAGCGGCGATCGCGCCGATTCGCCGCCTTTGTCGCCGTCCTCGTCGCCCTCACGGCAATTCGCATCGTCAGTCTCAAGCTCTCCGTCGTCGAGCTCTTCTATGACGAAGCCCAATATTGGTTTTGGGCGCAGCATCCGGCGTTCGGCTATTACTCCAAACCGCCGCTTCTGGCTTGGGTGATCGCCGGCGCCGGGCGGATTTGCGGCAGCGAGGAATGGTGCGTCAAAGCGCCGGCGCCGATCATCTACTTCGCCGCCTCGGTCACGGTCGCCTTCATCGGCCGGACTTCTTTACGACGAAACCGTCGGATTGGCCGCCGGCTTGTTGACGGCCCTCGCCACCGGGGTGGTGTTTTCTTCGACCATCATTTCCACCGACGTTCCGTTGCTCTTCTTCTGGGCGGTCGCGCTTCTGGCTTATGTCAAATTCTTGATGAGGCCGCGGATCGGCTGGGCGTTGGTCCTCGGCGCGGCGATCGGGCTCGGCCTCCTGTCGAAATACGCGATGATCTACTTCATCCCCGGGATGGCGCTTGCCGCCTTCGCCAGCCGGCGTGCTCGCGAGGCTCTCAAGCAACCCTTGATTTGGCTCAGTTTTTTGCTCGCCGCCCTGATCGTGTCCCCGAACCTGGCGTGGAACGCCTCGCACGGGTTTATGACGTTCGGTCACACCGCCTCGCTGGTGATCGAGCCCGACGCTTCGCCGAGCCTCCTGCGGGCGCTGGCGTTTCTTGCAACGCAATTTGCGGTCTTCGGGCCGGTCGTCTTCGCGGTGATGATCCTGGCGGCGTTCAAATTCAAATCCAGCGCGCAGATTGAGCAAGACCGGCTGATGGTCGCATTTTTCGTCACGCCGATCGTTGTCGTGACCGTGTTCGCCTTCTTCGCCCATGCTTACGCCAATTGGGCCTCGCCGGCCGTCGTCTCAGGCTTGATCCTGACCGCGGCCGTCCTGACGCGACGAAAGGCGTGGGTTTGGCTTTGGGGCAGCGTCGCGCTCGGCGCGGTCTTCCAAATGATGGTGATCGTCGGCGGCTTGGTCGCGACGGATCTGCCCGTGCGCTTTCTCAACATTCGAAACCCGTATTCCGCCGTCATCGGCCCGCGGAACTTTGCCGAAAGCGTCGGCGGTCTCGCGACGACGCTCGGCGCGCCGACGATCGCCAACGATTCGCGCGGCGAGGTGATGCCGATCCGCTATTACTGGCGCGACAAGCCGCAAGCCGTTCTGTCGTGGCCGCCCGTCGACGAGCCGCGGTTCGATCCCATCGCCCCGCTGACGCCGTCCGCCGCGGAGCCGATTCTGTTCGTAAGCCTGTGTCCCGATATCGAGCGGCTGCGGCCCTCCTATGGCGAGATCGACCCGCTGGGCAGGATAACGTTTCCCGCTGGGATGGGCCGCGAGGGGGGCTACTACGCCTTCATTCTCGCCAAGAACCGCGCCCCGATCGCGCCGCTGGCGATGTGCGGCGGGTGAAGGCGGCGCATTCCGAACTCCCCGGGCGGCAATGAACCTCATGGCGACGACCGCGCGGCGTCGCCGCTGACTTGTCAGATCGGGCCAACCGGGGCAATGTGAGGTTCATTCCGCCGTTATATCATGGCGATATCGGCGGAATTCGTCCGAGCGCGCCGCGAAGAACAGGGCGAATTTCCATGAGGGAATCGGCGGGCCGGGCGGCGGTTGTCGGCGCCGGCGTGATCGGCGCAAGCTGGGCCGCCCTGTTTCTCGCCAAGGGTCTGAAAGTTGTGGCGACCGACGTCGCCGCGGACGCCGAGACGTCATTGAGACGCTTCGTCGACAAGGCGTGGCCGGCGCTCGAGCGGCTCGGGCTCGCGCCCGGCGCCTCGCAAGCCAATCTCGCGTTCGCGGCCGACTTGCCGATTGCAATCGAAGGCGCCGATTTCATCCAAGAAAGCGGGCCCGAACGCATCGAGGTCAAGCAACGGCTCTATCGGCGGCTTGACGAACTGGCGCCCGCCAACGTGATCATCGCCTCGAGCTCGTCCGGCCTGATGATGAGCGAGATCCAAAAGGGCTGTGCGTCGCATCCCGAGCGTTGCGTCATCGGCCATCCCTTCAATCCGCCGCACCTGATTCCGTTGGTCGAAGTCGTCGGCGGCGCCAGGACGTCGCCCGAAACGGTCGAGCGCGCGATGGCGTTTTACCGGTCCGTCGGCAAGAAGCCGATTCGCCTGCGCAAAGAGGTCATCGGCCATGTGGCGAACCGGCTGCAGGCGGCGCTTTGGCGGGAGGTCGTCCACCTGATCGAGGAGGGCGTGGTCGATGTCGCCGACGCCGACGCGGCGGTGTCCTGGGGACCCGGGCTGCGTTGGGGCGTGATGGGGCCCAATCTCGTGTTCCATCTTGGCGGCGGTCCGGGAGGGATGCGCCATTTCCTCGCCCATCTCGGCGGTTCGTTCGCCGCCTGGTGGCGCGATTTGGGCGCGCCGACCGAATTCACCCCGGCGACGACGCAGACGCTCATCGCCGGGGTCGAGAAGGAAGCCGGCGACCGCACAATCGATGATCTGGCGCGGCAGCGCGACGAAGCGCTGCTGGGACTTCTCGCGCTGCGGGCCAAAGAGGACTGAGGGGCGAGGGAGGGGCGGACCGCCGCGGCCGTGGGGCAGGGGCGACCACGCGCTTGCCAATGCGGCGCGTTCGAAGACGATGGCGGCGATCGAACCGTCCCCGCGCCTCGGCGCCTTCGGGCCAAAAATGGCGCCATTGCCCGACAACGTGGTTTGTAGTAACACTTTTGTATGGCGACTCGTTTCGAGTGGGACCCCGTCAAGGCGGCCGCCAATCTGCGCAATCACGGGGTGAGCTTCGAGATCGCCATGCGGGCGTTCGCCGACCCTCTCGCCCTCACCGAACAGGACCGCGTCGAGGGCGGCGAACGGCGCTGGCAAACACTCGGCATGGTCGAGGGTCGCGTCCTGCTGCTGGTCGCTCACACCATCCGGGATGAGGACGAGGACGGAGAACCCACCGAGATCATTCGCATCATTTCCGCCCGAGCGGCGGACCGGAAAGAACGGAGACGCTATGAGCAAGAAACTCGTTAGGCGCGAGATCGATCTCGCCAACCTGCCGCCGCTGACCGAGAAGCAGAAAGCCGAGCTGGCGGCGCTGGCCGCCCGGCCCGAAAGCGATATCGATTACAGCGAGATTCCGCCGCTGACGGCGAAGTTCTGGAACGAGGCGGCGCGCGGCCGTTTCTACAAGCCGATCAAGACTTCGACCACCGTGCGTATCGACGCCGACGTGCTGGCGTGGCTGCGCGCACAGGGCAAAGGTTACCAGTCGCGCATCAACGCCATCCTGCGGCGGGAGATGCTCGCGGCGACGGCGGGTGAACGAGGCGGCGGGTTTGCTGAGGCGGGGCGTAGCGACAAGAATGGCGAGATCGGCAGCAAGCGCGGCGGTACGCTAGTCGACGCTCCGCCTAAGCGCTGAGGCGCCGGCTTGGCGACGGGCTTCGTGGACACGGGGTGCGCCCGCACGCGACCTCCTTGTCATCCCCGCGCAAGCGGGGATCCAGTCCTCCCACCGCCGCGGCCCTCGGCAGGCGCTGGATTCCCGCTCGCGCGGGAATGACAGTGGGCTGAAATGTCACGTCGGCAATGTTCTCATTTCTCCCGCCCGCTTGTCGCCGCAGCGAAAATGCCCAGAACCTTCGCCGTTTACGTCATGGCCAGTCGGCGCAATGGGACGCTCTATATCGGCGTGACCAACAACCTCGGCATGCGCGCGCATCAGCACCGCACGGGCGCGGGCGGCAAGTTCACCGCGAAATACGGCGTGAGGCAGCTCGTTTGGTACGAAACCTACGACGACGTCAACGAGGCGATCGCCCGCGAAAAGCGGCTGAAGAAGTGGGAGCGCCGTTGGAGGCTGGAGCTGATCGAGAGTTTCAATCCGACCTGGGCGGATTTGTACGAAACTCTGAACCGGTGAGACGGGCGGCGGCCGAGCGCGCCGTCAGCTCCCGACCCTCCGTCATCCCCGCGCAAGTGGGGATCCAGTCCTTCCGCCGCCGCGGCCCTCGGCAGGCGCTGGATTCCCGCTTGCGCGGGAATGACACGCGCCGGATCGATCGCGCTCCTCGACTTGGCGCAGATGGCCCGACGGGACGGCCGGGTTCCGCAGAAGAAATTCTTTGGTGCGAGACGTTGGCCGCAGTTCCCCTCAAAACAAAAAGTACCTCTGCGCCATCGGCAGCTTGTCGGCCGGCTCGCAGACCAGCAGCGCGCCGTCCGCGGTCACCGCGTAGGTCTCCGGGTCGACCGTGATCTTGGGCGTCGCGCCGTTGTGGATCAGGTTCTTCTTGCCGATCTTGCGGGTGTTCTCGACCGCGACGAGGCGCTTTTCCACCTTCAGCTTGCGCGCCAGGCCCGCCTCCGCCGCCGCGCCCGACACAAAAGTTAGCGACGAACCGGTGCGCGCCCGGCCATAGGCGCCGAACATCGGGCGATAGTGGATCGGCTGCGGGGTGGGGATGGAGGCGTTGGGGTCGCCCATCGGGGCGGCGGCGATGACGCCGCCCTTGATGACGAGGTCGGGCTTGACGCCGAAGAAGGCCGGGCTCCAAAGCACGAGGTCGGCGAGCTTGCCCTTCTCGACCGAGCCGATGTGGCGCGAAACGCCGTGGGCGATCGCCGGGTTGATGGTGTACTTGGCGACGTAGCGCTTGACGCGGAAATTGTCGTTGCGCGGCGTGTCGCCCTCCAGGCGCCCGCGCTGGCGCTTCATCTTGTCGGCGGTCTGCCAGGTGCGGATGATCACCTCGCCGACCCGGCCCATCGCCTGGCTGTCGCTCGACATCATGCTGAGCGCGCCGAGATCGTGCAGGATGTCCTCGGCGGCGATCGTCTCCTTGCGGATGCGGCTCTCGGCGAAGGCGGAATCCTCGGGGATGGCGCTGTCGAGGTGATGGCAGACCATCAGCATGTCCAGGTGCTCGTCGAGCGTGTTGCGTGTGAAGGGCTTCGTCGGATTGGTCGAGGACGGCAGCACGTTGGGCAATTCCGCGACACGGATGATGTCGGGGGCGTGGCCGCCGCCCGCCCCCTCGGTGTGGAAGGCGTGGATGGTGCGGCCCTTGAACGCCTTGATGGTGTCCTCGACGAAGCCCAATTCGTTGAGCGTGTCGGTGTGGATCATCGCCTGGATGTCGTAGTCGTCGGCGACCGACAGGCAGCAGTCGATGGCCGCGGGCGTGGTGCCCCAGTCCTCGTGCAGCTTCAGCGCGCAGGCGCCCGCCTCGACCTGCTCGATCAGCGCGGCGGGCTTGCTGGCGTTGCCCTTGCCGGCGAAGCCGAGATTCATGGGAAAGTCGTCGGCCGCCTCGATCATCCGCGCGATGTGCCAGGGGCCAGGGGTGCAGGTGGTGGCGAACGTGCCGGTCGCCGGTCCCGTGCCCCCGCCCAGCATCGAGGTGACGCCGCTCGTCAGCGCCTCCTCGATCTGCTGGGGGCAGATGAAATGGATGTGGGTGTCGAAGCCGCCGGCGGTGAGAATCTTGCCCTCGCCGGCGATCACTTCCGTGCCCGGCCCGATGACGATCGTCACGCCCGGCTGGATGTCGGGATTGCCGGCCTTGCCGATGGCGGCGATGAGGCCGTCGCGCAAGCCGACGTCGGCTTTGACGATGCCCCAATGATCGAGGATGGTCGCGTTGGTGATGACCGTGTCGACGGCGCCGCGCGCCCGCGTCGTCTGGGCCTGCCCCATGCCGTCGCGGATGACCTTGCCGCCGCCGAACTTCACCTCCTCGCCGTAGGTGGTGAAGTCCTTCTCGATCTCGACGAAAAGTTCAGTGTCGGCGAGCCGCACCCGGTCGCCCTTGGTGGGGCCGAACATGTCGGCGTAGGCGGCGCGGGGGAGGGCGGTGGCGGAATTGCGCATGGCGGCTCCGGGATCTAATGGGCGCGCTGAAACGCGCTGGACTTGGCGGCCTTCTCGTCGAATGTCAGCGTGACGTCGCAGCCCGCGGCGCGACTGATCTCGCCGATCAGCGCGTCGGGAAAACTCAGTCCATCCGACTCGCAGCGGGAGAGCGCGAGCGAGATCGCGCGCCGGTCCGGAAACCTGTAGCCGCGGCTGCGAAGCATGGTCCGGATCGCTCCCACGATGTCCGAACGGTCGTAGTTATAGCCGCTGCGGAGCGTCCATGCGAATTCCGCGAGAACGACGCTGTTCACGACGCCCGGATTCTCCGCCGTCAGCCGCGAAAGGATTTCCCGCGCCAGCACGGATTGGGTGGCGTCGTCGTTGAGCGCGGCGCGCAACAGGATGTCGGTGTCGAGGCCGATCATCCCGCCGCCTTTCGGCGCGCCGGCGGCGCGTTTCGCTCGATCACCGCGTGAGCGATCGCATCCTCGTCGCCGGAGACGCCGGCAAGCTTGGCGCGCGGCGGCAAATGGGCGAGAAAATCGAGCGGTCCGGCCGTCAGCGGCCTCACGCGCCAATCGCCGAGATGATCCTGGAAGAACTCGATCTGATCGCCCGGCCGCACCCGCCACAGCGCGCGCACCTCCGCCGGCAGGGTGATCTGGCCCTTGCTCGTTAGCGTCGCTGGGTAAGACGCCATGGAATTTTCCTTACGAATTTCCCTTCTCCTTACCAAATGTCGACTTGCGCGACAATTGCAAATTATTCTGAACCGCCGGCGCGCCGCGCAAGTCTCACACCTTCCCCATCACCTCCTGGCGGAAGCCGAAGACGTGGCGCTTGCCGGCGATCGCCACCAGCCGCACCTCGCGCGTCTGGCCGGGCTCGAAGCGGATCGCGGTTCCCGCGGCGATGTCGAGGCGGAAGCCGCGCGCGCGGGCGCGTTCGAACTTCAGCGCCGGGTTGGTCTCGAAGAAATGATAGTGCGAGCCGACCTGGATGGGCCGGTCGCCGGAATTGGCGACCTCCAGCGTGATCGTCTCGCGCCCCTCGTTCATCACGATCTCGCCGGGCTCGGCGAGAACTTCGCCGGGGACGAGCCGGTCTTCGGCGCCGCGGATCGGATGGTGCACGGTGACGAGTTTCGAGCCGTCGGGAAAGGTCGCCTCGACCTGAATGTCGGGGATCATCGCGGCGACGCCGTCCATCACCTGATCGGCGGCGACGACGTGGGCGCCCGCCTCCATCAGCTCGGCGACGGTGCGCCCGTCGCGCGCGCCCTCGACGACGAAGTCGGTGATGAGGGCCACCGCTTCCGGGTGGTTGAGCTTGACGCCGCGCTCGAGGCGCCGGCGCGCCACCATCGCCGCCATGGCGATCAGCAATTTGTCTTTTTCGCGCGGGGTGAGATTCATGCGCCTGAGCCCCCTCCTTGTCGTGGGCGATCAAGCAAGACTCTCGCCGTCACGACCACACGCGCGGCGCCTCGCGGCCGCGCAACGCCAGCATGGCCTCGATCACCGCCGCGCGCAATCGGCTCGGCGAGGGCGAGGCGAGCCGCGCCGCCGCCATGCCGTCGAAGGCGCTGGCGCCGGCGTCGAGCGGCGCCCCTTCGCGCGCCGCGATCCCCTCGAGCGCCGCCCTCAGCGCAGGCAATTGCGCCTCGGCATTGGGCGCCACGCTCAGAATCGCAGCGATGGCGCGCGCGCCGCGGCCAACCGCAGGCCGATCGAGCGCCGCGCCGGCGTCATCGAGCCGCGCCTCCTCGGCGAAGATCAACCGGCCATCGCGCCGCACCCGCCAGCGATCGCGAAAGCGCGCCGCGATTCGCGTCTCGCCGGAGGCCAGGCGGCCGAAGGTGACGGCTTCGACCAGGAGCAGCGAAGCGTCGGCGGCGACGTCGGCTTCGAGGCTGCGTTCGAGACGGGCGGCCTCGAACAGCAGCGTCTCCTGCGGAATCCAGGCGAGCGCGCCGCCCGATTCGACGCGCAGACGGACTTCGACGCGAACCGCCTCGCCCTCCGAACGGTAGATTTTTTCGGCCGACTGGGTCGTCGCGACGACGCGCGCCTGCCGCCCCGCCGTCAGATCGACGCGCGATCGATCCCCGCCCGCCATGCCGCCGCCGGTGTTGACGACCACCGCCTCGCATTCGGCGCCGGCGCGCGGAAAGCGCAAGCGCAGACCGCCGGTCTCGTAGACCCGCGCGGCTTCGCAGCGTTCGCCGGCGCGCACGAAGACGGCGCGAATCTCGCCCCGCGCCCTTTGGCGGAGCGCGGCGTTCGCCGTCTCGAGGGCGGGAAAGACGGGCGCGTCGTTCATGGCGATGGATTGGCGACGCCCGGCGAAAGCGATTTGCCGCGCCGTCCGGGATCAGGATCGCCGCTTTCGCCGCCGATCGGTTCGAGGACGGGCGGGATCGGATCGGCGAGGCGATAGACGATGAAGGATTCGACCGGTCGGCCGTCGCGACGCCGTTCGAGCCGCGCCAGCTCGTCGGCATGGGCGAAATGCGCGGCGAGAACGCCGGCGAAGCTGCCGTCCGCCCTGCCGAGCGCGACGCCCGGCGCTTCGAACAGCGCCTCCGCCGGCTCATCCTCGAAGCGCCAGCGTTCGCGCTGGTCGCGCTCCACGACGGGAAGCGCCGGGTCGCCGTAATAGGTCAGCAACGCGGTCGTGGCGTAGCCGCGCGTCAGGACGAAGGCCGCTCCCTGGCCGCGCGCCAGTTGGTCGACCTCGCGCGTCAACTCGCGCCAGCCGCCGATCCGCAGGGTCGGATCGGCCTTGCCGAGCGGCAGGAATTCGGTGGTCGCCTGCCCGTAGACGATGAGCGCCGCGGCGAGACCGAGGGGGGCGGCGTAGCGTCCGCACGCGGCGACCAACCGTCGCCAGCCGGAGGCGGCGGCCTGCGCCTGAGCGCGCGCCGCCGCCTCGGCGGCGAGGACCGCCAGGGCGGGATAAAGCGGCGCCAGCCAATTGCCCTCCACGCGGCTATGGAGCGCATGGAAGGCGAAATAAACGATCGCCGGCGCGATCGAGGCGAGGAGCAGCCGGCGCGCCTCCTCCTCCCGGTTGAGCGGGCGGCCGCGGGTGCAAAGCGTCGCGCCGACGGCCGCCGCCGCGGCGACGAAGACCAGCGGATTCATCAGGCCGATCTGCAAGAGGACGAATTCGACCAGGAATTGCGGGGCGAAAGCGCGCGCGGGCACGCGGCCGAGCTGCTTGGCGAACGTCGCCCAGTCGTGCTCGGCGTTCCAAAGGAGAAACGGCGCGAAGACCGCCAGTCCGACGAGGGCCGCCCCGTAGGGCGCGGGCGAGGCGAGCCAGCGCCGCAGCGAGGGCGTCGTCAGCAGCGCCAGCGCGACGCCGGCGCCGAAAAACGCGGCGGTGAATTTCGACAGGAGGGCAAGGCCGAACGCGACGCCGAGGGCGAGCCACCAGACTGTGCGGCCGGTGCGCCAGATCTCGACCAACGCGGCCAAGCCGAGCATCCACCAGACGACCAGCGGGGAATCCGGCGTCGCCAGCGGGGCTTCCGCGACGAGCGGCATGCCGACCCACATCAGGCTGGCGAGGGCGGCGACGCGGATCGATCCGAAGAGGCGCCACGCCACGGCGGCAATGACCGCCGGCAGCGCGCCGGCGATCAACGTCCCCAGCGCGCGCACGCCGAATTCGGAAGGCCCGAACAGGGTCGTCGAGGCGCGGATCCACGCGGCGACCATCGGCGGATGATCGTAATAGCCCCAGGCGAGACGCCGGGACCACAGCGTGTAGTAGGCCTCGTCGAAGGTCAATTCGATGCGGCCGATGAGCAGAAGCTGGACGAGGAGGAGGCCGAGACAGGCCGCGACGGCGCCGGCGATGAGCGGGCGGTTGTTCGAGGCGCGGCCCGGTTCAGCCGCGGGCGGAAACCCCGGCGCTTCGTTGGCGTCTTGCCTCATTCTCCGCCTCAACCCCATGCGCGAGGCGTCCCGCTGCCGAGTCCGGTCAGCATCGCAGCTTCGAGCGCGGCGCGCAAACGCTTTGAAGCGACGCCATGGAGCAACCCCACGCCGGGCGCGGGTTCACTGTCGCGGGCCGGCCCGGGCCGACGGATGCGGCCGGACCGAGGCGCCGTCACGGGCCCGCCGCGCAGCGCCTCCGCTCGGCCGCCCGGCGGCGGGCCGCTCCGATCGGCGCCAATTTGACGGCCGAGTGTTGCCCTAAGCCCACAGCGCCGCGGCGCGCGCCGTCGTATAAGACATTGTTTCAGTGGGTCGGATGGGCATGGCTCGGTTCCCGGATTCGGCGCTCGAGGACGACGTCGAGGACGCCTCGCGCTTCCTCGCGCGGGTGGGCTATGTCGTTCTGGCGATCGCCGCCCCGACCAGCGTGGTTCTGCATCCCCTCGCGGCCAATGTTCTGTTCCCGATCGGCGTCGTGCTCATCCTGTTTTCGGCCGTCCTCGATCCCCCGGCGGGCGTGTTGACGCGCATCCGCGGCGCTCTCCGGTTGCCGCTGACCCTGGTCGTGTTGGCCGGGCTGGGCTGGGCGGCGCTGTCGATCCTGTGGACCCCCTTTCCGATTCCCGCCGCGCAGCACGTCTTCAAGCTCGCCGGCCTGGTCTTGGCGGTCCTGCTCGCCCTGACGACGACGCGCGAACACGCGCGCGCGACCGAACTTTATCTCTTTCCGATCGGGCTTCTGTGCGTCATGGCGGCGATTCTCGTGGCCTGGGTCGTGGCGCTGCAGGGGGTCGCCCTGGACGAAAGCCGCATTCCCGAGGCCGGCGTCGCCATCGCGGTCCTGTTGTTTCCGACGATGGGAGCGCTCGCGGCGCGCGGGCGCAACGGCTATGCGCGCCTGTTGCTGATCCTCGCCTTCATCTACGCCTCGGCGATCGGCCAGCCTGCGACGATGACGGCGCTGTTCGCCGGCTTTGCGGCCTTGTCCTTCGCGGTGTCCGACCTCAACCGCACCACGCGCGATTTGAGTTGGCTCGCCGTGGGGCTCATCGTTTTTTGTCCGCTCGTCGCAGCGATCGCCCCGACGTTCGGGGCGTGGGTGCTCCACGCGAAGCTGGGATCGCTGCCCGCTCCCTATCCGAGCCTGCGCGTGGCGTCGCTCGTCTTCCAGCACGACAAGGCGCATTTGCTGACCGGGCACGGCTTCGAGACCGTCGTGCGCGGCGTGCGCGCCGGAATCCTGCCGCCGCAGACGCCGCACGCGCTCGCCTTCGAGGTCTGGTACGAGCTCGGAATCGTCGGGGCGCTGATTGCGGCGGTCGGCGCATGGCTCGGGTTTCGCGCCATCCGCCAGGCGCCGCCGCGGCTCGCGCCCTACCTCGCCGCCGCCCTTGCCTGCAACCTGACGCTCGGCTTCCTGTCGGTGGACCTGTCGGACCTGACCTGGGCGACCTTGCTGGCGATCAGCGCGATCGCCGCCGATATCGCGGCGCGCAGCCAATATCGCACCACGCGGCCCTCGGCGGCCAGTCTCGCCCATTTCTGAGCCGCGCGCCGCCGGCCGCGGTTCGCCGTCGAGCGTCGGTCACGCCAGCGATTTCAGCGCTTCGGGGCCGAACTGAGCGGCGAAGAAGGTGCAATAGGATCGGCCGCGCGCGATGAGCTCGCGGTGCGACCCGGATTCGGTGGCGCGCCCGTTCTCGATGACGAAGATGCGATCGGCGCCGATGATGGTCTGCAGGCGATGGGCGACGACGATCGTGGTGCGTCCCTTGCGTAAGCCGTCGAGGGCTTTTTGCACTTCGCGCTCGGATTCCGAATCGAGCGCCGCCGTCGGCTCGTCGAGCAACAATATCGGCGCGTCCTTGAGGATCGCGCGGGCGATGGCGACGCGCTGGCGCTGGCCCCCCGACAATTGCGCCCCTTGCTCGCCGACGTTGGTTTCATAACCGTCGGCGAACTGCATGATGAAATCATGCGCGTGGGCCTTGCGCGCCGCCGCGACGATATCGGCGTCCGAGGCGCCGATTCTGCCCAGCGCGATGTTGTCGCGGATGGTGCCGCGAAAGAGAAAGACGTCCTGCGAGACGAAGGCGATTTTTCCCCGGAGCGAGGCGAGGTCGACGGCGCCGACGTCCTGGCCGTCGATCGTCAAATGTCCGGCGCTGAGCGCATGGAACCGCTGGATGAGGCCGAGAATGGTCGATTTGCCGCCCCCCGATGGCCCGACGAGCGCCGTCGTCTGGCTCGGCTCGGCGACGAGATCGAGCCCGCTGATGACCTCTTCGTCAGGGCGATAGGCGAAATGGGCGCCTTCGACGACCACCCGCCCGAGGGTGACCTCCAGCGGCGCCAGACCCGGGCGCGGCTCGTCGCCGAGCGGCGCGTCGAGCACTTCATAAATCAGGCGCGATCCGACCAGACCGTTCTGAATGTCGACGGGAAAGCGGCCGAGCCGTTTGGCGGGCTCGTAGGCCATCAGCAACGCGCCGAGGAAGGAGCCGAAGGCGCCGACGTCGGCGTGCTCGGCGCTGATTCGCCAGGAGCCGTAAAAGATGGCGAAGCCGATCGCCAGGCCCGCCAGCGAATCGGCGAGCATCGTGGTCAATCCGCCGCCGGCGGCGATGCGATTGGCCGAGCGCTCGACGGTGCGGATCGCGCGCGTCATGCGATCGCGCATTTCGCCCTCGAGGTTGAACGCCTTGACGATCCGCATGCCGAGCACGGTCTCGCCCATCGTCTGGACGATCTGCGTCGAGCCGTCGAAGGACCGCTTGGCGAATTCGCGCACTCGGCGCAAAATCCGTCGGACGAAAAAGGTCGCCAGCGGAAGGGCCAGGAGCGCGCCGAAGGCGAGAAACGGATCGCGCGCGATCATGACCACAACGAGGCCGACGACCGTGACGGCGTCGCGCGCGAAGCCCTGAACGACGAGTTGCAGCGCGTCGCGCACGCCGTTGGCGGCGAAAGCGAGCCGCGAAACGAATTCGCTGGAATGGCGATCCTGGAAGAAGGCGACGTTCTGGTTGAGCAGGCGCTCGAACACGCGCCGCTGCGCGGTGGCGACGATGCGGTTGCCGATGCGCGACAGCACCAGGATCGAACCGTAGGTCGCCGCGCCGCGCAGAACGAAGAGGCCCGCCGCCTCGAACGCCAGGAAGCGCGCTTGGCCCAATCTCTCCGCGGTCACCATGCCGTTGAGCACGGGCCGCAACAGCCACGCGACCGAAATGTTGGAGAACGCGATCAGACCGAGCAGGAGCGTCGCGAGCGCATAGCCCAAGGCGTGCTCGCGGCCGAACTCGCGAAGCAGGCGAAAGAGCACGTTGCGCGTGTCTGGCCCGGTGGGGAGGCGCGGAGCGTAAAGCATCGCGTGTTGCTAACCCGTCGGCGCGCAAAGGGGAAGCGCCAATCCGGGGCGTCTCGCCTCAAGCGCCTGCGCGCGCCAAGCCGGATATCGGCCCTTTCAGCGGCGCGCCGGCGCCGCAGCCGGCGGTCGGATCGTGCGCGGCCGCTTGTATTCGACCACGACCGCCCGATTGCGGCCCGCCACCAACGTCGAGCGACCGCGCGAAAGGCTGGCCTGCTTGGCCGCCAAGACCTTGACCTCGTCGGGCGAGACGCCCATCAGCGCCGCGGCGATATCGACGCGCTGCGCCAAATCGTCGGTCAGGCTCTCCGCCGCGATCAAAGCCTCCTCGATCGTCGGCGGATCTTTGCGAACGCGTCGTACGCCCCATTTCGTCTTCCAGGTCGTGCCCATCGCGTCCTCGGTGCTGTCTGCCGCCCGCTCCTGCTGACTTCGCAGCCATTCATGGCAAGAGAAAGTCATATTTTTGAAACTAGCAGATATATTGCGGTGCAGCAATCAAAAAAAAGCGGCGCCCAATTTATGGTCAATCGCCGGCGATTTGGCGGGTGCGGCGCATTGACCGTCCTCGCGCCGATTCCTTGAGGGGCGTGGCGATCCGTGTATGATTCTCGGCGGCGCTTCGCCGCCTCCCAGGAGTTCGCATGTCCGTCAGCAGCGAAACGTCGGCCGCCGGAACCGCCTTGCGGCCGCCAGCGCCGTTTTCGGCCTTCGCCGCCGAGCTCGTCGGCCACGACGCGCGGCGCGCCGCCATCGACGCCCTCACCCGCGCGCCCGAGACGCAATGCCTGCCGGAGCTGCTGGGGGCGGCGGAACTGCCGGCGCCGGTCGCGGGCCGAGCGCGCGCGCTGGCGCGCAGCCTGATCGAAGGCTTGCGCGCGCGGCCGACGACCGGGCTGGTGCAAGGACTGATGCGCGAGTACGCGCTGTCCAGCCAGGAGGGCGTCGCCCTGATGTGTCTGGCCGAAGCGCTGCTGCGCGTTCCCGACGCGGCGACGCGCGACGCGCTGATCGCCGACAAGATCGGCGGTGGCGAATGGCGCGCCCATGTCGGCCGCTCGCCTTCGCCTTTCGTCAACGCGGCGACCTGGGGGCTCTTGATCACTGGCCAGCTCATCGGCGCGGTCGACGAAACGGGGCTCGCGGCGACGCTGACCCGTCTCATCGCGCGCTCCGGCGCGCCGATCATCCGCGCCAGCGTCGATACGGCGATGCGCGTGCTGGGCGAACAATTCGTCTGCGGCGAGACGATCGAGGCGGCGCTTGCCGCCGCGCGGCCGCTGGAGGCGCGCGGCTACCGCTATTCCTTCGACATGCTCGGGGAAGCGGCCGCGACCGCCGAGGACGCCGAGCGCTATCTGTCTTCGTACGAAGCGGCGGTGGGCGCGATCGGCGCGGCGTCCGCCGGGCGCGGCATCTACGAGGGGCCGGGGCTTTCCATCAAGCTTTCGGCGCTGCATCCGCGTTACGCGCGCGCCCAGCGCCGGCGGGTGATGGCCGAACTCTATCCGCGCTTGCTGCGCTTGGCCGCGTTGGCGCGCGAACTCGACGTCGGCGTCAACATCGACGCCGAGGAATCGGAGCGGCTCGACCTATCGCTCGACCTTTTGGAGACGCTCTGCCGCGATCCGGCCATGGCGGGTTGGAACGGCGTCGGCTTCGTCGTGCAGGCCTATCAGAAGCGCGCCGCCGCCACGCTCGGCTGGATCATCGATCTCGCCCGCGCCACCAAGCGGCGAATCATGCTGCGCCTGGTGAAGGGCGCCTATTGGGACAGCGAGATCAAGCGCGCCCAGGTCGACGGCCTGGAAGGCTTCGCCGTCTTCACCCGCAAGATTCACACCGACGTTTCCTACATCGCCTGCGCCCGGCTGCTGCTCGACGCCCCGGATGCGATCTTCCCGCAATTCGCCACCCATAACGCGCTGACGCTGGCCACCGTCCATGCGATGGCGGGAAAGAATTTCTACGCCGGGCAGTACGAGTTTCAGTGCCTGCACGGCATGGGCGAGCCGCTTTACAACCAGATCGTCGGCAAGGGGCGCGCCGCCCGGCCGTGCCGCGTCTATGCGCCGGTCGGCTCCCACGAGACGCTGCTCGCCTATCTCGTGCGCCGCCTGTTGGAGAACGGCGCCAACACCTCCTTCGTCAACCGCATCGCCGACGCCTCCGTTTCGGTCGACGAACTGATCGCCGATCCCCTCGAGGCGGCGCGCGCGCTTGCGCCCGTCGGCGCGCCGCACGAAAAGATCGTCAACCCGCGCGACCTCTTCGCTCCCGAGCGCGCCAATTCGGCCGGCCTCGACTTCAGCAACGAAGCGCGCCTGGCCGCGCTCGGGCAAGCGCTCGAGGCGAGCGCGAAGGGGGATTGGCACGCGGGCGCCGCGTGGCCCGCGGCGCGCGCCATTCTCAACCCGGCCGACGGGCGCGACGTCATCGGCCATGTCGCCGACGCCGGCGCCGCGCAGGTCGAGGAATCGTTTGCGCGCGCCGCGCGCGGCCGGCGCGTCTGGAGCGCGCTCGAGCCGAGCGAACGGGCGCGCGTCCTCGTCGCCGCGGCGGCGCGATTCGAGGCGGACGCCCACAGGCTCGCCGGCCTGATCTGCCGCGAAGCGGGCAAGACCCTCCCCAACGCGCTCGGCGACGTGCGCGAGGCGATCGATTTCCTGCGCTACTACGCGGCGCGAATCGCTGGCGATGTTTCCAACGCGACCCATCGCCCGCTGGGAATTGTCGTCTGCATCAGCCCATGGAACTTCCCCATCGCCATCTTCACCGGCCAGATCGCCGCCGCGCTCGCCGCCGGCAACGCGGTGATCGCCAAGCCGGCCGAGGAGACGCCGCTCATCGCGGCCCAGGCGGTGCGCCTCATGCACGCGGCGGGAATCCCCGAGGACGCGCTGATCCTGATCCCAGGCGACGGCGCGGTCGGCGCCGTGATGACCGCGCACGAGAACGTCGGCGGCGTCATGTTCACCGGCTCGACCGAGGTGGCGAAATTGATCGCCGCGGGACTGGCGAGACGCCTGCGCCCCGACGGCCAGCCGATCCCCCTCATCGCCGAGACCGGCGGGCAGAACGCGCTGATCGTCGACAGCTCCGCGCTGCCCGAGCAGGTCATCGCCGATGCGCTGGCCTCGGCCTTCGATTCGGCGGGGCAACGCTGTTCGGCCTTGCGCGTCCTCTGCCTGCAGGACGACGTCGCCGAGCGCATGCTCGCCATGCTGAAATCCGCGATGCGCGAACTCGTCGTCGCGCCGCCCGACGCCTTGAGCGCCGACGTCGGCCCGGTCATCTCGGCCGAAGCGCGCGCGGGCCTCAACGCCTACGTCGCCTCGATGCGGGCGCGCGGCTTTGCGGTCCACGCCGAGCCGCTCGGGGAGGCCTGCGCGCACGGGTTCTTCGTCGCGCCGACGCTGATCGAGATCCATTCGGTCGCCGATCTCGGGCGCGAAGTGTTCGGCCCGGTGCTGCACGCGCTGCGCTTCAAGCGCGAGGCGTTGCCCCAGCTGATCGACGCGCTCAACGCCACCGGCTATGCGCTGACCGGGGGCGCCCATTCGCGCCTCGACTCGACGATCGCGCTGGTGAGCGGCCGGCTCGCCGCCGGCAACATCTACATCAACCGCAACATCATCGGCGCGGTGGTCGGCGCGCAGCCGTTCGGCGGCCATGGCCTTTCCGGCACCGGGCCGAAGGCGGGCGGGCCGCTCTATCTCAAGCGGCTCATGGCGGCTTCGCCGGCGAATTGGCCGCCGCTGCCGGCCGGCGCCCCGCGCCCGCCGCCGAAGCGTTTGCGCGTGACCTGGCCGAGAGGGGCCGGGGCGAGCTCGCCGACCTTTGCGCCGCGCTCACGCGCGCCTCGCGCTTCGGGCTCGATATCGAGCTTCCCGGTCCGGTCGGCGAGCGCAATCTCTATGCGCTCGTCGCCCGCGGCACGGTGTTGTGCGACGCGGCCAGCGAAGACTCGATGATCGCCCAGATCGCTTGCGCGCTCGCCGCGGGCGCCCGCGCCGCCCTCGACGGGCCCGCGGCGGGGGCGCTCCTCGCCGCGCTGCCGAAGGCGCTGCAAGGCGACGTCGTCTCCGCAGCGGCGGCCGATCGCATCGACGCCGCGCTCACCGATCGCGAAGGCGCGGCGCTGTTGGACCTGCTGGCCGCCGTCGCCGCCCGCCCGGGCCCGATCGCCGCGGTCTTCCGCACTTCCGCCGAGGCCCTGCGCGGCGGCGACCCGGCGCCGCTCGATTTCCTCGTCGCCGAGCGATCGATCTGCATCAACACGACGGCGGCCGGGGGGAACGCGAGCTTGATGACGATCGGCTAAGGGAATCGAGCCGGCGTCACGGCAATTCCCCTCGCCGACCGCCTTACCGCCGTGCGGCGGCCTTGCGCGCGTAGATGAACAGGCGCGGGTAGAGGAACAGCAGGCGGCCGTCGGGGGCGGCGTCATAGGCGTCGGCGAGGTCGCGCCGGTAGCGCGCCAGGAACTCCTCCTGCTCGCGCGGGTCGAGCGGATCGAGGAACGGCCGCAGCGCGCCGCTGCGGAACCAGTCGACCACCGCCTCGACGCCGCTCAAGGGGTGGACGTAGGTCGTCGCCCAGATGTCGAGCCGATCGGAAAGCGGCCTCAGCCATTCGTAATAGTCGCCGTGGGTGCCGATGACGGTGCGCGTCTCGGCGATCGGCGCGAGACGGTCGGTCCACGGCCCGTCGGCGGCGATCATGCGCATCAGCGAGTGGCTCGGCTCGTGGAGGTTGTCGGCCATCTGCACCGCCAGCGCGCCGCCCTCGGCGAGGTAGCTCATCAGGCGGGGAAACAGCGTTTCGTGGGTGCGCAGCCATTGCAGCGACGAGTTGGCGAAGATGAGGTCGGGGCGCCGACGCGGCCGCCATTCGGCGATGTCCGTCTCCTCGAAGCTCATATCGGGCAGGCTGCGGCGCGCCTCGGCGAGCATCGGGGCGGAATTGGCGACGGCGAGAATCTCGGCTTGCGGGAAGCGATCGATGAGCATGCGCGTGGTGGCGCCGGGGCCGCAGCCGAGATCGACGATACGCTGCGGCGTGAAGTCGACTCGGGCGAGAAGGTCGAGCGCCGGTTGGGCGCGCTCGGCCCCGAACTTGAAGTAGAGCGCAGCGTCCCAATCGGTCGTCCGCCTCGCTGTGGTCTTCGCGTTCGCGACGCGCGGCGCCTCCGTCATCGGCGTTCTTCCCTTCCTCAATCCGCCCGCGTCGCGCCGCCCGCGACGGGACGATCGCCGGCGATTGCGGCCGACATGTCTCCGCGTCGGCGCCGACTCGAGTTCACCTTGCGGCTTTTGGGGAGTCTTCACAAGCCCTGAGCGCCGAAGTCACTCTCACGAACAGCGTCGGAACCAGGAATGACGGCGACAGGCGCTCGGCGGCGTTCGCGTCTCGGCAGTCCTGGCCTTCGAGTTCGGCGCGGCGGCGTTCGCCGCGTTGCGACGGCGCGGCGGATCAGCGGGACGCAGGAGAACAGACAGGGAAATGAGCGCCCGTCACCGTAATCCGACCGTCACCATAATCCGGCTTGGACGCGTCTTGCCGACGGGGCGCAGTCGGCGCGCGTCACGGCGATCCGGCTCGCGACGCGGGGCCCGGGCGATGACGGCACCGTGGCCAATTTCTTCGATATTTCAATGATATCCAGAAATGACTTTCGGAAAAACACAATTCATGATAGTCTTCCCGCGTCGACCCGCCGGACCCCGACCCTGGCGAAGGCGCCCTGGTGAATCCCTGCGCCGCCGCGCGGCGGGCGACGGCGGAGCGGCAGCGGCCTATTGTCGAGCGCTTGACGATAGGCGCCTCGGGGCGAGGCGATGGTCGCCGCCCGCGGGCGCAGGAGGGAGGGCGAACCTGACGCGATGGGCCGGCTGATCAAGCGCGCCAGCGCACGCGCCCGCTATCGCGGCCTCGGCCGCGCCGAGGCCGTCGGCCGAGGAAGGCGCGAGGGAAATTTTCCGCCCCGCAAGCCCTTGAGGGAAAACGAAACGCGGAAGGAAACGCCCAGCGGGGCGCCCTGACCGGCCCGCGCCTCCCCACGTGAAGCGCCGCACCGAGCGCGCCGCCGCCGACGGCGCGGCGGGGGGCCATCCATCGCGAGCCCGTCCCTCCTCACACCCCCTTCGCCGCCCTCCCCGCCACATAGGTCTGGCAGCAATACGCATCTTTATGTGTAACCTACTCGTTTCGGAGTTTACGTATTGCTAAGTCTGATACTTATGGGCATGAATTTGATCACTGCTTCCAAACGTTATCATTTGATCCTCTCGGCGGTGCACATGGTTTACCGCCTGGTAAATTCCACTTATACGGTCAAAGAATTGACGCTGCGCTTGACCCGTTTATTATGCCAGTTCATCCGGGCCTCTTCGGCGAGCGTATATCTGACGCATCCGGTCAAAAAGAATGTGATCATCTGTGCCAGTTTTGACAATCAAATTAATATTTGGCGGGACAGGCCTAAAGATTTGAGGGATGTGCAAGAAGACGTGATGAGTGTCACCCGGGGGGCTTCGGTAGTCAAGGAGCGATTGTTTGGGGCTTCCTCTGGTGGCTGACGATTATCTGGGGGCCATTTTTGTCCGTCGGCAAAAGGGTGAGAGGCCTTTCAGTGATTTTGACCGCGAGATGCTTTCCGTTTTTGCCGAGCAGGTGGTGACCGCTCTTAAAAATCTGCAGCTGCGCCAGGAGCAGGAACAGGTCATGTTGGGCTCCATCTCCTCCATGGGGAATTTGCTTAAAAAACAATCCTACTCGGGGTTGACCCACACGCCCGTCTATATGGAAATAGTTAAAATGATTGCCGTCTTTCTAAAAGTCAGCAGCGAGGGGTTAAAACAATTAGAATATGCCAGCCTGTTGCATGACATCGGTGTTATCGACGTGTCTTATGATATTTTATCCAAGCGTCGACAATTGACACCGGCAGAATTTAAAGTTATCCGTCGGCATACCGCACATAGTGTGGATTTGATCAAGCCTGTCGGGTTTCTTAAGCCCGTTCTGCCTATTATTTTTTATCATCATGAGAGATACGATGGCAGCGGTTACCCGTCGGGG
>CAVWKL010000149.1:0-5744 GCA_963755075.1 uncultured Alphaproteobacteria bacterium
GCGAGTTCCGGGCGATCGAGCGTCGCGAGCGCCCGTTCGGCGAGCCGATTGCGCGCTTCGGCGGTCAGCGCGCCGCCGCGTAACGCCAGGAAGCGCTCGGCGACCTGGCGCCGCTGCTCGGCGGGCACGTCCGGCAGATGTTGCAGCAGGAGGTGGGCGATGAGGCCCGCCTGGCGCTGCGTGCGGCTCGCTTGGCTCGCGCGAACCGCCGCGCCGGCGCGCGAGGGGCTGAGGGGCGTCGTGGCCCGCTCGCGGGCGCCCGCCGCAAAGAGCCATGGGGGCGCCGGCGATGGCGGGGCTGCGGCGGGCCTCGCCGGGACGGCTTCGCTGGTCGGGGCCTCGCCGAGCCGCCAGATGACTTCGCCGCCGCCCCACGGCGCCGGCGCCGCTCGCAAGGCGTCGCCGAGACCGGCGCGCACGAGGTCGTGCCAATTGTCCGGCGGACGGCCGCGCACGCCTTCGTATCCGGCCACGACGAGACGTTGGGCGGCGCGCGTCATCGCGACATAGAGCAGGCGGCGATGTTCGCCCGCCGCGGCCTCGCGCGCCTTCTGGCGAGCGTTCGCAAGCGTCGGCGAATCCTCGCTCTTTTTTGTCGCCCAGACGAAGAGCGGCGGATCGCCGAGGCCGGCGCCGCCGAGGTCGATGAGCTTGGCTTCGTTGCGCGCGTGAGGCGCCGAACACGTATCGGGCAGGAAGACGATCGGCGCCTCCAGGCCTTTGGCGGCGTGGACGGTCATCACGCGCACGGCGTCGCCTTCGCCTTCCATGTCGCGCTTGATGGCGAAGTCCGTCGCCTCGATTTCGGCGAGAAAGCCGTTGAGGGACGGCGCGGCCTTTCGTTCGTAGGCAAGGGCGAGCGCCATGAATTCGTCGATCGCGTCGACGGCCTCGGGTCCGAGTCGCCCCAGCAGCGCGCGCCGTCCCCCGTCCTCGCCGATGAGGCGGGCGTAGAAGAGGTAAGGCGAGCAGGTCGTCGCGCGGCCGCGCCAGGCCTCGAGGCGGCCTCGCGCCCGCGCGAAGCGCGGATCGGCGCTTTCCGCCAAGGCCCGCGCCAGCGACCCCGCGCGCTGCGGCGCGAGCGCGAGGAGATCGTCGTCGTCGAGGCCGACGAGCGGCGATTTCAGCGCCGCGGCGAGCCTCAGATCGTCCTCGGGCAGCAGCGCGGCGCGGCCGGCCGCGACCAAATCCATGACCGCAATGGAATCGCGCAACGTCAGGCGGTCGGCGCCGGCGGTCCTGACGCGAGCCTCCTTGAGCGCGCGAATCATCGCTTCGAAGAAGGCGCCGCGCGAACGCACCAGGATCATGATGTCGCCAGCCGCGATCCGGCGCGGCGCGAGCGTCTCGGCGTCGCGCACGCGGTCGGGCGAATCCGACGAGAGCCAGCCCTCGATGAGCTTGGCGATGCGGCGCGCCAGCGCCACCGGCGGATCGTCGCGCGCGGCCGCGTCGAGCGGCATGCGCCAATCCTCGCGCTCGGGCGATTTCGCCGCCGCGATCGGCTCCCATAGTTCGACCGTCCCCGGCAGATCGGCATGAAACGCCTCATGCGGCGGCGGTTTTTCGTCGTCCCCGGTGACGCCGCGCCAGGCCGCTTCGGCGGCGAAGACCCGATCGACGCCTTCGAGCACGCGCGGCGCGGAACGGAACGACAGCGCCAGCCGAACCCAGTCGAAACCGAGCGCGGCCTCGCGATGGCGCCGCTCCTGTTCGCGCCGTATCGAGGAAAACATCTGCGGCGCGGCGCCCTGGAAGGAGAAGATCGATTGTTTCTCGTCGCCGACCGCAAAGAAGGTGCGCCGCCGTGGGCGCGCGCCGGCGCCCGACAGAAACTCGTCGCTGAGCCGGGTCAGGATCGCCCATTGCGGTTCGGAAGTGTCCTGCGCCTCGTCGACGAGAATATGATCGATGCCGGCGTCGAGCTTGTAGAGCACCCAGGCCGCCTCGGCGCGATCGAGCAGGAGAAGGGTGCGCTGGATCAGGTCGTCGAAATCGAGCAGACCGTTGTCGCTCTTGAGGCGGGCGTATTCGGCGAGAACGGCTTGCGCGACCTCGACGAGCGCGAGGCTGCGCTCGACGGCCTCGACGCTGCGAAGTCGGTCGCGCAATGCGATGAGCCGATCCTGCTCGTCGCTCAGGCGGTCGGGCAAATCGGGCAGGCGCTTGGCGAGCGCATTGGTCACGAGCTTGCGTTGTTGGCCGCCGCGCGGCTTGCCCTCGGCGGTGAAGAAGGCTTCGAGATAGGCGGCGAGGCCCTTGTCGATGTCATCGGCCTGCGCGGCGCGAAGCAGGCTGGCGGCGAGGCTCTGGTCGTTGGCGCTGCCCTGAGCGAGCTCGCTCGCCCACGCCGCCCACTGCGGCTTGGCGCGCGACATTTCGCGTTTGATGGACGCGCTGGTCTCGCTCGGCGCGAGGCCGAGCTTGCCCCGCAGCGCCGCGCCGTTGGCGGCGCGGTCGCCGATGCGGGCGATTTCGCCGCGTCGCGCCAGCGTCTCCTTGAGCAAGGCTTCAAAGCCTTCCGCGCCGGCGTCCAATGCGATCGCCGCGATCGAGCTGCCCCGCTCGGGTGAACGAAGCGCGCGGGCGAAGGCGCGCGCGCGCGCCTCGTCCATCAGCAACGCCGCTTCGCGCCCCTCGGCGACGCGAAACCCGGCCGCGACGTTGGCCTCGAAAGGAAAGAGATGCAGCAGGCGCTCGCAGAAGGCGTGAATCGTCTGAATCTTGAGGCCGCCCGGCGTCTCGATGTGTGCGCGCGAACAGGCGGCGCGCGAACCCGAGGCCGGCGGCGTCGGGCGCCGGCGCGCCGGTCTCGACGATCGCGGAAGTCGAGTTCGGCGTCGTCGAGGCTCGTCCACTTCGCCAGCGTCTTGAAGACGCGCGCCGCCATGTTGGCGGCGGCCGCCTTGGTGAAGGTGAGGCAGAGAACCCCCGACGGCGACGCGCCGTCGAGGAGCAGGCGCAGCACGCGCTGGACCAGGACGTGGGTCTTGCCGGCGCCGGCGTTGGCGGACACCCAGGCCGACGAGGCCGGATTCGAGGCGCGCTGCTGGGCGAGGCGCACCGGCAGCGGAACCTCGGGCCTTGGCGGGCGCGCGCTCAACTTTCGTCTCCCGGGGCGTCGTCGACGAGGCCGCCGGTCGCCGACCATTCCTTCACCCGCGCGAGATGATCGTAGTCGCCGGCGCGCTTGGCGAATTTGGGATAAGGTCGCGAGAGGTAAGGCGTTGCGGGATCGGCGAATTGATCGAGCAGCCGCGTCAAGCCGGCGAAGTGCCGTTCGACGACCTCGGCGAAGCTCGCGTCCTTGAACTTGAGCTCGCGGACTTCGCCGCCCTTGGCGCCGCCGAGCTTGAAGTAGAGCGCCGACGCCGCTTCGACGCCGGTCAGGTCCGCAAAGGCGCCGCGCGACAGCATCGCCGCTTCGAGGGTCAGTTGCGGCGCGAAGCCGACCTGCACCTCGGCGACGCCCGGCGGCGACCCGCTCTTGTAGTCGATCAACGCCGCGCCGCCTTCGCGGAGGATCTCGATGCGATCGGCGCGCGCCACGAGCGTGAAGGTCGATCGGTCGGCGAGGGGGATCTCCAGCCGGCCGCCTTGCTCGACAAGGACGCGCTCTGCGCCGTCGCGCCGCTCGGCGTCGAAGACGAGAAACGCCTCGAGCCCGCGCTCGATGCGCGGCCAGTGCATGGCGCGAAACGAGGGGTCGGCGAGCATCGGCGCAAAGCGCGCGCGCGCGATGGCCGCGATGGCGAGGCGCCGCGCGCCCGCGTCCGCGGGCAGGGGGCGCGAGGCGAAGTCTTCGGAAAACGCCTGCAATGTCGCATGCCACGCGTCGCCGACCTGGCGCGCGCCGGTCGCGACGCCGATCGGCTCCAGCGGATCGAGGCGAAGGATCGCCTCGGCGAAGACCGCGTAAGGGTCGCGCCGCAGGGTCTCGATGCGGGTGAGGCTCAGTCGCGACGGGCGCAAGGCGCGCGGCGGGCGCGGCGCCGGGCGCGGCGCGGCGCGGAATTCCTCGGGACGATCGAGCGCGCGCGCGAGCCGGATGTATCGTTCGCCGCGCGCCTCGGCGGCGCCCATCGCCGCTTCGCCGGCGACGGCGCCCATGCGCTGGAGAAATCGCGAGGCGACCGTCGGCGCGCCGCCGCGCTTCTTGGCGCGGCTGACGATCGCGGAGCGGGCGCCGAGCGCGGCGACGAAGTCGTGCGCGGTCTGGCCGATGCGCCGCTCCGGCGCGGATAGGCCGAGGGAGGCGCGCATCGGACGGTTGAGAAAGGCGTCGGTCTCGGCCGCCGGCGGCCAGATCGTCTCGTCGAGGCCGGCGAGCAGCGCCAGGTCCGGGGACAGCAGACGCGCCTCGAGCAGACCCAGAATCTGCAAGCGCGGATGCGCCTTGCGCCCGACCGGGGCGCGCTGGCCGGCGACGACCGCGTCGAACAGCGCGGCGTAGTCCGCAAGCGAGCAGGCAAAGCCGAGAATCCGCGCCCTCGGCCCATTCGTCAAGGAGGTCGCGCAACGCCTCGCCGCCATGCGCCTCGCTCCATTCCTCGTTGAGCCCGGCGTCGTCGCCTTGCGCGACGGCGTCGAGCGCGGCGCGATGGGCGGCGATGAAATGGGTAAGCGGCGCTTCGGCGCCGAGCGCGCGCAGCGGCGCCGCGGCCGCCTCCGCGTCGCGCAGCAACGCCTCGGCGGCGCGCCAGTCGTCCCCATCGAGGCGCCGGCGCGCCGCATGGGCGTGACGATCGCCGGCGAGCGCGCGGGCGTTGGCCATCACCGCGGCGATATCGCGCAGGCCTGTGGGGGGCATGACGGCGCGAAAGACGCCGATCTCCAAGGCGCGAGCGGCATTTTGCAAAGCCTCGGGGGTCCGGCCGAGCCGGGTCAGCGGATGGGCGAAGAGCGCGACCAGCGGCAGGGCGGCAAAATCCGCCGCGGCGGCGAGCGCGAGCCGCGCGAAGACGCCGGCCTCGGTCTCGCCGAGCGTGCGTCCGGCCGAATCCTCGACCTCGACGCCCCAGCGCGCCAGCTCGGCCGAGACGCGCCGCGCGATGGCGACGTCGGGGGTGATCAGAGCGGCGCTTCGGCCCGGCGTCTCCAGCGCCTCGCGCATCGCCACGGCGAGCGCCAGCGCCTCTTCGCTGTCGTTCTCGGCGACGACGATCGCGACGTCGGCGAGGCCGTCGGCAATCGCTTCGTCGCTCAGCGCGCTGGCGCTGTTCATTTTGTCGCGGCTGCTCCAAACGTCGGTCGAATCGGCCGGGCGCAGCGCTTCGCCGAGGAAACGGGCGCGCGCCCGCAGCGCGCCGGTCGTCGCCCCCAGCGGCTTCACCTCGTCGCGCCTGACGCCGACAAGGCCGAGCAGCCGGTGGAACGCCGCCTGCGGATGGCCGGCGACGCCGACCGCGCCCTCCTCGCTCGCGCCGATCATCGCCCAGGCGCGCGCGTCCAGATCCTGGTCGAGGTCCGGCAGCACGACGGCGCCGAGCGGCGCGCGGGCGATGGCGGCGATCAGCCGCGCCGTGGCGCGGTTGGTGCCGGTCGATCCGGCGATGATCGTCGGGCCGCGCGAGGCTCCCCTCGCCAGCGCCGCGATTTCGCTGTCGATGATGAGCGCGCCGCGCCGGACGCGATCGATCAGGCCGCGTTCGTCGAGCCAGGCCGGCCATTGCGCGAAGGCGATTTTCAGGAAATCGAGGGTGATGCGCCAGTAGGGGTCGAAGGCGTCGGTGACGAGATGGTCG
>CAVWKL010000150.1:0-32981 GCA_963755075.1 uncultured Alphaproteobacteria bacterium
CAAGGTCGAGTATCTCTACGCGCCGTTCGCCGGCAAGAGCGAGCCCGTCGGAACGAAGGACGATCTCAGCTTGTCGCTGATCCGCGCCGGCCTGAACTACAAGTTCTGAGTCGAAGCTTCTACCGTTCAAGCCCGGCGGGGAGACTCGCCGGGCTTTTTGTTTTGGGACTCGCGGGTCATCCGCGGGAGCCCATCGCCTCGAACGGCATTGACGAAGGCATCGTCGCGTCGCTCGGAACCGCAACGCCGGCGCCGACGAGCCCGTCGAGATCGTCAAGAATGACACGGCTATCGAAATTCGCTTCGCCGTCGTCGTTGATCCGCGCGAGGATTGCGCCGGACGGATTATGCGTCCGGAACGATTCGACGGGATCGTCGTCGTCGACGGCGACGACTGCGTCGGTTCGCTCGGGCCGCGGATCGCCGCGGCGATCCGGACTTCGCGGCCGAAGGGCGAAGCGGGCGACGATCGCCAAACGAGGATACCAATTTCCCTGCGCTGCTCATGACGCGACATCTTGGGCGCGAACGCGACCCGAAGCGGACCGAATATTCTCGAATCCGCGCATATTGCCGGAACCCGTCCGGCGCCCCTATATGGCGGCGGCTTTCGCGTTTCCGCCCCAGGCGTCCGAAACGCCCTCGCCGATTCGATCAAGAGGTTCGTATGCCCCTACCCTCCGCGGCCCATGAACGGCTCGTCATCATCGGCTCTGGCCCGGCAGGCTACACCGCGGCGATCTACGCCGCGCGCGCGATGGTCCAACCGTTGCTGCTCGCCGGCTTCGAACCCGGCGGCCAGCTGACGATCACCACCGAAGTCGAGAATTATCCCGGCTTCGCCGCGCCCATCCAGGGACCATGGCTGATGGATCAGATGCGCGCCCAAGCCGAACACGTCGGCGCGCGCATCGAAAACGAGTACGTGACGGCGCTCGACGTTTCCCGGCGCCCCTTTCGCGTTCGATGCGACAGCGGCCGGACGCTGACCGCCGACGCGATCATTCTCGCCACGGGCGCCAAGGCCAAATGGCTGGACCTGCCGAGCGAGGCGGCGTTCAAAGGCTTGGGCGTCTCGGCCTGCGCAACCTGCGACGGGTTTTTCTTTCGCGGCAAGACGGTGCTGGTCGTCGGCGGCGGCAATTCCGCCGTCGAGGAGGCGTTGTATCTTTCCAACATCGCCGCCGAGGTCACCGTGGTGCATCGCCGCGATTCGTTCCGCGCGGAAAAGATCCTTTGCGAGCGCCTCGCCGCGCGGCCCAATGTTGCGGTGAAATGGAACCGCACGATCGACGAAATCCTCGGCCGGCGAGACCCGCCCGAGGTCACCGGCGCGCGGTTGCGCGACACCCGGACCGGGGCGATCGAGGAAATCGCCGCCGACGGAATCTTTGTGGCGATCGGCCATGCGCCGGCGAGCGAACTGGTGCGCGGTCAACTCACGCTCAAGCCCAACGGCTACGTGCTGACCACCCCTGGCTCGACCGCGACGAGCATCGAAGGCGTTTTCGCGGCGGGCGATGTCGCCGACGATGTCTTTCGCCAGGCCGTCACCGCCGCTGGACTGGGCTGCATGGCCGCGCTCGAGGCGGAACGCTGGCTCGCCGCCCGGGCGCCAGCGCGCGAAGCGGTGGAGTAATCGGGCGCGAGATTTGCTAGACGACGTCTCGAATGAGCGCAATCGCCGTCTCGCATCCCGCGTCGCGGTCCCCAAGACGAAGCCCGCCGTCGAAACGGCCGGGCATGGCGGAGAGGAAGCGATGGACTGGGACAAGCTGCGCATTTTTCAGGCCGCGGCCGACGCCGGTTCCTTCACCCACGCCGGCGAAACGCTAGGCCTTAGCCAATCCGCGGTGAGCCGGCAGGTCGGCGCGCTCGAACACGAGTTGGGCGCGCCGCTCTTTCATCGTCACGCCCGCGGCCTCATTTTGACCGAACAGGGCGAAATGTTGCGCGAAGCGGTGCAGGACGTCGTGCTCAAGCTCGACGCGGTGCGCAGCCGGCTGATCGACACCCGCGAGAAGCCGCATGGCGACCTGCGCGTCACCACCACGCTGACGCTGGGCGCCAATTGGCTCGCCCCGCGCCTGGGCGAATTCGTCGAACTCTACCCGGAAGTCAAGTTGCAGCTTCTCCTGTCCGACGACGAATTGGACCTGAGCATGCGCGAAGCCGACATCGCGCTCCGGCTGCGCGAACCGATACAGCCCGACTTGATCCGCCGGCGCCTGTTCGCCGTGCATTTTCACGCCTATGCATCGGCCGATTATCTCAAGAAGAGCGGCCAGCCGCGATCGATCGCCGACCTCGACCATCATCGCCTGGTCGCCTTCGGCGCGCCGACCGCGACGCACTTCCTCTACGATCTCAATTCGCTGTTGTCGGTCGGACGCGATCCGAAGAATCCGCGCACCCCTCATATCGCCGTCAATAATCTCGCCGCGATCATCCGCGCCGTCGAACACGGCGTCGGCATCGCGGTGCTGCCCGACTATTGCGTGACGCCGAACACCGGCCTCGTCCGCCTGTTGCCCCAGGCCGACATGCCGGAGATGGATTGCTTCCTTGTCTACGCCGAGGAGATGAAAAACGTCGCGCGGGTGCAGGCGTTCCGCGACTTCCTCGTCTCCAAGGCGCAACGCTGGCGCTACTGAGCCCATTGCCGCGCCTCGGAAAATCGCGGGCCGGTTTTCCGATAATGACGCGCCGCGCGAATACCGGGCGCCGATCCCGGCGCCGACCAGGCGGCGTAGGGTCCGAGCCCGGTCGCGCGCTCACATGTAGAGCGGCTCGTTTTCCAGGCCCTTATAGAGCCCGGCGACCTGTTCGCCGTAGCCGTTGAAGAGCAGCGTCGGCCGCATGTCGCCGGTCGTCAGAAGGGTTTCGTTGGCTTGGCTCCAGCGGGGATGGGGCACGCTCGGATTGACGTTGGCCCAAAAACCGTACTCGTCCGGGCCCAAGGTCTCCCAAAACGTCGCCGGCCGCGCGTCGACGAAACTGATCTTGACGATCGATTTGGCCGATTTGAAGCCGTATTTCCACGGCGTCGCCAGCCGGAACGGCGCGCCCTGGACCTTGGCGAGCGGCTTGCCGTAGGCGCCGGTGACCATGAAGGCCAGATCGTTGGTCGCCTCCGCGATGGTCAGGCCCTCGACATAGGGCCAAGGCATGAAGGAACGCTGGCCGGGCGCATTTTTCTTGTCGAGGAAGCTTTCGAAGCGCACGTACTTGGCCGAAGACAGCGGTCGCGCCTTTTCCACCAGCGCGCGCAACGGGAATCCCGTCCAGGGAATGGCCATCGACCAGGCTTCGACGCAGCGGTGACGATAGAGACGCTCCTCGAGGCCCATCGTCTTGATGAGATCGTCGATGGCGAAGGTCTGCGGCGTCTCGACCAGGCCGTCGATCGTCACCGTCCAAGGCCGGATCTTCAGCCCATCGGCCGAAAGATGCTTGCTGGTGCTGAATTCGTAGAAGTTGTTGTAGTTCAAATTGATCTTTTCCGGCGTCACGTCGCGGTCGAGCGTGTAGGCTGGGTTGCGCTTGGCCGGATAAAGCGAATCGGAAGGATTCGGTTCGTCGGCGCGGGCGCGGCTCGCGAGCCCCGCGTAAGCGGCGAGCGCTCCGGCGCCGGCGACAAAGGCGCGTCGATCGAGGAAAGTCGCTTCTGGGGTCAATTCGCTGGCGCGGATTTCCCAGCCGTGGCGTCGATGATAGCGCATGCCTGAACCTCGCAAAGCCGATCCTGCCCAACGGCGAGCAAGGGCGCGCCGGGCCGAAAGCTCCGCGCGCCTCTAGCCCAAACTTCGAGACGGGATGGGCGTTTGTTACGCTTAAGCGTTCAAACTTTTTCGACCTGCCCGTACTCGAGATCGACCGGCGTGGCGCGGCCGAAGATCGAAACCGCCACTTTGACGCGCGAGCGCGCCTCGTCGACTTCCTCGACCACGCCATTGAACGAGGCGAAAGGGCCATCGGCGACGCGCACGTTCTCGCCGATTTCGAATCGGATCGACGCCTTCGGCCGCTCGACCCCGTCGGCGACCTGTCCCTTGATGCGCTCGGCCTCGTTGTCGGGAATCGGCATCGGCTTCTTGTCGGCGCCAAGGAACCCCGTCACTTTCGGCGTATTCTTGATCAGGTGGTAGACGTCATCGGTCAGGTCGCATTTGACCAGGACATAGCCGGGGAAGAACTTCCGCTCCGAATTGATCTTGCGCCCGCGGCGCACCTCCACGACCTGCTCGGTGGGCACCATGATCTCTTCGAACTTGTCCTCGAGGCCGCGCTGGACGGACTGCTCGCGGATCGATTCGGCGACCTTCTTCTCGAAGTTCGAATAGGCGTGGACGATGTACCAGCGCGTGCTCATGTCGGCTTCCCAAAAACGTTCCTCAGGTCGAGGCGAGCGAGCGCGCCGCTCCGCCTGGCCGCGATACGACCGCTCCTAGCCGCCGCGACCGAGGCCGAGGGCCAAGCTGACCGCGATCCGCAACGCTTCGTCGACGACCAGGAAGAAGACGCTGGTGAACACCACCATCAGCATCACCATGCCCGTCGTGATCAAGGTCTCGCGACGCGTCGGCCAGACGACCTTCGACGCCTCGGAGCGGACCTGCTGAAGGAATTCAAACGGATTGGTCATGGCGCCTGGTTCCGTCGGCTCTGACGCGCCGCGCTTCAAGAGCGACGCGCCCGGCCAGAAAAATTCGCGGCGCGGGACCTCTCGGCGCCGCGCCAAACAAGCCTCATATAGGATCGACAGGCCGATCGCCAAGCAAAATGTGACGATCTTGCAGCCGCGCGCGCGCCGCGCGCCTCGATTTCAGGCCTCACCCACCGCCGAGGGAATGGCAGGAGAGGAGGGACTCGAACCCCCAACCCCCGGTTTTGGAGACCAGTTAAGGGCACTTGATTCTCCGTCGGGGAATTTCTTATCTGTATGAAATGTCATCATATTATGAGACACAGAGCGACACCTTAGGACACCTGACGACAATAAATCTGGCGAAAAATGGGACCGAAATGGGACTGAGCGTGCCAAGCATTTGAAGGCGTCGAGCCCCTCGGATGCGAACGGCGTCAACCTCGACGTCAACGGCAAGAAGTGGTATTCTGCACGGCACAAACGTAATTCCGAGGCCATGCAGGCCGGGCTCCCAGCTTCGGAACAGCGAGAATTGCCGCCTCCAAGTGGATCGATTGACGATGGCAAACCCTGCGCCGCCACCTGATTTTCGCTCCCAGATGCGACCAAGAGCTTTCGCCGATTTCTTAGGCGTCAGCCTAAAGACCGTCCAGCGAAACATCGACCGTGGAATGCCTGTTATAGCCGGTGGCGGCAAAGGCTTCGCAAAGAGTATTCCTGTTGCGGCGGCCTTGGCTTGGCTTAGCGGCTCTCCCGCAAAGCGGCGCGGTCGTCCCCCTAACGTGAACCGCCAAGACAACGTGCAACCGGCACCACCGCATCCAGCCGTGTTGAAAGCGCCGTCGGCGCCGTCCCCAATGAACACGGTGACGCTTGCGCCACCTTTTGTCTTTGCGCCGAAATATGATCCGTATGTTGCTATGCAGCGGTGGAGATGCCTTTTGCTGCATGATGCGAACGCGCGCTTTGCGGAGGACGTCTCGGTGCTGAACGCTCAGCAGCGCTGCGGCGAGATCCTCGCACAACGACTAAAGCAATGCCGAATTCACGAGCAACTGTATAGCTTGGCTGCGGAGTTCGGATCCACTTGCACATATTCCACGGCGATCGAAACCCAACTCATTGGTAAAGGTCTCAACCCTTCACAGCTTGCAGGGGTTCGCCGTAAGATCCAGCAGGGGTTCATCCGAGATGCTCTATCACCGGATGGCAACCGCGGCGATCTGCCGCCACGTAACTTCGTCGAGCGGTTTCTGAGAGCCCAGGGCTTAGCGGTCTCCCCGCAAACCCTCGAAGAAACATATCGGGCATGCGCAAAATCACGCGCCGATACTGAAGCCTATATGGCGGCCCTATATGAAGCTGCGATTTCCGATCCCGAATTAGCCAAAAGGATGGCGACAGTTCAGTTGCCGATCGTGCGGGAGTTCGATGGTGCCAAATGGTCGGAACCGGCGTATTCCGTGGGAGACCGCATCGAGAAGGGGCAGTTCACAGTTGAGATCACTGATGAGGCGATTTTTGTTCGTCTATAGGCGCCCGATTGGCGATCGTTGAAGGGAAACCGCTACCAATCACCGTAACCGTCAGTTTTATCAATCTTTTCAATATGCATCTCTCTTGAGATATAACCGGCATTATAACCGAAATTGTTTCCGGTTCGCGTTGGTTCCCCTCGTTGTCTCGCGGACCAAGACATTCCAGGGATGCGCTGTTCGCGCGACGACTTTCCTGTGTTCTGATCATGGTTGCTGAGTCAGCCGATCCAACGTGCGAATCGGCATCGCGATTGACAGCTGTGTCGAATAGCACCCTCGCGTGGGAGCATTTGACGACTTCCTTGAGGATCGTCTTCAAGAAGTTGGTCAGTAAGCCCCTGGCCGCTCGGAAAACACAGCTGGTCGGCAGAGGGGAACATCAAACCCGCAAGCGGCACGGAAGCCTGAAAACGCTTGACGTCAATAGGCCGAATAGAGAAGAGCCCCACTTCGAGGGCTTCGAGACCGTTTCACACCGAGCTTTCCCACAGGGCGAATACGATTTCCTCATCGCATCTCACCCGTTCTCCGATCGTCCGGTGCGCCGCCAACATTCGCAGCAGCGCCTGCTCCATCTCGTATGCCTGAGCTGAGGTCTGCCAGCGCTTGCGGCGCACCAGCACCCAACATTCATTCAACGCCTCTTGCGGCACATGGAGGTTCAGTTCCTCCAGGCGCCGCTTCACATCCTGCGTGTGTCCAATTTTCCAAACGTCCCGTTGCCCGAACCGCATCAGATAAGTCCAAGCCTCGGCGTTGGGGTCGTACGTCACTTCCGCGGTCCAGCCGACCGGTTTGAGTCCCGTCGTCGGCGCCGCCGTCTGGAGCGACTTCGCCAGCGCGTAGGATTGCCGCCGAATAGCTTCGTATGGCGGCTGCAATTCCGTCTTCGGCAGCAATTGGATGAGGTCGGCTTCAGTGCCGGTCAGTTCGACGACTCGCTCCATCGGATCAGTACTGAGCGGGTCCTGGAAGGCGTCGGATGCCCGCATCAGCGGGTTGGCGAAGGACCAGGCTCTCAGCACGGGGACGGCGTACGGTTTGGGCGGCGGGCCGGCCGCTTCCGTTGCGTCGAGAAGCTCCACTAGCGGGACCGGCGCCGGCGCGAATTCGACCAACCCTAGCAACCGACCGCGCTCATGGGGCGACGTAGGTTCGTGCGAAAGACCGACGACCACCAGCAGCCCTATGCCGTTAGACGCCGTGATCAATCGGGTTCGATTGTCCTCGCTCTTGAACGCGACAGCGACGCGTTCGGTATCGGAGAAGGATGACGATCTTCGCGCGAACGCCCGCATGTCTAGGCTGCCGTCTTGAAGGCGTCGACATCCGAATCCGCGACGGGCGGCATGAGCAGACCGCGGGAAATCTTCCGCTTATTGCCGACCAACTCGTCGAGCTGGACGTCGAACGACTTCTCCCCGTACCGTGGATGGAGAGCCATCGGGATGTGGATTGTGACAGGCAGTTTCGCACCGATGCGGTAGACGCGATCGTTGCACTGATCCTCGATTGCCGGGTTCCACCAACGACTCAGGTGGATGACGTGGTTGGCTGTCAGGATAGTCAGGCCGATGCCGGCTGCCTTCGGCGAGAGGATCATCAAATCGAATTTCGTGTGACGTCGCTCGAAATCATCCACCATCAACGGGCGCTTGGAGCCTGGCGTCGCACCGTTGATGATCATCGGCGGCTCAATGCCGAATTCGGTTGAAATCGCTTGTGCAAGCAGCGACTGCATGCCGCGGTGTTCGAGGAACACCAGCCCGCGTTGTCCGGCAGCCTCAAGCTTGTGGAGGATATCGAATGTCCGGACGACTCTGGCGGATTGCCCTTTCCAGTCGGCAACGCCTTTCTTTGTCGTCAGATCGAACTGTCGAGGGTCGCCTGGGAAGAGGGAGACGCCTCGCACCTTCTGGACGTATTCGAGCATCGCTCCGCGACCGGCGCCCTGGGCGCCGCTGAACTGCTGGACGATCTCCTCATAGCGTTTCGCTTGAGCGTCGGGCATCGCATCCCGGTATCGTTCGATTGTCTTCGGCGGCAACCCTTCAAGCACGTCGTCCTTCATGCGCCGCAAGACGATCGCAGGCGCGCCGTCCACCGGTTTCATCAGCATTTCGGACAGCGAGCGATACTGATCGATCGTCGCGTTCTTGTAATTCGTAGAAAAGACCTTGAGGTCGCCGAGCAGGCCGGGCGACACGCGGTCCATCACCGACCACAGGTCCTCGATCCGGTTCTCGATCGGAGTTCCGCTTAGGCCGAGCGCGAATTCCGCGTTGACAGATTTGGAACTGGCGGAGTTGAGCGTTCCGGGGTCCTTGATTTTCTGGATTTCGTCGAACACCGCCACTGAGAAGAGAATGCGCGCGAACGACGTCTGATAGTCGGCGAGCGTCTCATACGTGGTGAGCACCCAGTCGTGTTCTTCGATCTTTCGCCAGTCGAGCGATTCTGTCGCGGCAGGGTCGGTGTTTCGGAACTTGCGGATTCCGGCGCCGAACATGTCGGCGCGGTTGACGCCAAGGGCGCCGTCGAGCAGGTGGAGCCGGGATTCCTTGATCCAGTTCTCCAAAAGGGCGGTCGGAGCGACAATGAGGATCGGCAGTTTGCGCCGAGCGCTCTTCTGCGCAGCGATTTCAAGGTTGCGGCGAACCCACGCCAAGAAAGCCAGGGCCTGGTAGCTCTTGCCGAGGCCCATGTCGTCGGCGAGCAAGACCCCTGGCCACCCCGCAATCCACGCATCCACCAACCATCGGAACCCGTCATCCTGATGCGCCTTGAACTTCGTCTTCGTCCCGAACGGAGCAATTTCGCTCTCCGCGACCCAAGGTTTTCGCGGCTTGCGGATCACCCGATATTCGAGCGATTCGAAATTTGTCTTGATCAGCGTAACGACCTGCCCACCGCTCTGTTTCGGCTTAAGCTCCTCCTCTGGCGGCTTTGACTGATCGCCGACCTTTTGAAAGGCGGGCGAGTCGGCGAGGCCGGTCGCTTTGTCGACGGCGTGCCGCGCCTCAACGACCGGGACGGTGCGTCCCTTGATGGTGACGTCAGGGGCGCCTTTGGCCTCCGCCGTCGCGACCGCGTCTATAAACCGCCTAAGTTCGTCGCGAGTGACGTCAAGTTTCTCGCCGCCGATCTCGACGGGAATCGGCTCTGGCAACCATTGGATGGCGATCTTGGACAGCCAGGGAAGCTGCGGCGGCTCCCAAAGTCCTAAACCCGTCACCCTGTCGGAGTATTGTCGCGTCTCGACGAAGACGGCGGTCGTCAACCCTTCCTTCGTCTCGCCTGGCGCCGCCTTGGCGATGGCGGCTCTGGGGTTCTTGACGAACTCCCGCTTCTCTTCGCGCGTCCCTGCGCGCGCCTTCTTGACGACATTCAGCGCGTCGCGCAGGTCGGGATCAACCAGAATGAAGGTCTGGCGCCGCAGAGCATAGGCAAATTCGACCGGGCCCGGTTGCGAGAAGAACTTGAGAAATTTCTTCTGATCCTCGGCCGTGAGCAGCCGCGATGCGTCTTCGTCAAGGAGAGCTTGGTCGGCGCCAGGCGGTTCGTCTGGAGAAGCGTCCAGGTCGTCCGCTGGGGCGTCGTCGTCAAGGGTTCGCGCCTTGCTTCGCTGCATGAGCACCGGCACGAAGTCGTCCACGCGCTCGCCGATCGCCGTCACGTCCAGCGAAAACGACCCTGCTTGAAGGATCGTCAGGCTCTTGGTGTAGGGGTCTGCATCGACCGACTTTGGGTCCACCAGTTGGAGGGCTGCCGACACCTTTCCCCACGCGGCGACCCGTTCAGACAACGACGACTTCGACACCCGGTTGTAGCCGTCGATAGCGTCGATCAATGAAAAGAGCGGCCCCTGTAACCGTCCTGCCTTGCCGCCCCAGGAGATATTCAACCCGACGCAATTCGGCTCGATTTCCTGGTAGTTCGTCAGCTTCCAGTCGGTCTGAATATAGGAGCCTTCGCTGGTGATTGCGCCGCCTTGGAATGAGATGTCGACCATGATCGGCGCTGGGTCCGCCAACCCGATCGCGCTAGCCAGCGTGCCAGGAAGGTTGCATGCCGCCTCATTGGGAATCCTGAGCGTGTCGCCCTTCCATCGCGCCACGCCTTCGCTGGCAAGCGCCTGGAGGCGAAGCGCCGAAGGACGCAATCCATCGGCGGAAGCCCATTCCAAACGCGGAACGGTTATCGCCTTGCCGAGGAGAGCCCTGTCGACGATCGAGACCTCGACCGCCTCGGGCAAGCATTTTGAGACGAACTTCCTGCTCATCGTAGTGCGTACTCACTCGTAAAAATCGTGACGCCAGTCAGTTCGCCGATGACGTTCGCAACTTTGCTCTGCCACGAATAGGTCGCCGGGGATGAGTGCATGACTGCCAGCTTGGACGACTCGACCGGCGCGTACCCGGAGACCGCCTGAACTTCGTCCGAGGAATAGTCCTCCTGATGCAAATGCGGCGCGGTTGGATCGTGAGCGTCGCGCCACATGTTGCACCTGCCGTTGTGGCTCCATTCCGCGACTACGCCGGGGCCGATGCGCAGCAGCAGACAGGCCTGACCTCTCAGAATCTGCTTTCTTTGCGTATAGCGCGCCGCTCGGCGCCATTTTGCGTAAGGCGTCTTCCCCTCGAAGACTCGTTCGGCGACCCTGGCCCCATCATCGTCGAAGATCACGCAAGCATCGGTGATCAATTGCCGGTCATAGACCGCGGTCCAGAATGCGCGTCGGTACTGCCACTGGAGCGCGCCGACAGGGTCTTCGATCGAGTGGCTGACGACGTCAAGGAACTGCCGCAGAGACTGCTCGATCAGCCATTTTCTGGCGATGCGCGATGCGCGCGGCATCGCCGTCCAGTACTGCGGCCGCTGGCGCGGGTCGTCGAATTTGTCGAGCAGGAAGGAGAGTAGCCGATCGCGATCGCGCTTCTCGGGCATGACATCGGCGTAGGGCAGCAGCAATGCGTCCGCGACCGTCCCCCGGCTGTTGTCATGCCTGAGTTCTATCGGTCTTCCGGCGGCCCAGAACTTTATGGTCGCCAGACGCTCGTCCACTGACATGCGTTGCTGAGCGATTTGCCGCAGGCCTTCCACGAAAGCGGCCTCGGCGAGTCCGACGCCGCAGGGGACGCGCAGACCATGCTCCGTCATGACCTGTGCGGTCGGTATCCGCTTATAGAGCGCCGCGGCCGCAACCAGCTTGGGCGCCCGTTCGGGATCGAACAGATAAAGGACCTTGTGGGCGATCGACCACGGGCCGTGGAACTTCTGCGCCAATTCGCCGAGAACTGTCGACGCCCTTTGAAAGCACACGGCTTCGGTCGGATACCGTAGGATGTAGGCCGCTGCGAGTCTTCTGAAGGCGGTGCGGCCGCCCGACTGGCGGACGGAATTGAGATATCTGTTCGCTATGTCGCGATCGTGGTCGAGCGGCCGCTTGCCGCTCCAGAGGCAGGACGGCGCGTGCCGGAAGTCGTCCAGCGACAGCGGTTGCCCCGACCGCAACGTCGCACGTATGCGGTCGGCGATCTCATCAAGGTCCGGCAAATTGGGCAGGCTGACCTCGGCTTCCGGAAACTTCACGGAAGCGATTGCCGCTGCGATCGCAGTCGCCTTCGGGAATTCGATCCTGATGCGGCTGGATCGGGCCAGCGCCGAGATCGCCGACTTCATTTGCATTTGTCGACGCCTTCTTGGCTGTTCGCTGCGATGCGCTCAACAAGGTCCTTGATCTCGGCGTTGAAGCTGCGGATGGCTTCAATGTCGCTTTTGCCGAAGCGCGTCTCAGCGTCCATCGTGAAGCGAAGATCAATGCGCCGGTTCTTGGACCAGGCATCCTTGTCGTCGCCAGCGACGATCGGGCGGGTCGACGAGTAGCCTGAAACCGAGAGAATCTGTTCGTCCCGACGATTGCGGAAGGTGGTCAGCTCCGGGGCAACGGCAACGATTGCGCGGTAAGTGGCGGTCGCGCGATCCGTCGAGAGCAGCCAGTTCTTGCGGTCCTTTTCGACCGGATCAGGGGAGCCGGTCGTATCCGTGTGCCCCTCTATGAAAACTGTCTCCAAGGTGGCGCCCTTGCGGGACTGGCAAACGGTTTGATCGTTGACTGTGCAGGCAGAGTACTGGGCGATGAGCGGCGTCAGCGCCCGTGCAATGCGAGTGACATTGTCCTTCGCCTTGGCGTCAAGATCGAATTTGCCGGGATCGAACCGGACGGCGTCATCGGTCAAGTGCAGGACCGTGTTGTTGTCGCCGATTTCGATCTTGGTGATGCCTTCTGCGTTCAACGTTTCCTTGAGATCCGTCAGGAGACGCTCGCGCTGATCGGCGGTCAATTCAAGGGCGTCAAGCGGCTCCTGGATCGCCTTCTGAACCGAAGCGATCCGCGCGTTGATTTGCTCGCTGAGCACTGCATTCTGGTTGACCACCTCAGTAAGACACTTGCGGATTCTCTCCGAGGCATCGTCGCCCTTCCTAAAATTCAACGCGAACATCATCAGCATGATGATGAATATGAACAGCATCCCGACCATCATGTCGGTCATGGAGACGAAATAGTTCTCGTCCTCTGGGGTTTCTTCTACATGTTGCGAGTCGGACATCAGTCAGCCTCGCTACTCAACCTTGTCGAGGTGATCTACAAGCTTGCCAAGATTTTCGGCTATCTCGTCGGCGCCTTCGGTGAGATTGCCGGCGACGGCCGCCAGTCCCTTCACGGATTCGCCTAGCTGCTTGTCGATCTCGGCGACGAAATCGCGAAGGCCGCGCTTGTATGTCTCTGTCTCATTCGCGAGCGTTTCGATCGCTTCCTTCAAGGACTTGTCGACGCCTTCGAACCGGCCCTCATGCTGTTCCCAGTACAACTGCAATTCGACGAGATTGTCTTGGAGCGCCTTGGCCAAGGCTTGAGCCGCCGCGTGACTTGAGCCGAGGCTCTCTGAGGTCGTTCTCACCGATGCTGCGATCGTCTCGGTGGATGCCGCGATCCGTCTCGACGCCTCCAGAAGCGGAGCAGAAGACGACTCGACCCGATCCGCCACATGCCCGAATGCCGTCGCCGCCACGTTTGACTGGTCGGCCGTCTCCTTTGCGCCGCGGGCGATGCCGGCGAAAGCCTGCTCAGCCGACGACATTGACGCGGACATGTGCTCCATATCCGTCCGCAAGCTTGTCGCGATTTCGCCAATGCTCTTGCTGACGGCGTCGGCCGCGTCCTTGGCCGCCTGGGTCGTGCCTTCGATGACGGCTGTCGCGGCGCCGGCCGCGTTCGCTGCGCTGCCTGTCAGCTTCTCCAGGACGAGGTTCAGCGAGGACTCGAAAGCCTGAGTTTGCCGCTTCAGTCCCTCCTGCATCTCATTCAGCATGGCATCCAGATTGGAGCCCGTGCTGGCGCCGGCTTTGGCGGCGTAATCCTCAAGATGACGGCGCATGCCCTCGGCTGCCTGGGTCAACTTGGTGAGCGTGTCCTCGATCGCCATTCGGCTGTTGCCGGTAGTCTCACCGAGTTCACCGCCAGCTTTTCTGACAATGGCCACAAAAGCTTCGCTCGCTTCCGCCATCCTGGCCGCGAATTTGTCGCCGGATTCGGCAACATCCTCGCGCATCCCCTTCAGCGCGGACGTCGTCTCCTTGAGGACCTCGACCAGTTGCGTCATTTCCTGTCCGGCGCTTCCTTTCAGCGCGCCGATGAACTGGTTGACGAGGTCCTCCAGCCCCTGCTTCCTGTCGACGTCGAGACCGGCGGCAAATGGCCCGACGACCGTTCCCACAGCGCTTCCGACGGCCGGTCCGACCTGTTCCGCTACCGCCTGACCCAGCCGCTGCATGTATTGAGTCGTGGTCATTTCCTGGAGCAGCGCGACCTGATCGCGTTGGGCGTGAGCCGCCCTGAGGGCAAGAGTCTGCGCCGTGACCATTCGGAGGCGAGGCTCCAGACCCCGACAAAATCGCTCGAACGCGCGTTCGATGAGGATGCTGTACGCTCGGAACAGGAGGCTGAGCACCAGGGACGAGAACAGCCCTGCAATCGACGTCGCAAACTTGAACGTCGCGGCGTTGAGGAGGCCATTCAGCGATTGGGTCATCTCCTCGGCGGACGCGGCGGCGCCGTGCGCGGCCTTAGAAAGGGCGATCACAAGACCGACGAACGTCAGCAGGAGTCCGAGTCCGACAAAATAGCCTGGTATGCTCGGCATGAGGCGCAACGCGAACATCTGGTCGCGCGCTACGCTGGCGTTGAAGAACCCTTGCGGTCGGACAGTCGCAAAGTACTGGGTGGTCTTGTCCTTCGTCTTGTCCCTGACGAAGGTTCTTGCGTACGCAAGCCACGCATCCTTGAGGAGCAGGTCGTTCGACAGTCGGCGCGAAATCTTCTCGAAGTTCGCTTCGAAGTCCTGCACGGATTTGTGTCCGTTGAGGCGCAGCCGAGCGATAAAGAGCAGCGCCAGCGCGCAGCCGACGTAGGAGACGAGAAAGGTTGCTGCGCATCCGGCCGCGACGCGGACGATCTCGGCGGCGAGGGCGTATGCAAACTCTGGATTGCTGACGTTTTCAATGTTGTCTTTCGCGACCTCCGAAAGGACCGAGACGACCAATTGCGGATCCGCGTGTTCAGAAATGATCGGCAGGTGGATGGACTGGAAATAGCCCACTAAGAAGAAGCCGACGACCAGCGGCCCGCGAACGATCGGCGACCAAAACAGCGATCGAATTAGGTTCACGAAGCTCACTGCGTCGATCTCTCGGAGTCAATCGGTCTCATCGAATCATTGTTGATTTAAGAACTGCGCTTTTGTTTCCTCGCTCTCCTATCCATCCACTCTCGCGTTGCGGCCTCCACGATCTCATAGGCGGTCACCTCATCCTCCAGGGCAACCTTTTTGACCTCCTTAATTAAGGAGGCGTCCATATAGACGAGGAATGTCTTCCGCCCATCCGAGCGCGGTCGGATCGACTTTGGGGCGGCCTGCTTCGAATTCGTCGCCATGGATTTCTCGATTGCCAGATATCTAGCGATGTCGATTTCACGATCGCATGGGAAAATCATCTCGACAAGCAAATTGGCGGAGATGTTAACCATTCCAAATCGCGCCCGCGTATTTCGCTTGACGTAATTCACTATTTGTTCTTCGTTGCCGCCATGCATTCGCATCGCGCCATATCGCTCGGGCTCGAACCGTTGGTCGCCGTTATCGGCGACGCGCGGCCGGTCCGACCGTCGTCGCGGACCGCCTGCGGCTGATCTCTCAGCCGGAGGACGGGTTTGCGTGAGTTCTCCGATGCGCAGTTTGGACACCTTTTTCCGCCCCTTCCGCGTCCCGCCGGAAACCGCGCCGGTGCCGTGTGAAGCCGTGCTCATAGAACTTGAGCTTGGCTCAGCGCCGCCGCGCCGCTCGCGTCCCGTCTGACGGGCGCCGGCACCGAGCCGCCCCCGAAGAGAACAACTTGCGTCGCGGATTTTCCCGCGGCTTTCGAAAACCGCCCCGTGCCTCAGCCGCCGGACGACCAGCGGAGCTTTGCCTTCTCGGCAACTCAGTCATTGGTCCGTCGCCACATACGCGGTCACGGACGGCCGCGGGAAGCGCGAGGTGATCGGCCCCACGCAGTTCATGAAGCTCTTCATGGACGCCGAGCCGCCAGGCCCCTTCAGGGCGTCAATAGCCAGCGCCATCAGTTCATCCAACTTGGGGAGTTCGTTAGCCTTCACTTTCCGGCTCCGCGACGCCTTATGCGGCACGCCTCAACTGAAATGCTCTGCCATCGTTCATTGTCGTGACAAACCGCATCCGCGCGAGGGCGGCGAGAACAGCGCCGATCTTGGGGGCGCCCCTTCGACCCTGTCTGGAGCTGGAGGCGATGTCGGCAGCGTCCATTGGGCCGCCTGCGACGGCAAGCGCCGACATGACGGCAGCGGTCTGAGCGACGTCGTCGGCGGGATAGGGGCGCTTCAGCGGGTTCGCTGAGGCGCTCGACCAGCCATCCCTCCCATCGCGCGTCGAAGGCTTCCTCAACCTCATCCGGCAGGCGCCAGAACGTCGCGGCGCCCGGTGGGTCGAAGACCTCAGCACATCTGTGGGCGGCGACCGCGAACACCGAACGCGCCTGCGCGAAATAGTGCGTCCGGGGAAAGCCACGCTTGAAGACCCTTGCGCCGTACGGACCAAGCTGGCCTTCGGTGTTCCACCACCGCTGTGCGTCCATCTCTCCGCATCGCCCGACGACGACGCGAACGCGGAGCAACCAATTCAGGTCGATCTTCCTTCCCACCTCGTCGCGGCTCCGTTTTGCGAGGGACAATGTGAATTAGCGCGAAAACGGCCTTCCTGCACGCGATCCGATCAATAATTACATCACCCTTTTCCCGCTTTCTCCCGCTCGCCAACCATCTCCTTCAGCGTGCGCTCAACCTCACGGGTCAGCATGGGCGTGTCGCGCTCGAGATAAGAGACGCCGGTGGTCACCAGGCGCCAGCCGGCGCCCGCCAACGCCTTCATCGCCGGCGTCTTCAGAAAGTCGCGCCCAACAAAGGCGACCGCGAGGGCGTACCGGTCGGGAATGTCGGGATGCAACACGCCATAGACGACCTCGCCCTCGACCTCGAAGCGATGGGCGGTCCAGCGGTCGCTGATCAGGCTCGGATGAATCCTGGCGTCGCGGGCCTCCGGCGCGGCGACGACGCTCGCCATGCGCAGCATGGAGGCGATCAGGGCCATGCCGGAGGTCATGGCGGCGAGGTTGATCTCCCAGGGGAGAACCGAGGAATAGACGACGGTGCGCAGGCGGGCGCGCGACAATAGGACGTTGGCGACCGCCAGCCCGTCGGGGCGCGACAGCGCGCCGGTGTTCTGGCTGATCTTGCCTTCGGCGTTGGGCGCGACGCCGAGGGAGACGATCATGACGTCGCGCTCCTCGCCCTGCACCGCGCCGGCGGTGCGCACGAAAAACGGCTCGGTCTTCGAAAAGAACTGGTTGTCCGGCCCCGCCGTCTCAGCCGAAAGCCCAGCCTGGCCCAGTTCGCGTTCGACGGTCTCGCGGATGAGGTCGCGCTGCCCCTGGGTCAGCGCCGCCACGCCGACGGTGCGGCGCCCTTGCCTCGCCCAGCGCACGCATTCCGCAGCGATCGCCTCGGCCTCTTCGACGTTGACCTGGAACAGATCGCGCTGCAAGCGGCGCGGGGGATGGACGTAGACGACGTCGAAGCCGGCGTCCCCCAACAAAAAGGGTCCCAGGTTGGGCTTCAGCTTCGATTCGTAGCTGAACAGGTTCGACCAGGCGATCAGCGAGGGATGCCGGCTGCGATAATGGCGCTCCAGCGTCACAACCGGGAAGCCGGCCAGGCGGGCGCGGGCCAGCAGCGAGCCCTCGGTGACCGCGCCGACCTCCGCGTCGCGCGGCTGCAGCTGCCGGCTGTCGCCGGCGATAATGATCTGATCGACATGGCCGCAAAGGGCCAGCGCGTGCGACAGGCGCATCTGCGAGGCTTCGTCGACGATCAGCACATCGAAATGATCGTCGGCGGGCAGATCCCGGGTCAGCGCCATCGGCGTGCCGACGACGACGGCCCACTTGGCGACGCGAAGATCGATGTCGCTAAGCGGGCCGTCGATGCTGATCTGGCCCGGACGCAGCTCGCAGAAGGCGAACGGCGCCAGGCCGTGCAGCCGGCGACACACAACCTCGACCGCGCCGGGCATCGCCGCCGACACCAGAACCCGCTTGCCCTGCTGGAAGAGCGCTCGGACGATCGCCGCGATCGCGTGGGTCTTGCCCGTGCCGGGAGGCCCTTCCAACACAAAGCTCGTTCCGCCTAAAGCGGCCCTGACCGCGAGCGCCTGGATCTCGTCGGGGCGCGAGCGCGCCGCTTCAGCGTCAAAGTCGCCCTCGACCAGCGCGTCGTTGCCGGCCGCCTTGGCGCCGAGCGCCAGCAGCTTGACGACCGGATTTTCGATGAGCCCGGGAAAGACCGACAGGTTCAGCCGGCGCTCAAGGACGCTGCGCGCGCTGTCGAACACCCCGACCCAACAGACGTCGTCGATCTTGAGAATTGGCCCCTCGCCGGCGGGCGCGCCGGCGTTGACCGCCGCAACAACCCTGGCGAACAGCTCACTGACCGGCGCGGCGAAAGCGCCGTCGCGCAAGAGACCGTCAAAGCCATCCTCGCTTCCCTTCAGAGCCGGGAAATCCAACGCGATGCGGCGCAGCAGCGCGCTGTTCAGGACGAAACCCGAAAGGCGGCGGAGCGTCCCCGCCGCCTCGTCGAGCGCCACCATCGCCAAGAACAATGGCGCCTGGCGGACCGCGCCGTCCGCCGATCGCCACGTGACCAACCCGGCGGTCAGCGCCAGAGGGTTGGTGCCCTGCATGACCTGGACCTCGGCCGCGTCGCGCGCCTCGCTCAAGAACGCTTTCGTCAGCAGCGGGGCGACGTCGATCGTCTCGCCATGCAGCGCCGCAGCGCCCGCCCAAGGGCCGAGATCCAACAGACCCGAACGATTTTTCGGCAGCGACACCAGATGCGAATGCAAGGTCAGGTCGACCAGCGCATGCCGGGCCTGTTCGACGAGCGTCCCGGGCGCCTCGCCCTGAAAACTCGCTCTCACATCCTTTCGCGACCAAATCCGGGCTGATGGACCGGATTTCGGCGCCGCCCGAGATGCTCGGCGTAGAACGCCGCCGGATCCGCCCGCACCTTGTCGAACAACCCCGCCGTGCCGACCCGCGCGCCCAAGACCAACACCAGATCGCGATTATCACTGAACCATTCGGTGCAAAAGCGGCGCTCCTTGAAGGCCAGCCCATTGCGATAGCCGTACGCCATGGCGCCCGGCGTGGCGAAGACCTCGATCGCGTCCATCAGACGCTGGTCGTTCTCCTGATGGGCGAGCGAGCGCGGCTTGTCCCGATTGAGCGCAATCTCGATCGCGCTCGCCGCCCGGCCAAAAGGCTTTTTGATGTCCGCCTTCCCGTCCTGCGACGTGCGCCCGCCGTCGCTCGGGCGCAGACGCGCCGCTAGGCACAACGCCGAATCGTCCAGCCAGTCGCCGTCGGCGCCGCAGCGCGCCCACGCCGTCGACATCAGGAGATGGCGCTTGCCCACGATCACCGCGTTCGGGCCGGCAACGCCGGTCTCAGCGCGCCAAGCGCGCTCGAGCTCAAGCGCGAGTTCGAAGTCGTAGGCAGGATTGACCGCCCAGAGGTCTTTAGACTCCTTGAAAGATCGCGGCGGCCCCGAAGGGGTCGCCATCTCGCCAGCCTTCAAGCCACGCTCAAGAGAGGCCTGGCGCTTTTTCGCAACCCTCATGCGCAACGATTCGGCGGCCTGATGCTCACTTGCCAAATCCGCGCGCGCCCTTTCAAGCGCCTCGACCGCGCACTTCAGAGCGCGTTCACAGTTGACAACACCCTCGCGACGTAGTTCAATGCGCCGTTCAGTGCGCTGCATCTGCTTATTTAACGAAGTCCCACCGGCCAAAGCAACATACCTTTACATGGGCAGACATAATCATACCATGCCCACGCTATTTTCGGTCAAGGAAATTTCCTGACCACGGACGGCCGGCGCAGCGAAAGTAAAGACCGTACCCAATTCGGCGTCCGAAACCGCCCTGAAACGCCGACCCAGCACGCAGCGCTAGCGACGAAATCGTGGGCACCAAGCGCTCATGCACGCCCGCCAATTTTTCGCCCGATATAATTCGGCATTGATGCCGCGAGCGATTTCGCGATGCGATTGCCTGTCAAAGCAGCCGTAAGCCACGTCGCAATCGCCGCGCGAGGGCGAACGCGATTTCATCCAGCCAAAATCGTTCGGGCATGAGACATATCCCTGTGCCCATATTTTCGTCCATTTTTGCGTATATCTGCCGCAGCGGCCCTCTCTGAACTTTCGCGCACTGGCGCGAATGGCAAATCATCTACAGTACATTTATATCCATCACAAACTGAAGTATTTCGCGCGCAAGCGTGAATTTTCTGCGGATTTAATTCATGCCTGGTACACTCATTGCGAGATCATGTGATTGATTCAAATTGGATTTTTCTTAACACTGAAATCGGCCTGGGCCTAGTAAATCCCGCGAGAAATCGGCCGATTCGGACGATTTTGAGCGGCCCCCCGACAGGCCTTTGGAGGGGGCCGCAGGCGGGTCGCCGCCGCCTCGCTGAACCGCTCGGCGTCACCCACACGCCATTGGTAAAATAGGCTCCTTATCGCTAAAACGCTAGGAGAACCAACGGCATAGCCGCCTTTGGCACTTCCGTGCGTCAGCGGCAACCCCCGAAACCAGAACGCGATGGCCGAATCATCTAAGGATTCCAACGCGTTGCCGGACGCCAAAGCCTCTGCTAGACGCCTCGTTTTGGCGTAGTCACTGACGGCTAGGGAGGGCGCACAGAGGCGCCATGGGCCCCGCGAGCGGGGGACGATTTAGGAGGGCTCAATAACGCAGTCTGGCCGCAACACAATGTTGCGGCCAGACTGCTCGGCCTAATCGGCCTATTTCGTCCTGCCGGAGGCTCTCACGCCCAACGCCGACCATAACCACGGGCGGCACGTCCCTGAAGCCGGGCCGTGGTTGGGCGAGACCGGAACCAAAAGATCCGGTCAAATTTTTTACTTACATTTCGCCAAAAAGCTCCACAGACATAAGCCAAACCCCAAAATCACACTATCGCGCTCAAGCGCGAATCACAACCTAAAATGGTGCATTGAACCCTAACAATACACATCGCGCGCATGCGCGAATAACAAAACGCCTCGCTTGCAGCGCTGCGCATTCCATATGCCGCGTCACTCGCCTCCCACAACACCATCGCGCCCAAGCGCGAACAACAAAACAACAAACAAAGCCAAAGCCATGCTAAAGATCTGGCTCCTATCAGACCTCCACTGTGAAATTCCCTCGAACAGGCCGTTCACTGCGAGCCCGCCGGACGCCGACATCCTGGCTGCGGTCGGCGACCTTTATGAAAGCGACATCACCAAAGCGGTGTCGCTCGTCGACTCGCTGCGCGGCACGCTGCCCGCGATCTTCGTCGCCGGCAACCACGAATATTGGGGGTCCAATTTCAAGGAGGTTGCCGAAGCCGGGCGCGCCGAAGCCGCAAAGCGCGGCGTCACCTTCCTCAACAACGACGTTACAACCATCGCAGGCGTCCGAATCGCCGGTGCGACGCTATGGTCCAGCATGGACCCTACCGACAGCATCACGCCCGACTTGACCGCGATCATGACCGAGGCGCCGGCCGGCATTGCCGGCTCGCCCTCAGACATCTTCGAAGAACCCATTTACGTCGAAGGTCCGAACATCATGGACCGGCACGCGAAGAACGCCGACATCCAGCGCCGCCACGAGGCGGCTCTCACTTTCCTGCGGGCCTCGAACGCTGACGCGGTCCTCACGCACCACCCGCCGACGCTACGCGCGCTGTCGGCGCTGCCCAACGCTTCCTTGTGGGTGCACGGACACATCCACACGTCGGTCGACTGCCGGCACGGCGACACAAGAATCGTCTGTAATCCACGTGGCATGTTCGTGCCTAACCGACACTTCGACGACAGACTCGTCGTCGCGGTCAGCCGACGCTAAGGCTCGAGCGCCGCACACGATCGCCGCACCGCCCACCTTCCCGGCAAATTGCTTGAACCATTCCTATCCGCCAACTAGGATCGCCGTCATGAATGGCCAACGCCCCGCTAGCCCTGGGCCTGAACCACATACCGTTTACGTCGCAGACGTTCGCATAGTTTGAAATGTTCGAACGCGAAGGCCGAAGCCCCGAGCGCCACCGCGCCTTCATACTTGCACAATCCGCGGCCCGTCGGCTGACCCCATATCAGCCGCCGAATGATCCCGCGATACCGGCACCAGCTCCGCAACGCGATCTTATAGAAATATCCCGCTCAAAATGATATAATGTCCACGAGACACCGGAAATACCACCTCGTCATGCATAACACTTACGGTTAATGACAAATGCTGCACCGTCACCTCGACGACCCTGGCTACAGTCTCGACGCGATCGACGACATCATCGAGCGCGGCCACCTGCAAGACTGGCTCGACCTGCGCGATGCGGCTGCAACAAACCCCATCGTTCGCTCCAAACTCCAAACCATCGTCGCCGCTCGATCCGGAGAGCAATCGACGATCTGGCACGACTTCTGGCGGAACCGCCTGCAACTCGAAAATAGCAGGCATCTTTGATGAAAGACGTTTTACCAGACTGGGAGCGTGTCTTATCAGCCGCGTCCCGCCTGCAAGACATCATTCCCGACGCGGTGCTCGTCGGCGGCACCGCTTCGGCCCTCTACGCCGGTCACCGACAATCGGCCGATGCAGATCACATCGTCACCGACCTCAGAACCCGATTTGAAGAAATCCTTGGCCAACTCGAGTCGGTCGCAGGATGGAAAACATCCCGCATAAACAAGCCGGTTCAGATCCTCGGCAGTCTCGACGGGATTGACACCGGCATCCGCCAGCTGATCAGAACGAAGCCGCTGGAGACCGCGACAATAAACACACCCGCCGGTCCAGTGGTCCTTCCAACTCAAGCTGAAATGCTGCGAATAAAGGCCGCGCTAATTCTCAAGCGGAATGCCACTAGAGACTACATCGATTTCGTAGCGCTGGCAGCCCATTTACGAAAAGAAAAGACCATCGAGGCTCTTGCAAATTTCGACGAATTATATCCTCAGCCTAACGGCCGTTCCGCAATAACACAACTTATGGTTCAGATATCAAATCCTAAACCATATGATCGAGAGAAAGAAACGCTGCGTCACTATAAGGGACTCGTCGAAAAATACGATTCATGGGACAAAATTCAAGCTTTTGGCGTCAAAATCGCCAACAGCATTTTCAATAGCATTGAAAATGAAAGACGCAACGAAAACAATGGCCACGGTCTTTAATCAATCCTCGTCCGGGCGCCAAGATCAGGACCTTGATCGATGCCTAAGCAACCGACGGCGCTGCCGCTAACCGGCTTGGCACATAACGCCGGCAATGATCGCGACCATTGATTTCGAGGCCTCCGGCATCAACGTCTACCTGGCTGAGGTCGGCGTCGCCATTCACACACCAGGCAACCCTCAAATCAGCATGTGGTCGTCACTGATCAAACGTAAGCGGTACGAGGATACCCTTGCTCAGCGCGGGCCTGTGGGAAGTTACGCGCCTCGGGCGAACCGGGTCGGCATCCAAAACTGGCGCAAAGCTTCGACGACGGTTGGAATGTTGCGCCAGGCGTTTCGGGCGAAGGGCGGATTGGCGAGAGCGCGTCGCCGGGCGTCGAGAACTGGGCGACCGGCGGTGTCGACGCAGTGGAACAGGATCGGCAGCAACAGACCATGTTCGAGCGTGCTCGTTGAGAGCAAACGCGACCAGGCGAGCAGCCGCAGCTTTATGACGGCGTAGAAGCCCATGCACCAGGGCCGCGCGTCGACTTCGCCGTCCGAGGCGCCCACAAACAGCGGCTCGAAGCTCTCCGGCTTGGTGGACAGAGTATTGCTGATCGCATTGTGCCGCATGAGCGTGGCGGCGATCGCGGAGAATGTCTCCGTGTCATGATTGAAGTCGTCGGGATCGACGCCGAGCAAAGGGCATACCCATTCCTCCGGCATCATCGAGACCGGCCCGGCGACGACGGCTGCGATGGCGCCGTCCAGCATCGATAGGGACGTCGCCTGGGGATGACGAAGCGTCGTCGACTTGGCGCGTTCGCTCATCCACAGACCGAGCCGCTCGAACGACATGGCGTAGTCGGCCATCGTCTTGGCGGGCTCGGCGCTCTTTCTCGCTCTTCGTCGCTTCGCCGTCGTCATGCCGCGGCCTTTTCGGCCTCGCGCGCGGCCTTCCAGTTCCAGACGAGCAGTTCATCCAACCGATTGTTCTTCGTCGCGCCCGACACCATGCGCTCGAGGATGTCTGTGAGGTAGGTCTCGGGGTCGACGCCGTGCAATTTTGCCGTGTTAAGCAGCGACGCAAGAATCGCCCAGGTTTCGCCGCCGCCTTCGTTGCCGCAGAACAGGCTATTCTTCTTTCCGATGGATATGTGCCGGATCGAACGCTCGACAATGTTGGTGTCCGGCTCCAGCCTCCCGTCCTCCAGGAACAGCGTCAGACCGGCCCAGCGTTCGAGCGCGTAGTCGATCGCTCCAACCAGAGTCGATTGGCGAGATATGCCGTCCTTCGTCGCTTCGAGCCGCGCCTTCAAGGCCTCCATCAACGGTTTCGTCTCGGCTTGGCGGACCGCGCGCCTTCGGTCGGCGTCGAGGCCGCGGATTCGCTTCTCGATCGCGTAGACCGCCGCGATGCGCTCGATGACCTCCTTGGCGAACGGCGAGTTCGTCGTCTTATGGACGTCGACGAAGTTTCTTCGCGCGTGAACGAGACAAAACGCCAGACGGATTTTCCCTGCGTTCTTCTTGTCGCCCGCCAGCGACGTGTAGGCGGCATAGCCGTCGACTTGCAGCACGCCTTCGAAGCCGGTCAGTTGCGCCGCGATCTCCTTCTTGCCCCGTCCGCCCGCGAAGACGTAGGCGACCGCCGGCGGCGCCGGCCCTTTCCAGGATCGATCGTCCGTCGCATGCGCCCAGAACTGGCAGATTTTTGTTCGTCCTCGCCCGGGGTCCAGAACTCGAACCGGCGTTTCGTCGCAGAACAGGCGAGGATGGCTATGCATCGCCTCGAGCTGCAGTTCATAGAGGCCCTTCACCGTCCAGGCCGCCTGCTTCATCCAGCGCGCCAGCGTCTGGCGATCGATGTCGAGGCCATGGCCGGCGAGGATCTGCGCCTGGCGATAAAGCGTCGACCCCCAGGCGTACTTGGCCGACGCGATCCAGGCGACGAGCGCCGTCGAGGCCATGCCGCTCTCGATCAGGCGTGGGCGCGCCTTGGCTTGAACCACGGCGCCCTCGCAGGCCCGACAGGCGTATTTGGGGCGGATCGTGCGCAGGATCCGAAGCATCGCCGGAACCCGATCGACCACGTCGTTGAAGTCTTCGCCGATGCGGTGAAGTCGGCCCGCGCAGCACGGGCACGTTGTCGTCTCCGGCTCGATCGTCACATCGACGCGGGGGAGATGCTTGGGCAAGGCGCCGATGTTGCGATTACGCTTCTTGCGCGTTTCCGGCGCGATCTCGTTCCCGCGTTCGGCGTTCTGACCATCGTCATTCGCCGGCGTCGGGGCTGCGACGCCGGCTTCAATTGCGCCCAGAGCCAACGACAATTGCTCGGCGATGATGACGACGCTCTTTTCCGACCGTGCGCCGAAAATGATCGTCCTCAGCTTGGCGATCGTCGCCTGCAAGGCCTCGATCTTGCCCTCGCTGGCGAGCACCATTTCGATCAGCCGATCGGGATCGCGGGGGAGATTTTCGGGGCGAAGCGCCATGGAGAAACACTAGCGGAAAACGCCTTGAATCGCCAGCAAATGCAAGCGTCTCAAGCGACTTTATTCGGCCTTCTCGCAGCCTTATGAGCAACCTGGGTCCAGTCCAATCCGGCCACCAAAACCGATAGCTGCGTCGCCGTCAGAACAACCGCGCCGTCTTGAACAGGGGGAAAAGTGAAAGCGCCATCCTCAAGCCATTTCGTCACCAGAACCATGCCGGATCCGTCCCAAACAACCAACTTCAACCGGTCTTTCCGCTTCGACCTGAAGACAAACACATTGCCGCAATAGGGATCGGCGCCCAATGCCTGCGCGACCATCGCAACCAGGCCATGGACGCCACGGCGGAAATCAATCGGCCGCGACGCCACCAAGACCTTCAAGTCGCCGCGAAGGCCTATCACGACGCACGCCGCAACGCCGCCAGCACCACCGAAAGCGTCTTGACGTCGACCCCCTCGGGAACTCGGATCAGCGCGCCCGCGGTTTCAATCTCAATCATCAGTCCGCGTGATACCGATCCAGGCGCGGCCTTGCCAATGGCGGCCTCCTCGATGGCCGTCTCGCTCGCATTGGCCATCGTCACCGGAATAAACAGTGGCGCTTCCGTTGTCGCCGCTTCGAGCGCCTGGGCCTTGGCGCGCTTACGCCAATAGTGCAGCAGGCCTCCGGCGACCCCATGTCGGCGAGCCACCGCCGCAATATTCGCGCCTGGCTCGAAGCTCTCCGCCAAAATCCGCGCCCGCTCCTCATCGCTTCTGCGAAGGTGACGCGTCGTCCCGGTGATCAACTCCACTCGACGATAGCGCCGATCGCCGTTGTGATGGTCATGATGAGTGTCACTATGACTGTCATTGTTCACGGCGAGGTCCGACCCATCGATAACCCGCTCACGATGCTACCGGACGCCGCGCAATTTGGTAGGTGCGGTCGCCGTGCCGCTTACGATCAAACCGCCCCCCTTTGGGCTGCAGACAATGCGCTGGGATCCGGTCGCAGCAATAATCCACGGCATCGCGCGCCATGAACTCGAAAACGCGCCAATGGCGTGGAATGTCGCCACGTTGTCACCACAATCGCCGCCCACCGATCGACAAAGATCATCAAGAGGCCGACATCGGCCTACGGCGCCTTGCCGCTTCTGCGCGCTCAACAACGACCAACCCTTCGTGACAGCCCTGGGCGATGATGACAGCCCATTTGCCACACGACAGAAACGCCCGTAGCCGCCGCACATAAAATAGGCAGCGCGAGCCGCCCCATCCTGACGCCGTCAGATTGTTAACCGATTTACCTGACGACGCGTGCGATCAAAGCTTTTCTTTGCCGTCGCCGCCAAACCTCGGCCAAGGGCCACCCCACAACGCCGTCATCGCGCGCCAGGAGTCGGCGGCTCACAATCCCCTGATTGTCCATCCCCAAACTGTTGCGCAAGACGCGGATGCGCCGCCGCGAGAACCTCATAGCACAACTGCCTGGCCCTCTTTCTCCTCAGAAAAGCCTCCTCACGCTCCCTGCTTTCACGGATCAACACAAGATAATCCTCGAAACGCTGCCTCAGCCTCACGGCTTTCTCAAGACCATAGAGATCCGTGCACACCACTTCCATCTCGGCGATCTCGATCATGGCCTGGGCATCTTCGTCTTCGCACAACGCCTTCAACGAAATCGATTCGGCCAATTGCCTCATAACCTCGTCGCCGCTCATCGCCAAACCCTTTCCCGCTTCAGCCCAATCATCCTCGCAAAGCGCAGCCCGCGCAACCACGCCCAAGCCGCCAGAAAGCGATATTCCGCTTGGAAAACGCCGCCAATCGAACAATATATATCCCGCAAGCACGACGATCCGGGATCTCATGGCCAATCTGTCGCCTGCCGCCTACGCCAAAAAACACGCCCGGATCGGCGACCGCATCGCGCGCCGAGCGGCGCAGATGCGCCAACGCGCCGCCACGCTCAAAGGATTCACCCCCTCGACCGGACCCAGCCTGGCGGCGCAGATCGCCGCCGCGCTGAAGCGCCCCGGCGTCGTCGCAACCCACCGTCCAACCAGCTCAGAAGGCGCCACGTCCTTCCACTACGCCATCACCCAAGTGACAAAAGGTTCGCCTGCCACAGCGCTCGCCACTGGCAGCGCCAAGGCCGGTATGGCGTCGGCACACCAACGCTATGTAGAAAGGGACGGTGCGGCTGAGAAAGCATCAATCGAGCGCGACATCGCCGTAGCCAACTTCGCCGCCGAACAGCAGCAATATATCGAACGCGAGGCCGCCGCCGAACGCGGCCAAGTCGCATCGTTCGGCAACATCGCCGACACGCTCGAAGAACGCCTGGAATTCTGGCGCGAGGTCGAGAAGTCAGAATACGCTCCGAAAACCCACACCATCATCCTCGATCCCACCCAGGACGTCGACTTCTGGAAAGCGGTCGACACCCCAACCCTGAACGCGCCGATCGCGCTGGTCAACGCCAACCGCGCCGGCATCACGCGGACCAAAGTCAGCGACGAGATCGCCACAGCGATCCTCGCCTTCGCCAAGACACACCGCTCGCCGACCCCCACAAAAACGCCGGCGGTCGACATCGAACTCGGGCGTGGCGGCCGAATCCAAACCAGGATTATCGCCGAGCTTCCTCACGAAATCCCGGCCGACAAACGCCTCCAGATCGCCAGAGATTTCTGTGACACCCAAATCGCCAACATCGAGCCACAAGAGCCAAATAAGAAAAAGCGCGTGCTCAGATATTGGGCCGTCATCCACGCCCCCAATTCACACAACGACAACCGAAATAACCACTTACACATCGTCTTTTACGGTCGGCCCGCCGACCTCACAATCGACAAATCGACAGGGAAAGCACAATGGGACTTCGCCATTGTCGAATCTTTCACCAACTATCGAAAGACCAGATCACACCGGCCATACGAACAAGAACGAAGTCGCATCGTTCAAGAAATAAAATGGACACGAGATAGCCGCGCCTACCTCGCCAAGATCGTCAACGCCGCGCTCAAAGACGCCGGCGTCGCGCGCCGCTACGACGCGCGCCGCTACAGCGACATCGGCATCGACGAAACGCCGATCCCGCGCATTGATCCTAAGGCCTATCAGAAAGAGAAGCAGGGCAGGCCCACCCATGCCGGCGACAAGACGATCGCCGCCCAATGGGCGCGCGAGAAGAAGCGCCTCGCGGCGCTCTACGACACCGTCGCGTTCGATGATCGCGTCACGGCGCGCTTCAACGCCGCCGTCGACCGTCTCCAAAAGCGCCTCCACACCAGCGCGGCGGAGGTCGAGAAACAGTTCGCCCAATGGGCCAGCGCCATCGTCGCCAAACGCGGCGCGCTGGCCGACCGCGCCGCGGCGCTGTTCAATTACGCCCAGGTCCGCTCGCGGCTCACCCCGCCGCTCGATTCGCGGCCGAAGCCAGACATCGCCGCCGTCAAGGCCGCCATCGACACCCTGCAAAAAGACGAACTGGCGCCGCTCAACCATAACTACCGCGGCGCACTCCTGAAGGAAAAGACCGCGCTCGCCGCCCTGGCAAAGCTCGAACAGACCTACAGCGGCCCTCCCTTGCCTGCGCCCACCGTCACGGCCGTCCCGACAACGCCGAAGCCGGCGCCCAAGCCGCTGACGCCGCCCCTAAGCGTTCAGGCGCCGTCTCAGCCGGCGCCCACAAAAACTCCGCTTGCGCCGCCGTCCTTCACGCCGATCACCCCTGTTGGCGCCGCGCCGCCCCAAACCACAGTCACGCTCCCGGTCATTGTCGCGCCGCCTCCGCAACCCGCCGAGCGTCCCAAGACCCCACCGGTCTACGGAACCCACCCGGCGCTCGCAAACCGACGGACCTATGGCGGCACGCCCATATCGCCGTCCCCCTTCTTCGCGCCCTATGCGAGCTTTCTTCCTGGGCAACAAAAACAAGCCGGGCAACAAAGAGGCGCAACATGGGCCGCGGGCCTGTCCCAAGCCCTGGCGGCGGGGCTCGCCGCGGCCGCTGGAAATGTGAAACAATTCGACGCCGGACTTGAAGCCAGTTTCGCGAGCCATAACGCGAGGGAAAAAGCCAACAATCGCGAACTCGCCGAAGAGGACGCCAAACTCGAACAATGGCTGCGCGAAACGCTGCCCATCGACACAACGCTTCGCAACAACGTCCGCGAAGCCTTTGCCGTCGCCGGCCTACACGGCAACCAACAAGAAGCGCTCGCTGAAAAACTCGGCTTCCTTTATCCACGCTTCACCAGCGAAGCCGCAATGTACGCTGCCGAACGGCTCATAGCCGTCGTGGCGCGCGACCCCGCCCTCATCCAAGGCCCGGAGCAAAGCCCGGCGCCGCAGACGCCAGCCCCGCTCGCGCAGCCGGCGGCCGCCCCAGCGCCGCCGCCTCCGCAATCCGTCGCAGCGCCGGCTGCGCAACCCGCGCCGCCGGCCGCCCTGGACGCGGCGCCGCCGACAATCCCGCCAGCGCCGGCGCCGACCGCGCCGGAACCCTCGCCAAGCCCGGCCGTCACGCCGCGGCGCGTCGTCGGCCCCGCGCCCAGCCTTTATCGCCGCCGCGTGCGCGAGCTGAGCCCCGAAGAGCGCGCCGCGCTGACGCAGCCGCAGATCAGGACCCAGCCCAAGACCGAGCCGGACATCCCGGCAACGACGCCCGCGCACGGGCGCCGTTGGCCGACGACGCAAGCCCAGCCCGCCGTCGAAGACGCCGCGCCGGTGCCCGAAGCGCAGCGAGCCAAACCGCAATCGCCCGCCGCGCCGGCCGAGCGCGTTCCCGAACCGGGGCGCGCCCCGGCGCCGGCCCCAGCCGCACAAGCCCCGGAAACGCCGCCCCCCGTGTCCGAAGCGAAGACGCCGCCCGCGCAAGGCGCGATCGTCGACATCGCGGCGCTGCCCACCGTCAAGAAGCGCAAGAAGAGGAAGCTCGCCGAAATGTCGCCCGAAGAGCGCCGCCGCGTCCTCATCGCGCGACGGCAATCCCAGGGCCGCCAACGCTAGTGACCAGGAGCGGCGTCGCGGACACGCGATTTGCCGCGCACTTATTGCGGGCCGAATCGCCGTTAAGGATGAGCCTGAGCCCGCCGATCATCGGCGCGATTGCGTGCTGGCGCAGGCGACGATGTTGGCGCCGCCAAACCCGTCCCAACCGGACCACCCAACCCCGCGGCGTTCGACAAGAATGAACGCGACAAATTCGTTCCTCCACGACCTCGGCCGAAAGCCGAATTTCAAATCGACCGACCGTCCCGACTCGGCGAGCGGCAGGCAGCCATTGCACGAATCGTGATACTGCGGGGCGGCTGCGGCGCTCATCATTGCGGCGGGCCCGGCGGCATCGTGGCGGCAACGCGATCGAGGGCCGAGCTTTCGCTGGAAGGCGCCGATGATCCGTATCCTGCACACCGCCGACTGGCATATAGGGCAGACATTACGCGGGTTCTCGCGCGAGCAGGAGCATCGCAAGGCGTTCGAGCGCCTCGAGGGGATCGTCGTCGAGCGCGCCGTCGACGCGCTCATCGTCGCAGGCGACGTGTTCGACAGCCAGAACCCTTCCGGAGAGGCGCAGCAGCTCTTCTACGACACGCTGGTGCGCTTGAGCCGCGCGCGGCCGACCATGACGACGGTGATCATGGCCGGCAACCACGACGCTGCGGGCCGCCTGGAGGCGCCGCGCCCCTTGCTGGCGGCGTTCAACATCCGGGTCGTGGGCAGCGTGCGCAGGCGCGACGGTCGGATTGAGGCGTCGCGTCATCTTGTGCCGCTCGTCGACGCGAGCGGCGCCGTCGCCGCGCACGTCCTCGCCGTCTCCTATCCGACCGCGGCGTGCCTCCCCAACCTGACGCGGCTCGACGGCGAGGCGGGTTCGCCCGTCGTCGCCGGCGTGCGCAGCGTCTACGCGGAGCTCATGGAGACGCTGCGGCCGCAAGTCGCTGGGCTGCCCCTGATCGCGACAGGGCATCTCCATGTCGCGGGAGGCGTCGAGTCGGAGGGCGCCGAGCGCCGGATCCTGGCCGGCGGTCAGCACGCCGTCCCACACGACGTATTCCCGCCAGACGCGAGCTACGTCGCGCTCGGCCACCTCCACAAGGCTCAGGCCGTCGGGCGCGACGCTGTTCGGTATTCGGGCTCGCTCTTTCCGTTGTCGGCCGCCGAGCTGCCCTACCGGCATGGGGTGACGTTGGCGAGCCTCGATGGGGCCGAGGTCGCCGCAGAGCACATCCCGATCGAGCGTCCCGTCGCCTTCCTTCGCCTGCCGCAGGCCGGCAACATGCCGCTGGCCGACTTCGGCGATCATCTGAAGGCGCTGGAGCTTCAGCCGGACTTGCCGATCGACGGGCGACCGTTCGTTCAGGTCAGGCTCGCCCGCGACGCGCTTCGGCCCGGATTTCGCGAAGAGATCGACCGCGTCGCCGAGGGGTTCCCGGTTCGCATTGTCGAAGTCCGGGTCGCTGCGCCGGCGGACGCGCCGGGCGAAGCGATCGCCGGCGATCCTCTGGTTCGGCTGGCGGAGCGCGACCCGGAGGATCTTTTCAAGCTGGCTTTCGAACGCGCGTTCGGCGCTGCGCCGAACGCCGCGCATCTCGACGTCTTCCACCGAGCGTGGGCGGAGGCCTGAGCGATGCGCATCCTGGCGATCCGCGGCGCCAACCTCGCGAGCCTGGCGGCGCCGTTCGAAATCGATCTCGCCTCCGAGCCGCTTGCGGGATCCGGCCTCTTCGCCATCACCGGCGAGACGGGCGCGGGCAAATCCACCATTCTCGACGCGCTGTGCTTGGCGCTGTACGGGGAATATCCGCGCGTCGTCACCGGCCGGCGGGAGAGCGCTCCCGATCCGTCCGGGCAGGAGATCACCGTCCAGGACAGTCGCGCGATCCTGCGCCGCGGCGCCGGAGGCGGATACGCAGAGGCGGATTTCGTCGGACAGGACGGCGAGCGCTACCGTGTCCGCTGGGAAGCCTATCGCGCTCGCGGCCGCGCCAATGGACGCTTGCAGAAAGAACAACGCGCGCTCTATCGCCTCGACGACGGCGGCGCCGTGGCGACGGGCACGACGCAGGTCCGCGCAGCGGTGGAGGCGAGAACCGAACTCACCCTCGACCAATTTCGGCGCACGGTGCTTCTCGCTCAAGGCGAATTCAACGCCTTCCTGCTCGCCGCCGAGGGCGAGCGCGCCGAACTGCTGGAGAAGATCACCGGCGCCGAGATCTACGCGGCCATTTCGGTGCGCGTCCATGAAGGCGCGGAGACGCGCCGCAGGGGCGTCGAGCAGTTGGAGCGGCGGCGCGCCAACATCGGCCTGCTCGACGAGGCGGGCAGACACGGGCTGATCGAAGAACAGAGCCGGCTCGCCCGCCTCGGCGGGCGATGCGGCGCGCCGCCGCT
>CAVWKL010000151.1:0-3506 GCA_963755075.1 uncultured Alphaproteobacteria bacterium
TCTAAAAAGAGGGTGTGGGGGAATTGGGCCATATACGAGTCTGAATATGATTATGAAATCGATGATTACATGTGTTCGAGGTCATACCCCTTTTGTTGAATATATTAAAGAAATACGGTTGTATCTAATCGATTGGGTGAATATAGAACCTTGGCAGGAATTTCGTGTTTTTGTTTATCATAACCGAATTTGTGCGTTTCTCAACAAATATGTATCAAAAATTCGATTCATATAATGATGAAAAAATAAGGGAGTTTGGAGAAATTATTGTGGATTATTTTCAGAATGAAATTCGTAATAAAATTACACATATAACGGATTATTGCGTAGATTTATGTTTATTACAGGGAAATACACCTTATTTTATTGAAATTAATCCGTATGGAGCAGTATGGAGCGATTACGATCACGCACGCTGCGCGGCCTGCACTTTCAGGCAGCGCCTTTCGCCGAGGCCAAGATCGTGCGCGTCGTGCGGGGCAGCGTCTTTGACGTCGCCGTCGATCTCCGGCCAGAAAGCCCGGCCTATCGCCGCTGGACGGCGGCGATCTTGAGCGCCGAAAATGGCGCGGCGCTGCTCATCCCCGAAGGCTGCGCGACGGCTTTTCCTCACCCTCGAGGACTTAACCGATGTGCTCTATCAGATCGACCGTCGCCACACGCCTGGCCACGCCCGCGGCGTCCGCTACGACGATCCGGCGCTGAAAGGTTAGCTGGCCGGCGAGCCCCCAGGCGATCGCGTCGGCCGATCTCGCCTGGCCGGCGCTGCAGGGCTGAGCGCTCTCTACCCCGCGCGAAAATCCCTGACAAAGCGCAACAGCGCGGCCAGCGCGATCTCGCAATCCTCCGAGGCGATAGACTCCAGCGGATCGTGGCCGACACCGCCCTTGCAACGCACGAACAGCATGCCGGCGGGGCAGAGCTGTCCCATGATCATCGTATCGTGGCCCGCGCCCGAGGGCAGCAGCCGCGGCTTCTGGCCGACCGCTTCGAGCGCCGCCGTCAGACCGGCGACGACCTTGGGGTGGCAGACGTAAGCCCCCGCTTCGTGGGTCTGCGCCAGCGTCAAGGCGACGCCGCGCCGCGCCGCGATCGCATCGAGCGCCGTTGCGATCTCGGCGACGGCGCGCCGGCGGGGCTCGTCGCGCGGGGCGCGAATGTCGATGGAGAAGCGCGCCACGCCGGGAATGACGTTGATGGCGCCGGGCTCGACGTCGAACCGCCCGACGGTGGCGACGAGTTCGTCTCCGTCGCGCGCTCTTTGCTCGATCGCCAGAATCATTTCGGCGGCCGCCGCGAGCGCGTCCTTCCGCAAGGCCATCGGCACAGCGCCGGCGTGGCCGGCGACGCCGCCGACCGTCACGGCCAAGCGCGTCGCCCCATTGATCGCGCTGACGACGCCGAGCGCCAGACCCTCGGCTTCGAGCACCGGTCCCTGCTCGATGTGCAGTTCGACGAAGGCCGCCACTCCGCCGGCGCGCGTCGCCCCGACCCGTTCGGGATCGCCCCCGAACGCCCTCAGCGCCTCGCGCATGATGACGCCCTCGGCATCCTTCTGCTCGAGCCAGCCCTCCTCGATGAGCCCGACCAATTCGCGCGAACCGGTCATTGTCTTGGGAAAGCGCACGCCCTCTTCGTCGCCGAAAGCGACGATCTCGACGGCGACGTCGAGCCGCTCGCCGCGGCCGGCGAGGTCCTCGACGACTGCAAGCGCGGCGAGCGCGCCCAGATTGCCGTCGTAGCGGCCAGCGTCCCGCACGGTGTCGATGTGCGAGCCGATCATCAGCGCCGGCGCGCCGGCGCTTCTGCCCTCGTAACGCGCGACGACGTTGCCGGCCGGGTCGACCCGCGCCTCGATGCCGCTTTCGCGCGCCCAGGCGATGTAGCGCTGCGCCGCGCGTCGATGGGCTTCCGAGAGATAGAGCCGCGTTAGTTTCGGCGGATCGTCGGTGAAGGCGGCGAATTCGTCGAGGCGGTCCATCAGCCGTCGTCCAAGAGTCGCGAGGTCATGGTTCATGGCGCGCCACTCTCTCTCAATCCGCGGCGAGGTCGACGGCAAGCCAATGCGCCAACACGACACGCTCTTTGCTCGTCATTGCGGTGAGATTGTTGGGCGGCATCGCGTGGGTCAGCACCGCCTGCATGCGGATCGCCGGCGCGAAGGCTGCGATATGCTCGGGCGTATCGAGCAGCACGCCCTTCGGCGCTTCGCCGATCCCCTCCCACACCGGTTCAGGCGTGTGGCACATCGAACAGCGCGTCTCTATGACGGCGACGACCTCGGCGGGCGCGCGGGGCGCGTCGAGCGAAGCCGCTTTGCCCGGCGGCGGTGGAGCCAAGCCGAGCGCCGGCCGCACGCCCGGCGAAGCCGCCGTCGCGATCCAGAACGCCGCCCAGATCGCCATCGCCGCAACCAGCCATGCCCACCACGGCGCCTTTTGATGGTCGACATGCCAAACATTGTAAAAGTAGCGCGCCAGCGCCCCGGCGACGACGACGCAGGTCACAATTGCGGGAATGACGCGGGGGTTGGCGAAGGTCACGGGATAGTGGTTCAAGATGTTGCGGACAGGATGATGACCGTCAGCCAAGCCCTTCGAGGGTGGAAATCAGCTTGTCGATGAGCGTGCCCGTATAAACGTCGTAGGAGTGAATCTCGTCGAGAATCACAACTCTTCCCGCCAGGGCATAGTGGCGCACGAAGAAGTGTTTCGCGGCGACAACACCCAGAAGCGCCTGGTCAACCGTCCCCACGCCGAACGGGGCAAGCAACGCCCGCTTCGCCGATGCAAACCAGTCGCGTCCGATCGCGAGCATCATTGCGCCGCATCTTGTTCTTCCGCTTGCGGCCGGTGAAAAACCAAGCTCCTGCTCCAACAGCCAGGAATTGCCGTGGATGATCCGGCTCGCCAACGGTCGCGGGCGCAATGCGCCGCACGAACTCCGCCATCCGCCGGTGCATCCGGTTGCTGGTCGCCTGAGTCGGCAGGGCGAAATAGATGCCCCGCGCTTTCTTGTCTGCCAAGAGTTGATAGGCTGCGCCAGCGCGGCCTCAGTCTTTCCCGTGCCCATCGGGGCTTCAATGACATAAACGCCGGCGCGGTAATCGTGGAAATCGCCCGCAACTGCATTTCGTTGGGGGTGAATTGACTATCTGGCCTCTTGGTCGTCATGGAACAGGTCATGGAACGACAACCCCGCCGCGACCTCGGGAGCGACAAAGCCGATCGTAGCGATGGCACCGCTGGGCAATCGTTGCCGCATCCGTTTCCACAACACCACCTCAGCCGGGAAGAAGTTCTCGATCCGAGCCGATCCAGTCGGCTACGGAGGTCAGGCCAGCCAACCACCACAGAGCCGGGGAGTCATCATCCGCCACCAGTCCCGCTAGGTTAGCACCAAAAGTCTTGCAGATGGCGCCGGCGGCATCGCTGCGTTCCCTATCCCAATCAATGCCGGTGTGTTGCTCGGAGAGCAATACGTAACTGAAGGTTGAGGTACGACAT
>CAVWKL010000152.1:0-4363 GCA_963755075.1 uncultured Alphaproteobacteria bacterium
ATTCCAGGTTCTGCACCGCCGCGCCCGAGGCGCCCTTGCCGAGATTGTCGAGCCTGGCGACCAGCACCGCCTGCCGGCGCGCCTCGTTGGCGAAGACGTAGATCTCGCATATCGTTGGTGCCGTTGAGCGATTCGGGCTCCAGATCGAAGCGCCTCGGCGGATCCGTCGGCGCTCGCCACGCGGACGTAACGCTGTCCGCGATAGTGCTCGGCGAGCGCGGCGCGCAGGTCGGCGCCGCTCGGCTTGCCGGGCAGCGCGTCGAGCTGCAGCGGCACGCTGACAGCATGCCCTGGCGGAAATTGCCGACCGAGGGCACGAACAGCGGCCGCGCGGCGAGGCCGGAATAGAGCGCAATCTCCGGCACGTGCTTGTGCTCGAGGCCGAGCCCGTAGAGCTCGAAGGGCGGCGCGCGGCCGCTCTCGTAGGCCTCGATCATCGATTTGCCGCCGCCGGAATAGCCGCTGACCGAGCCGATGGCGACGCCGCATGTCTTCGGGCATGAGGCCCGGCATCGGTCAGCGGGCGCAAGAGCGCCACCGCGCCGGTGGCGTGGCAGCCGGGATTGGTCACCTTGCGCGCCGTCGCGATCGCTTGCGCCTGCTCGGGGCTCAGCTCGGGAAAGCCATAGGTCCAGCCGGGCGCGACGCGATGCGCCGACGAAGCGTCGATAACGCGCGGCGCTTTTCCGCCCATCGCCTCGATCAGCGCCGCGGTCTCCTTGGCCGCCGCGTCGGGCAGGCAGAGGATGACGACGTCGACCTCGGCCATCAGGCGCAACTTCGCCGCTTGATCCTTGCGTTGCTCGGCCGGCAGGCTCAGCAGCGCGACGCCTTTGTGATCGGCGAGCTTGTCGCGGATCTGCAAGCCGGTCGTTCCGGCTTCGCCGTCGATGAAGAGAGTGGCTGTCATGATCGTCTCGAAGGTTCAGGCAACGCGGCGTCGCGCGGCTCAAGGCTCGCGGAAAAAATGCGGTCAGCGTCGGCGGAGTCGAGCGGCGATCATGCGCGGTTTTTGCTACATCGGCGCGACGGCGTCAAGGCGGCGCGGATCGGCTGCGCCGATGCGGCGGCGGAAGCCGCAGAATGGCGTTTGGCGAAATCGAGGCCGCCGCTGTAACCTGCTCTCATGCCGCAATGCGCCCGTCTCGAGGACTTCATCGATCGCCATCGCCGTCTCTTCGTCCTGACCGGCGCCGGTTGCAGCACGCGCTCGGGCATCCCCGACTACCGCGACGCCGACGGCAAATGGAAGCGCGCGCAGCCGATGACCTATCAGGCCTTCATGGGAGCGGAGGCGACGCGCCGGCGCTACTGGGCGCGCAGCCTGCTCGGATGGCGCCGATTCAGCCAGGCGCGGCCGAACGATGCGCATCGCGCCTTGGCGCGGCTGGAGGCGGCCGGAAGGAGCGAACTTCTTCTCACCCAGAACGTCGACCGGTTGCATCAGGCGGCCGGCAGCGCCGGGGTGATCGACCTGCACGGCCGGCTCGATCGCGTCCGCTGCACGGATTGCCGGCGACAAACGCCGCGCGATGAGTTGCAGGACGCGTTGGGCCGACTGAACGCCGGCTGGCTCGATTGCGACGCCGTCGATGCGCCCGACGGCGACGCCGATCTCGGGATCGCCGACTTTTCCGCCTTCCAAGTTCCGCCCTGCCGGCATTGCGGCGGGGTGCTCAAGCCCGACGTGGTGTTCTTCGGCGAGAACGTTCCGCGCGAGCGCGTCCAGGCGGCCGTCGGCCATCTGGACGGAGCCGACGCCATGCTGGTCGTCGGCTCCTCGCTGATGGTCTATTCGGGCTTCCGCTTCGTCGAAATGGCGATCCGCTCGGGAAAGCCGGTGGCCGCCGTCAACCTCGGCCGCACCCGGGCGGACGGGCTGCTGGCGCTGAAAGTGGAGCAGCCTAGCGAGGCCGCGCTGGCGTTTCTCTTGTGAGCGCCGTCGGCTTCGCCAACGCATCGCGGGTAGCGCCAACCGCGGCGACTGGCGCGCTCTACCAGGGAACGGTGCGGCCGAGGTAGTCGATGTAGCGAAGGCCGGGCTTCCCCTCCTGTGCGGCCATGGCGTTGGCGAGGTTGGGAATGCTTTCCTCGACGCTCAGACGCGCTCCCGGGCCGCCCATGTCCGTCCTGACCCAGCCCGGCGCCAAGAGCAGCAAGGCGCGCGGATCGTCCTTGTGGCGGGCCGCGAAGCTGCGCATGAACATATTCAACGCGGCCTTGCTGCCGCGGTACACTTCATGGTTTCCGGTCAGATTGTTGGCGACGCTCCCCTGTCCGGACGACATGACCGCGATCGTTCCGGTCGCGGCGACGACATCCTGAAAGGCCTCGACGACGCGCATCGGGCTCAGCGCGTTGGTCACCATCACCCGAACGAACTCGTCGGTGGACACATCGGCGATCGTTTCCCGATCGTCGTTCGTGACCCCTGCATTGACCAACAGCATGTCGAATTGGCGCGACGCCAGCCTGGCGCGCAACGCGCCGACCTGATCGGGGTGATTGATATCGACGATTTCGACGTCGAGCCGTCCCCCCGACGTCTGCGCAAGGTCGTGCAGCGCGGTCCTTGCCCCGCCTCGCGCGGTGGCGACGACGCGCCAGCCGCGTTGCAAATATTCCTTCGCCAGCGCAAGGCCAAGGCCGCGAGAGGCGCCGATAAGAAGCAGACTTTTGTTTGGTTCGAGCATCGGGGAGCCTCCGTCCGTAAGTGATCGGGTGACGCGCCTCGGCGCGCCTCGCCTTGGCCGATGGACGCCAAATAGCATCTCTTCGACGTGAGGGAAGACGCGATCGATGCATTGTGTCCCTGCGCCAAGCGCCGTGCGCCGCGCCGCGCGTCCGACCTGGTCCCGCCGACGAAAAAGGGCGGCCGAGGCCGCCCTTTCCCCGTATTCCCGAGGCAAAGCCCCCGCCTCAGCGCTTCGAAAACTGGAAGCTGGCGCGGGCTTTCTTGTGGCCGTATTTCTTGCGCTCGACGACGCGCGAGTCGCGGGTCAGGAAGCCCTCTTTCTTCAGCGAGGCGCGCAGGTCCGGCTCGTAGTAAGTCAGCGCCTTGGCGAGGCCGTGGCGCACCGCGCCGGCCTGACCGGAGAGGCCGCCGCCCGAAACCGTCGCCGTCAGATCGTATTGGGTCAGCCGGTTGACGACGACGAGGGGCTGATTGAGGATCATGCGCAGCACCGGCCTGGCGAAATAGACGTCGAGCGGCTTGCCGTTGACCGTCGCCTTGCCCTTGCCGGGCTTGATCCAGACGCGCGCCACCGCGTTCTTGCGCTTGCCGGTGGCGTAGGCGCGCCCGTACTTGTCGAGCTTCTGCACATGGACGGGGGCTTCCGCCGGGGGCGGCGCGATCGTCGAATCCTTGAGATCGGCGAGGGAGGAAAAGGTCTCGGCCATGGATCAGGCGCTCCGGCTGTTTTTCGGATTGAGCTTGGCGACGTCGAAGGGAATCGGCGACTGCGCGGCGTGGGGGTGGTCGGGGCCCTTGTAGACCTTGAGGTTGCCGAGCTGTTTGCGGCCCAGCGGCCCGCGCGGCAGCATGCGCTCGACCGCCTTTTCGACGATCCGCTCGGGGAAGCGCCCCTCGAGGATCGAGTTGGCGGTGCGCTCCTTGATGCCGCCGATATAGCCGGAGTAGTGGTAATAGACCTTCTGGGCGCGCTTGCGGCCGGTGAACACCACCTTCTCCGCGTTGACGACGATGACGTTGTCGCCGTCGTCCATGTGCGGGGTGAAGGAGGGCTTGTGCTTGCCGCGCAGGCGCATCGCGACGATCGTCGCCAGGCGTCCGACGACGAGGCCCTTGGCGTCGATGAGAAGCCATTTCTTCTCGACGTCGGCCGTCTTGGTCGAATGGGTCTTGCCGAACATGAAATATGAATCCGTCGTTCGAGCGCCCGCCCATGACGGCGAGCCGGTCAGGGCCGCGCTTATAAAGGCCGCGGCGGCGTCGCGTCAACCGCAAAGACGCGGAATCGGGCTAAAATGCGGACTTTTTCGAATGCGGTATCATGATACCTCACTTCCCCCGCCGCGCGCCGGAATCGAATAGGTGCCGGTCGCGTGGGCGACCATCGCCGCCGCCCCGAGCGAATGCAGCGCCACCTCGCCGACCGCGAGCCGCTTGCCGAGCTTCATCAGCCGCGCCTCGGCGAGGAGGTCGGCGGGTTCGGGCTTCCGCAGGAAATTGATGTTGAGGTTCACCGTCACCGCCAGCGGCACGCGGCCGATCTGGGCGAGAATGGCGACGTAGAGCGCGAGGTCGGCGAGCCCGAACATCGCCGGCCCGGAAATGGTGCCCCCGGGCCGCAGGTGGTCGGCGTGGTGCTTCAACCGCAACCGGGCGCTCATCGGCCCG
>CAVWKL010000153.1:0-27353 GCA_963755075.1 uncultured Alphaproteobacteria bacterium
GCGGTAGAGTCGAGGAAGGGCGCGGTATGGCGCTGGTGCGCGATCCGTTTCCCTTCCCCGCTCATCAAACCGGACTTGCGGATTTGCCGCATCCGGCTTTCCGACTGGCTTCATCGTAAGGCTCACGGCGGCGGCCCAATGTGCGTGCGTTTGAGGAGCAGGACGCCCAATTCTCCGTAAACTTCGTCGCGGGAGAACAGGCGCGTGCCGCGCCCTTGCACTTTGTGCCGCTGAACGAGGAAGTGTCGAACGCGATCATAGACGTGATTGTCGACCGCCCGATACGCCTGCAACCGCGTGCCGTAGCCGAAGTACGCCGACCACCCGACCAGAAGCCGGTTCAATTTGTCGCGCACCATCGGCCAAGCGCCTTTGTTGACGGGCTTGAGCATGTCGCCGATCTTCGTCTTGACCCGCTGGACGCTTTTCTTCGACGGGCTCGCGCCCAGATACCAATGGCCATCCTTCCGATAGCGTTGCGGTCCGAGCGTGTAGCCAAGAAAGTCGAAGCTGTCCTGTCGGGCGTTCTTCACCGAGGTTTTCGCCTCGTTGAGCGTTAGCCCGAGCTTGGTCATCACCGCCCTCGTCCACGCCAGAGCCTCCGCCGCGCATCCGCGGCTGAGGATGACGAAGTCGTCGGCATAAGAGACGACGTGAGCGCGGAAAGCTTCGCCGCGTCCCGATAGACGCCAGTGCTTCAGGAAACGGTTCATGTAGACGACGGAAAGCAGCGGACTGACGACGCCGCCCTGAGGCGTGCCGCGCGCGCTGCTCTTGCCGCCGCTCATGTGCCGTTTCCCGTCGCCGTTCCGATGCTCGACCGGCGCTTTCAGCCATAGCCTGATCAGCCACAGCACGTGCCGGTCGACGACGCGGCGGGCCACCGATTTGAGGAGGTCCGCGTGCGGGATCGTGTCGAAATATTTCGACAAGTCGGCATCTACGACGTCGGTGTAGCCCCGGCAAATCAGCCGGTGCGTTTCCTTGACTGCGTCGACCGCGCTGCGGCGCGGACGATAGCCATAGGCGCTGTCCTCGAAGTCCGCCTCGAAGATCGGCTCCAGCACGAGCTTGGCGGCGCCCTGAACCACCCGATCCCGAATTGTCGGGATGCCGAGCGGGCGTTCGCCGCCCCCCGGCTTCGGGATCGTCGCGCGCCGCACCGGATCGGGCCGGTATGTCTTCGAAACGAGGTCCTCGCGCAGGCCCGCCAGCCACGCTTCCACGCCCGCCGCGTCGATCCGATCGAAGGTCATCCCGTCCACGCCCGGCGCGCCCACATTGGCGCGAGCCAGCGCATAGGCGTGACGCAGAATGTCCTCACGGCAGATCTTGTCGTAGAGCAAATGGAAGCGAAAGGCGGGCTCCGCCTTCGCCTTACAATAGAGCTTCCTCTGAAGGTTCCTGATCTTGTCGGGCGTTTCGAGGCTCATCGCCAATCGCCCCCTCCTCGCCATCTTCGAAAGCACACCAGAAGTCAGGGGCCTTCCCTCCGCCGGAGTTACCCGGCCTCGACGGTACTACGCCCCTGTCCGACTCCCGTCCGTTCCGCCGCCAATAGCGACGTTGAAGCCGCAACCTCCAAACGGACGGGCATCCCCCGATTACCCGCGTTACCCTCCCAGCGTGCCATGCCCAATACCCCGATGGATCGAATGGGCGCTCGCGTCGATTGCTTCCCCATTCGCGCGGCCTTCCCCGTTACTCAGGCGGGTCGGCATCCATACCTTCACTTTCGAGGCCTGCTCGGACTTCACACACGTTACGGCCCGCTGGATCGCTCAACCGCCCAAGGCGGCCTTTGTCACGAGGCTTCGGCCCAACCAGTCGCCCAGCCAAGCCGCTCGTCAGCTACCAGATCAATCGACAACTCTCTGGGTGGAATCTCCCTCCACTGGCAACGCGCGCCGTCGGGGCGCACTGAGAAATGCGGGTTAGCGCCAGCGGCGCGGCGGCGGCAATGCGGATTCGCCCGCGAATAGCCGCCGGCGCCGACCTCGCTGCGCCAATTGGCCCCCCGCGAGTCGAAACGCCAAGCCTCACGAAGCGGGGAAATGCCGGTAACGGGCGCGATGCCGCGCACGCTCGCCGCCGCCCAAGACTCGCATCGACGGCTTTTCAAAGAGATCGCCGGCGAAACCCACGGGGTCGCTGTGGCCCGTCCAAGCCTCGAGACAAAGGAACGGGGCGCCGGGGCGCGTCCACAGCGCGGCGTGGTCGAAGCCGTGAAAATCCATCTCGATGGCGGCGCCGTTCGCCTCCTCGAAGCGCAGCGAGCGGCTCGCCGGATCGAGGAAGCACAGCGCGTCGTGGGCGAAGAGTTCGTCGCTCAAGGCGAGCGCGCGGTCGCGCAGCGGAATCGTTCGTTTTTCTCTGCCGATCAGACCGCCGGCGGCGATGACGGGAACCTCCGCGAACTCCTCCTCTTCGAAGATCACTCTGGCGCCGGCGCGCGGGCCGCCGCCGAAGGGCCAGCGGAAACCGGGATGCAGCCCGCAGGCGTAAGGCGCCGGCTCGACGCCAGGATTTTCAACCTCGATGGCCATTTCGAGCGCGTCGGCGCTCAGGCGATACTCGACCACGAGCCGAAACGCGAAGGGATAGACCGTGCGCGTCTCGGCGTTGTCGCTGAGGCTCAGGCGCAAAAAATCGGCCCGAGCCGTCTCGACCGCAAACTCCTGCATGGACGCAAACCCATGCAAGCCCAACGCATATTGGCGTCCCGAGACGCGCGCCCCTTCGCGCGTCCAGCCGACAACGGGATAGAGAATCGGGCTGATCTGGTCCCAAATGGCCGGATCCCCCGGCCACAGCAATTCGCATCCCGCAACGCTCCAACTGCGCGCCTCGGCCCCCAGCCGAGCGACGACGGCGCGCGCCCCGCCGCTGGCGAGGGCAAGCGTGTTCACCGTCAAAGAACGAGCCCCTTGATCGCCACCGCCTTGATCAGCGCTCCCCGAACGCCCGGCGCGCAGGCGACCAGCGGATTGCCCTCGCGCAGCCCATCGCCGGCGAGGAAGTGGCTGACATAACCGCCCGATTCGCGCACCAAGGCGATTCCGGCCAGACAGTCCCAGGCGTGGATATGGTTCTCGACGTAGCCGTCGCGTCGCCCCGCGGCGACATAGGCGAGGCCGAGCGCCCCCGACCCCGAGCGCACCACCGCCGACCCAACGTCCACGACGCGGCCGAGCAGGGCGAGAAACGCCTCCGCGCTGCCACGCATGTTCCAGCCGACCTCGACGGTGGCGCTCTTGAGATCGGCCGTCGAGGCGACGCGCATCGCGACGCCGTTCAGCGTCGCGCCCGCGCCGCGCTGCGCCGCAAACAATTCGTCGACCATCGGATCGTAAATGACGCCGATCTCCACCTCGCCCTCGAGGACGGCGGCGATCGAGACACAAAAATGAGGCGCGCCGCGCGCGAAATTCGAGGTGCCGTCGATTGGATCGACGACCCAGATCGGCGCGCCGGGCTGACCGACCCGGCCTTCGCCCTCCTCGCCGATGAAGCCGTCCCCGGGGAAAGCTTCGTGCAACTGCGTTGCGATCATCCGCTCGACCTCGCCATCGACCTCGGTGATGTAATCCTGCGGACCCTTGAAGCCGACCGTGAACGAACCGCGGTCGGTGAAACGCAGTTTGGCGATTTCGCCGGCCGTGCGGGCCAGCGCGCAGGCAACGAGAAAGCGCGTCGTAAGGGCGCGCGCGTCGATGGTCACTGTGACAATCCTCCGTGGAGACCCGTCGTTAGAAGTGACTGTAAGCGCCGCGTCGGAACTTCGCCTCGCGTCCGTCGCGGCCGATGAAGCGCGGCGGTCCGGCGCCGGCAAATGCCTCGCCGACGCAGGCCGCCGCGACCCCCGCCCGGGCCGCCGCGGCCTCGAATTCGGCGCTTTTCTCCGGCGCGATGGCGGCAATGAGTTCATAATCGTCGCCGCCGGTCGCGGCAATCTCGAAGAGCGCGGGATCGGCCGCGATGGCCGCTCGGGCGGCCGGCGAAAGCGGCAGGCGCGCCAGTTCCACGCGCGCCGCGACGCCGCTGACGCGCAGCATCTTCGTGAGATCGCCGACAAAGCCGTCGGAGATGTCCATGCCGGCGTGCGCGAGCTCCGCCATCGCCGGCGCCAAGGCCAGGCGCGGTCGCGGCAGGAGATAACGCTCCAAGAGATAGCGCCGGCTCGCGTCGTCGAGCGAAGGCCCCTGCCCGAGCCGGAGCCGCAGCCCCAGCGCGGCGTCGCCGATCGCGCCCGAAACATAGAGCCGATCGCCCGGCCTAACGCCGGCGCGCCTCGCCATCCGGCCGGTTTCAACCGCGCCGATCGCAGTGATCGCCAGGGTCAGCGGCCCTGGCGTCCTAACCGTATCGCCGCCGAGCAACGGGCAGCGGTAATGCGCCGCGTCGTCGCCAAGCCCCGCGGCGAAAGCGTCGAGCCAGGAGGCGGTCCAATCGGCCGGCAAGGCGAGATCGAGAAGAAAGCCGAGCGGCTCGGCGCCCTTGGCGGCGAGATCCGACAAATTGACGCGCAACGCCTTGCGCGCGATGGCGTCGGCCGGATCGTCGGCGAAGAAGTGGACGCCGGCGACCAGCGCGTCGGTGGTGAGGGCCAGCTCGCGGCCCGCCGGCGGCGCCAGCAGCGCGACGTTGTCGGCGAGGCCGAGCCCGGCCGGGCCGGCCAGCGGCGCGAAATAGCGCGCGATGAGTTCGTCTTCGCTGGGGCGGTCGGTCATGGGCGGGAGCGCTCGGGTCGGGGCGGCTGTCGAGAGGGCCGCGTCCGTGATGCCCCATCCCGAGGCAGAGTCAAGGACGCCGCATCGGCCGCGATCAGTAAGAGTGGCAGACGCGCCGACCCAGCGCTTCGCTGTAGCGGCAATGGATCCCGGCGTGGCGCGGTCGGGTCTGATCGGCCACCACCGCGCCGGCGCCGGCGCCGACCACCAGGCCGACCGGCCCGCCGACGAGGGCGCCGCCAACCCCGCCGATCGCCGCGCCGCCGGCCATGCGGGTGTCGCGGGGGCTGGCGCAGGCGCACAACGCAAGGACGAGGACGCACAGAGTGGCGGCGTTCTTCATTTCCGAGTCTCCGAATTGCCATCAACAGTCATGAATCATTGCGGCGTCGGCGGGGCGGACGAGCCGGCGCGGCTCAGCCGCATTCGTCAGCAGGCAATCGCGCCTCGCTGAATTGGGGACGGGTCAAATCCCCATTCGCCTCGAGGCGGCCGCGAGCGACGAGATCCCGAACGCGCGCGACGATCGCTTCGAACCTGTCGCCGGCGAGTCCGAGGTCGGGTTCTTCCATCGCTCGATGATCTTCGCGACTTTTTGCCATTCCTTGCGCGCATGCGACAGGATGATTGCGTCGAGATCGTTCATTTTGCGCCTCCCTTCCTTCGCGTCGGCCCGCCCCGCGCGCCCCTTCGGATCGAACCTGCTCCGCCGCCGCCTTCGAAGCAAGCGCCGGCGCGCCCGCGCCGCCGGTTGCATATCCTCCGCCGCGCTCCTAAACGTCGGCCCCGAGTTCCGGCCGAGGAGCCTTGAGGTGAGCGACGCGTTCCAGCCCCGATCCGACTTCCTGCGCATTTTGCTCGAGCGCGGTTTCGTTCATCAATGCTCGGACCTCGCCGGCCTCGACGACAAGGCCGCGAACGGCGTGCTCGTCGGCTATATCGGCTTCGACTGCACCGCGCCGTCGCTGCACGTCGGCTCGCTCCTGCAGATCATGATGCTGCATTGGCTTCAGGAGACCGGCGGCAAGCCGCTGGCGCTGATGGGCGGGGGCACGACGATGGTTGGCGACCCCTCCGGCAAGGACGAGAGCCGCAAGCTGCTGACCGTCGAGCAGATCGAGGCCAACAAGGCCGGCATTCGCACCGTGTTCTCGCGTTTCATGCGTTTCGGCGACGGCGCTCGCGACGCAGCCATGCCCGACAACGCCGAATGGCTCGCCAAGCTCAAATACATCGAGTTCCTGCGCGACGTCGGTCGGCATTTTTCCGTCAATCGCATGCTGGCGATGGACTCGGTGAAGACGCGTTTGGCGCGCGAGCACGAACTTTCTTTCCTAGAATTCAATTACATGTGCCTACAGGCTTATGATTTTGTAGAACTTCATCGGCGCTACCGCTGCACGCTGCAAATGGGCGGCTCGGACCAATGGGGCAATATCGTCACTGGCCTCGATCTCGGTCGACGCTTGGGAACCGAGCAGCTATACGCGCTGACCTCGCCACTCATCGCCACCGCCTCGGGCGCCAAGATGGGCAAGACCGCGGCCGGCGCCGTCTGGCTCGACCCGGCCCTGCTCTCGCCCTACGATTATTGGCAGTTCTGGCGCAATAGCGAGGACGCAGACGTCGGCCGCTTCCTGAAATTGTTCACCCGGCTGCCGGTCGAGGAAATCGCCGCCCTCGAAACCTTGGGCGGCGCGGAGGTCAACGAGGCCAAGAAGATCCTCGCCAGCGAGGCGACCGCGCTGCTGCACGGGCGCGAGGCCGCCGAAGCGGCCGCGGCGACCGCGCGAAAGACTTTCGAAGAGGGCGCGCTCGCCGACTCGCTGCCGACGATCGACGTCGCGACGGCGGAATTCGATGCCGGACTCGGCGCGCTCTCGGCCTTCGTGCGCGCCGGCCTCGTCGCCTCGACAGGGGAAGCGCGCCGCCAGATCCGCGGCGGCGGCCTGCGCGTCAACGACGTCGCGCTCAGCGACGAGAAGGCGACGATCGGCCGCGACGCGCTGCAAGGCCCTGGAATTGTCAAACTGTCGCTCGGCCGCAAGCGACACGTGTTGTTGCGCGCGGTTTAGGCGCCTATTGGGAGGTCTGCGGCGGCGCGCCGATCTGCTGCGGCGCGCCGATTTGCCGCGCCGACCCGACTTGCGACGGCGCGTCCACGGCCGGCGTCGTGCCGTCGAGAACGCCGAAAACCTTGCGCAGGAAGCCGGGGGTCATCGCCGAAAGCGGATTGACGTTCAGCGTCGGCCCGCTGGCCGGCCCGACGATGCGATAATTGACGCCGAAAATGCCCTCGTGCGTGCCGCCGCCGAGCAGCGTGCCGACGACGGGAATGTGGGTGACGAGACTGTTGACTTGATAGGCGGGAACGAAGGTTCCGTTGAGATCGACGCGATCGCGGCCGTAATCGATGAAGCCCTGGGTCGTCAGTCCCATCTGGCTGTTGAAGATCACCGCTTCGCGCAAGTCGAGGCGCCCCGGAGCGCGGGTGAAACTGGCGGACATTCTTTCGAAGCGCGCGACGTCCGGATCGATGTTCAAGCCCCGATCGATCCGCCCGTCTATCGGCGCCTGCCCCGCCGCCGTCAACTGTCGCAGCGCCGGCTCGTTGCGCAAGACGAACTTGGTCACGTTGGCGCTGCCGATGCTGCCCTCGTCGGTGTCCTGCAGGGTAAGATCGAGCGTCCCGCCTTCCATGCGATTGTAGACGTCGAGGAACTTGCTGAGCGCGCCGGCGTCGGTGGCGTGGGCGCGCAAGCGGCCGTCGTCTTGTTCCGCGGTCAGGATTCCCTCGCCGACGCGCGCCTTGGCTTGCATCGTTTTCATCGCCCCGCCGCGCCAGGCGCCGGTCATCTCAAATTGCCCGAGCGTTTGCGAATTGGCGCCGATCACGCTGGCGATCTTCACATCAAGGTCGAGATCCTTACCGCCGCCCGGCGGCCCGCCGGCGCTGAGAAAACCTTTGACGAGACCCCGGGCGTCGAGAACGGCGCCGCGCACAGTCGCCTTGACCCCCGATTCGCTGTTCTGGATCTCGGCCTTCAGCTCGTCTGCCGGGGACAAGCGCACTTGGGTCAGCTTGGCGCTCTTGACCGAGCCGTCCGCCGCCAATTCCGCCGTCCCCCGAATCGCGATCGTGCCCGCGTCAACCACAATCGCGTTGATCGCGACGTCCTGGCCGTCGGAGTCCGGCTTGACGCTGAACGTCGCCTTGCCGGGCCGGCCCGCCGCTTTCAGCGTCCCGGTCTGCGGGCTCTCGATGGCGACGCGGGTGAGATCGACTTCGATCTCGGCGCTCGATTTGGACAACGGAGCCTTGATGCGCACGCCCATCGGGCCATTCAGCAGTTCGCCCCCCGGGAAACCGAGCTTGGCGCGCGCGGCGTTGTCGAACATAAGAGACAAGGCGACCGCGCCCTCATCGGCCGCGCCTTTGCTCAAATCGACGGCGACCGGCACGCCGTACATCTGGCCTTGTCCGGCGATTTTCACGTTTCCGTGTTCGGCCAGAACGGACAACGAGGCCTGCTCGAGCCGTTCGCTGGCGAGAAATCGGTCGACGCGGAAATTCGTCAGATTTCCCTCGGCGCGGAACTGGTTGTCTTCGGGCCGAACGGATTTTCCCAGCTTCAGATCGAGATCGAGCTTGCCCTCGAATTGACCCTTGACCGTAGCGGGATCGACGGTGAAGCCGGCGTAGCGTCTCAGCGCGTCGCGGTTCAAGAGATCGGCGAGCGCATCGGCGCCGCCCTGCAGACGAGCGCTGGCTTGAGCCGGAACGATCGGCGCGGGGCTGGTGTCGGGCACGAAATAGGAAATGTCGGCGACCTGGATGCGCCGAGAGGGTGAAAGTTCGACGACCCCGCTCTTCGCGCCGGCCGTGAACTCGTGGCCGGTGATGACGCCGCTTGCGTCGAGACCGGTCAAAGGAGGAACGCCCGGCAACAAGTCGACGACCGCCTCATGGGCCGAGAATTCGCCGTGCACGCTCGCGGGCGGAACGGGGCGCTTGTGGATCGCCAAGTCGAACGCGGCGGCGTCCCAGTCCAGGCTCATTGACCCGGCGACGAGTTGTCCGCCGTGGATGTGCTGCAAGCACCAAGCGCGTGCGTCGGCGTTGATGAAACTCGGCCATAGTCTGAGAACATCGACGATGGCGCTCGGGCCGACGCGCAAATTCAGCTTGAGCGTCTGTCCGTCGGCGGTCGCCGCGGATTCGCCGCTCCCCACGCCGTTGACGCTCGGCCCGTGGACCGACAGCCGATCGATAATGAACCGGGACTCCCGCGGCAAATAGCGTGCGTCGAACACCGTTTGGTCGAGCACGATCGCCGTCTCGCCCGGCCTCTCCGGCGCGAAGACGGTGTCGTCGGATTCGAGATGGCTAACCCATCCGGTCTGCGTTCGCGTCGGCGGCGCGAGCCAGCCCGCCGCGAGGATGTGCGTCGCTCCGGACAACAATTGCAGATCCTTGAAGCTGTAGCGACCGGCCGCCGCGTCCCAGACGACTTCCCCCGTCGCCTCATCGATGAGAAACGGCTCGTGATCCGGGTCATCGAGCTTGAAATAGCCCGCGCCCAGGGCGAAACGTCCTTGCAAGGCCTGGATCGCCGAATTGGCCGCCAAGCGTGCATCGATCTTGAAGGAAATCGGCATGTCCGCGTCAAAAGGCGGGTGGCGCGCGTGCATGAGGAGGATTTCGTCGAGACTGAGATCGCGCGCGGTGAGCGACACCTCGCGCGCCTCGCCGCCGCGCGCCGTCGCATCGATGGACCAACGTCCCGCCGCGCCGCGCGCGGAGACGTGGATCGCCGCCGCATCCGCCGTTTTGTCAAACGACAGCGAAAGATCGTCGTAAACGGTCCTCTTGCCCAACGCCACGTTCTCGACCTCGAGATGGCCGCGCGTGAGCGCGACGTGGTCGAGCGCTTGACTGGCGCCGGTCATTGCGTCGATGAGCCGGAACACCGCGAGGCCGAAATCGGGCGCTGCGTCGGCCGGCGCGGATGCGGTGGGCGCCGGCAGTTCGATCGGCGCCGCGGTCGAATCCGCCGCCGCGGCGATCGATAGGGCGCCGTCGGCGCGCAGGCCCAGTCGCAGATCGAGACCGTCGAGTTCGAGCCGTCGGACCTTGATCGAAAACGTCATCAACGAAAGCGCGTCAAGTCCGATCCGGCCGCGAGGGGCCGAAAGAACGGCGCGGCCGGCGCGATCGCGAATCATGATGCCGCCGAACCCGAGCCCGATCCCGCCTTCCATCCGCATGAGGTAGGTTGGGCCGATCGCGATGGCGTAGCGCGCGCCCAGGCGCTCCTCGAGGCTCTGGACGATGCGCGGATTCAAACTCTCTACATTGATCGGACCCGAACCGAGCAGCAAGAAAAGCACGCCAAGCGCCGCGACGGCGAAGACGAAGGCGATCGCCGCGATCCCCGCCAAGGCTCGCCGAAGCCCTCGCGTCGTGACCACGCGCCACGACCGAGGCAGAGTCGGTCCCTGCCCGCTACGCAGCAGGCGCCGCATCGCCGCTCGGGCTTTGGACCGCGTCGCCGCGTCAATTCCTTCGACCAATCCTTTGCCGTCTCCGCTGGTCTAACCGGTCCAATCCACGAGGCCGGCCATATCCGGCCGCGCGGACGCAAATCGCGCGACCCTCGCGCGGCCCGCCTTCGGCGCAGACCGAGAATCCTGTCCGGGCCCCTTGAAGCTCTTGAACCGGCCCCGGCCGCGGGTCAATCTAGCGTCAGGCGCTAGGCGACAGGTTCAACGACACCCTGCCGACAAAATTGGTTTAAACGAGGGCGAAATGGTCAAAAACTTGGACATCGGCGACATGGCCCCGGATTTCGAACTGCCCGCCGACGGCGACCGAAGCGTCTCTTCGAACGGGCTCAGGGGCAAAGCGATCGTCCTCTATTTCTATCCCAAGGACGATACCTCAGGATGCACCGCCGAGGCGATCGCCTTCAATGCGTTGCGCGACAAATTCGAGGCGGCCGGCGCGGTCGTCCTCGGCGTCTCGCCCGACAGCGTCGCCAGTCACGCCAAATTCAAACGCAAGCACGATCTTTCGCTGACGCTGGCGGCCGACGAGGCGAAGACGGCGCTGGAAGCCTATGGCGTCTGGCGGGAAAAGAGCATGTATGGGCGGACGTATATGGGGGTCGAGCGCACGACTTTTCTCATCGACGCGAAGGGCCGCATCGCGCGCGTCTGGCGCAAGGTAAAGGTGCCCGGCCACGCCGAGGACGTCCTGGCGACCGTGCAATCCCTACCGTCGGCGTTTGCCATTGATTAACCCTAATAGGTTGTAATCGCGCCTTGGGTCGCCCCCGAGTGTCTGGGGTCGGAGTGTGTGCGCGCATGGCCTTGCGAACGTCCTGCCGGCGATCGAAGCTGCCTCGGTCGCAGTATTTCCTTTCTCGCGCCAGCGGCGACAATGTTCGCACGCTGGCGCTGCATCCGTTCGCGCTGTGGTCGCTGATCGCGGTCGGCGTGATTTCCTTTTTGTGGGGCGGCGCGGCAACGCTTTACCTCGCCTTCCACGACGACATGCTCGGCGCGTTGGCGGCCCGTCAGGCCGAAATGCAATACGCTTACGAGGACCGCCTCGCCGACGCGCGGGCCGAGCTCGATCGCGTCGCCGGCCGACAGTTGCTCGACCAAAACTCCTTCGAAGGCAAAGTTCACGAGCTCCTGTCGCGCCAAGCGCAGCTGGAGCGGCGCGGCTCGATCGTCTCCGCCTTGGTCGAGCAGGCCTCGCACGACGTCCTCGGCGGCGCGCCGCCGCGCGCCCGCGTCGCGAGCGCCGCCAAAACGCCCGCCGGCGCGCTTTCGGCGATTGGCGCGGCGAGTCCGCTCGGCGTCTCGGACAGCGTGATCGGCCCGTCGCCGCAGGCGTTTGCGCCGCCGGAACCGACGCTGACGCCGCCGTCGAGCCCGCCCAAACCGCGCCCGGTCGAGGAGCCTCGCGAGCACGTGAGCCTGATCACACCCGTGGACCGCGAGCGAAGCGCCGCCGCCGATCTCGCGGCGGCGGTCGACAATCCGGCCCTCGGCGCCTCGGCGCGCCTCAGCCTGATTTCCTATTCGCTGGATCGGATGGAGCGGCGCCAGACGGCCGCGCTCGGCGCAATCGATTCGACGGCGCGGAGCGGCGCAGCGCGCCTGGCCGCGGTCGTCGCGCAAACCGGCTTGTCGGCCGACGCGCTCGTCGCCCCGCCGGCCAAAGGCGGCGTCGGCGGGCCGTTCATCCCCCTTGCGATCGATGCTGACGCGCCGGCGTTCGACAAGGCGCTCGCGCATACCGAGCGCGACGTCGCCCTCGCTGATCGCCTAAGCCGGCTGATGCCGATTCTCCCGGTGCGGGCGCCGCTGATCGGCGACGCCGAGGTCACCTCGCCGTTCGGCTATCGGCGCGATCCCTTCATCGGCCGCCTCGCGCTGCATCCCGGCGTTGATCTGGTGCAAGACTACGGCGCGGAAATCCACGCCACGGCGGACGGCCGCGTCGTTCACGCCGGGCCGATGGGCGGCTACGGCAATATGGTGGAAATCGACCACGGCAACGGCCTTGCCACCCGCTATGGCCACATGTCGGAGGTTCTGGTCGCGGAAGGCCAGGAAGTGAAGGCCGGCGAGGTTCTCGGCCGCCTCGGCTCGACCGGCCGCTCGACCGGCCCGCACCTGCACTACGAAGTGCGCATCGACGGCGAACCGGTCGATCCCGAACGATTCCTGCAGGCCGGCGCGCCGTTGTTCGCGGAGCCATAGGCTGCGGCGCAACGCCCGCCGGGACCCGGCCTCAATCGACGATGGCGATGACGAAACCGTCCCAGCCCTTGGCGCCGACGGTCTGGATTGCGGTCGCGCTGAGACGCGGCTCGCTGGCGATCCGATCGAACATGCGCCGGACGCCCAGAACGCTCGCGTCCGCTTTCGTGCGATCGACGACCGCGCCCTCGCGCACGACATTGTCGCAGACGATCGCCGCGCCCGGCCGCGCTAGCCGCAACGCCCAGTCGAGATAGTCGGGATTGCTCGGCTTGTCGGCGTCGATGAAGATGAAATCGAAAGGGCCGAGCCCTTCGGCTTCGATGCGCGGCAGCAAGGCAAGCGCCGCGCCGACGCGGATGTCGACGCGATCGGCAAGGCCGGCGCGCGCGATGTTCGCACGGGCGACGTCCGCATGCTCGGGGACCGCCTCGAGCGTGACGACCAGGCCGTCCGCCGGCGCCGCGCGGGCAAGCCAAATCGTCGAGTAGCCACCCAGAGTTCCGATCTCCAGCACTTTGCGCGCGCCAGCCATGCGGGCGAGCAAGTGCAGCAACTTGCCCTGCAGCGCGGAAACGTCGATCGCCGGCAGGCCGGCCGCCGCGTTAGCCGCGAGCGCGGCATCCAGCGCGGCGTCCGAGGCGCCGGTCCTGTCGACGAAATAGGCGTCGACCGCCCTCCACCTCGCTTCATCCATCGCGCTCGACCTTTCCCCCCCTGAGCTTGGCAAGGCTTTGTGAGATTCCTGCAACGGAGCGAAGCTTCGAATCCCGCCGCGACGCCGTTCCGCGATCTCGAGCGTCCGGTTGCCCGGGCGCACAGGCGCCGCGCTGGGACCCGCAATCGCACGGCTCGGCGCCAAGATGGCGGCGGCGATCCCGGCGCGGCGATTGCGCTTGCCCGACGCCGTCGGACTCGTTCCGACGGGGTCTCGGCCTAGCGCCGGCGCGCGCCGATGTGGGCGTGAGGCTGACGGACGACGTCATTTTCGACGCAATTCCGCCGCCGCCGCCGAACGAGGCCGCGATCAGCATGCGCTCTACTGACCTCAAGCGCGACACGCCGCTCGCGCTGGACGATTTCCCGGCCCGAGCGGCATTTTCTTTGAGAGCGGGCTGCGCGGCGCGCTGGCGCGAGTCCGGAGCCTCTCACGGCGAAACTCGCGCTGCGCCGTCCGCGGCTCGAGCCCGCAAGCGCGGGCCGCCTTTCGCGCCCCCTTCTACTTCAGAACCTTGGCGACCTTGCCGGCGCGCAGACGCGAGACCTCGGGAAGCGTCGAGCCGATGAGAGGACGCAGATAGTCGTAGAACTTGCCCGTCACGTCGTTGCCCGCCGGGGCGATCAACTCGTCCTCCATCACTCGTGTTTTGCCCGCCACCGTTTCCAGCGGGATGAGCGGATAATCGACGGCGTAGTCGGCGACCCGGCGGATCGCCACCGAGCCGTTCTTGTCGCCCCACACCGCATACTGCACCGCCTTCTCGCCGACCTCGCGCGCCTCGCGCTGATCGACGTTCGATACGCAGCCGACGAACGAGCGCTGGAGATAGCCGAAGGTGTCGCCGCGCACGCGCTTGATGCCAAGCTTGGTCTTGACCTCCTCGCACAGGAGATCGGCGAGCGCCCCGGTGCCGGAAAGCTGGACGTTGCCGTGCGCGTCCTTCTCCACCGTGCCGGCGAGCTTGGTGATGATCGCCTCGCCGTTCTCGTCGTGAATGCCTTCGGAGGCGGCGATGACGCAGCGGCCGTGCTTCTCGTAAGTCGTCTTGACGTCGGCGAGGAACTTGTCGACGACAAAAGTGCGCTCAGGCAGATAGATGAGATGCGGGCCGTCGTCGGGATACTTGCGCGCCAGCGCGGCGGCCGCGGTGAGGAAGCCGGCGTGACGCCCCATGATGACGGCGCAATAGACGCCCCTCAGCGCGTTGTTGTCGAGATTGGCGCCCATGAAGGCCTGCGCGACGAAACGGGCCGCCGAGGGAAAGCCCGGGGTGTGATCAAAACCGACGAGATCGTTGTCGATGGTCTTGGGGATATGGATCGCGCGCAGCGCGTGCCCGGCCTTCTGCGCCTCCTCGGCGACAATGCGCACGGTGTCCGAGGAATCGTTGCCGCCGATGTAGCAGAACGTGTCGATCTCGTGCGCCTTGAGAACCTTGAAGATCTCCTGACAATATTTAAGATCGGGCTTGTCGCGCGTCGAGCCGAGCGCGGCGGCCGGCGTCGCGGCCACTGTCTCGAGATTGGCGGTGGTCTCCTGGCTGAGATCGAAGAGATCCTCCTCGATGATGCCGCGCACGCCGCGCGCCGCACCGTAGACGCGGGTGATGGCGGGAAAGCGCCGCGCTTCGAGGACGAGTCCGACCAAGGATTGATTGATGACGGCGGTCGGCCCGCCCCCCTGCGCGACGAGAATCTTGTGCGACATGTGCGTCTGTCTCCTCTAAGCGCCGCTTCGGCGCGGCGCGCCGCGACGGACTTGCGACGAGGCTTTAAACGCCTGAGGCGCCGCGACGCAAGTCGAAGAGTCAATTTGTCGCGGGAACGGTTCGACGCGGCGCCCTCGATCCGATCGCGGAGCCCTACGCCGACCTGCGCAATCGCAATGGGGCGCCTCGGCGCAAAATCTGTTGCCTAGGCTTGGCGCCGAGATAGATTCTCAGGCGGAAGCCGAGGCGTCCGATCGCCGTCCTTCTCGAATGACAGAGGAAACGAAATGACCATGAGACTCTATTCCCGGCTGTTCGCCGTCCTCGCCATAGCGGCGACCGCTTTCGCCTTTGCAGGTCCGTCAATGGCTCAAAGCGGCCCTCCGGTCGCCAGCGTCGCCGGCACGACTTGGGGCGGCGTGGATTCCGACGGCGATTACTACGAGTACACGTTCCGTCCCGACGGCGTCCTGGCTTACAAATATTCGGGCGGATCGTTCACCAACGGCACCTGGAATCAGCTTGGCGACGTGATCTACATGGAAACGAACCACAAATTCAGCGAACGACAAGGCAAGATCTCCGGCCGCCACATGGACGGCAATGCGTGGAATGTCCAAGGCCACGAGTGGACTTGGGTGGCGGACGAGAAATGAATCCTCCCCCGCAAGGGCCGGGCGGCGTCGGCAGTTTCGCGCGCCGCCTTCATCGCCCGGTCGCCGGCCGGGCGACGCGCGTGAGATTTTGGCGCTGAGAAGCGCGCGCCGGCGTCGCCGGCTGCACAGCGCCGCCAGGAGGGGCGGCGAAGGATATGAAAGAGTCGAATCCGGTCATCGGCGGGGGTCTCGCCTTGGTCGCGGCGCTGCTCGGCGCATTGATCAAATTAACCGTCGTCGGAACTGTGTTGGCTTTCCTTCTCGGCTCTTTCTTTCCTCAAGAAATCGGTTGGGAAGCAAAGAACGCTTGGTCCAAATGCGAGGGCGCGGTCGCCGGCTCGATCGCCTGGCCGTCCGATGCGGGCGAGGCCTGTGGAGCGATGCGCATGTGCCAGAATGAGGCGGCGTTGAATCCCCAACAACGCGCGGCGTTGGATTTGGCGATTCGCCGATCGGCGGTCTGCGGCGCGCCCTGATCGACGCCGATGCGCCGCGCCGTCCACAGGCGGCGACCGTTCCCGCTCGACCCCCGCCCTTCCTCCTGCGACAATGGCGGCGGAGCGAGCATGGATTCGTCGATTCTCAAAGCCGTCGGTTTCGTGCATCTGCACGTGCACAGCGCCTTTTCGCTGCGCGAGGGCGCGCTCAGCATCGAGGCGCTGGCCAAGCTCGCCAAGGCCGACGCGATGCCGGCCCTGGCGATCACCGATTCCAACAATCTCTTCGGCGCGCTGGAGTTCTCCGAAAAGCTCGCCAAGTCTGGCGTGCAGCCGATCATCGGCGCGCAGCTCACGGTCGATTTCTCCGACGCGCCGGCCTCCGCTTCGCGCCTTGCGGATGCGCGGACCTCGCGCGCGGCGCTGGTCGTCATCGCCCAGAGCGAGGCGGGCTATCGCGCGCTGATGCGGCTCGCCTCGCGCGTCTGGCTCGATCCGCACGACGGCGACGAGCCGCATATCGCCATCGGAGCGCTGGAAGATTCGGGCGGCCTCATCGCGCTGACCGGCGGGCCGGCGGGACCGATCGACCGGGCGCTGGCGCTGGGCCTGGCCGATGTCGCCGCAGCGCGTCTGAGGCGCCTCGCCGCGCTTTTCGACGCTCGCCTCTACGTCGAGATCCAACGCCACGGCCTGGACGCCGAGCGCGCGGTCGAGCCGTCCCTCATCGATCTCGCCTACGCCCACGGCCTGCCGCTGGTCGCCGCCAACGAGCCTCACTTCGCCGGCGGCGAGGATTTTGAGGCGCACGACGCGCTGCTCTGCGTCGCCGAAGGCGCGCTCGTCGCCGCCCCGGACCGGCGTCGCCTTTCGCCCGAGCATCGCTTCAAGTCGCGCGCCGAGATGCTCGCCCTGTTCGCCGACCTGAAGGAGGCGACCGACAACAGCGTCGAGATCGCGATGCGCTGCGCTTATCGTCCGTTGACGCGGAAGCCCATCCTGCCGCATTTCTCCGCGCCCGGCGGCGCGAAGGTCGACGAGGAGCACGAGCTGCGCCGTCAGTCGAGCGAGGGCCTGGAACGGCTGATCGCTCTCTATGGCTGTGCGCCGGGCCATGCCGAGGACGACTACCGCCAGCGGCTCGCCTTCGAGCTCGACGTCATCGTGCGGATGAAATTCCCCGGCTATTTCCTCATCGTCGCCGATTTCATCCAGTGGGCGAAGGCGCAAGGCATTCCCGTCGGTCCGGGGCGCGGCTCCGGCGCGGGTTCGCTCGTCGCCTACGCGCTGACCATCACCGATCTCGATCCGATCCGCTTCGGGCTGTTGTTCGAGCGCTTTCTCAACCCCGAGCGCATCTCGATGCCGGACTTCGACATCGACTTCTGTCAGGACCGGCGCGACGAGGTGATCGCCTACGTGCGCCGCCGCTACGGCGAGGATCGCGTCGCCCAGATCATCACCTTCGGCTCGTTCCTGGCGCGCGGCGTCATGCGCAATGTCGGGCGGGTGTTGGAGATGCCGCTCGGCCAGGTCGACAAGCTCGCCAAGCTCGTGCCGCAGAACCCGGCGAAGCCCGTGACCCTGAAACAAGCGATCGCCGACGAGCCACGCCTGCGGGAGGCGGCGAGCGCCGACCCCAAGGTCGCCAAGATGCTGGCCATCGCCGATGGTGTTTGCCATTGCTAACCTACTCGTTCAGTTCTTTTTTTTTTTTTTCGTTCAGGTCGTGTTATCGTCTGCTTGGCTCAGTTCGTGTCCCTCAAACCGCAAGGCCGCCGCCAGCAAACCCGCAAACGCCCTCGACGAAGGCTCCGCCGCGAATAGCCTCTCAGTTTTTCGCGAGATTCGGCGAGCATGGAGCGGCCGTGCGCGCGTTGCCTTCCGCGAGCAAAGGGCACACCTGTTTGAGGCGGATGCCAAGCGCCGTCACCTCCCACTGCCGGTTCTTCGGATCCTGGGCCGCCAGCAGGTCGATCAGCGCCCTCGCCCGGGCGAAGGATGCCGAAGCCTCTCCCCGCCTGTTCGTTATGGCTTGGACCTCGCCGTGAAGGTGAGCGTTTCGGCGAGTTCATAGCGCCAGCGGGCCACCGCCGGCTCGAGCTCCGCGAGTTTGCCGTATCGGGACGACGATTCGTCGAAACTCACTTATGGCATCGGCGTAACGCCCGTCGCCCTCGGCGGCCAGGCCGATCCCGGGACGACGTTGCCATCTTGGATCGGAGCTCCAATCCCCCCGGGTCCGACTTAGCATCTCCTTCAGCAATACGGGCTGATTCTGCTGCTGCTGGTTTACGGTTGGTCTTTGTTACGCCGCTTGGCCCCTATGTATTAGGCACTGATTATATCGTCTGGATAAATCCGGTGGCTGAAGGCGGCGGTTTGTCAACTCATTATACGGTCAAAAGCTGTCAAGATAAATTACCTATCTCCAGAAACTTTCCTAAACCCATAAAATCAATAACATAATAGCAATACGTATTGTTATGTCCTTGGCTCAGTTGGTGTTGCTGCTGATGACCGCGTTCATGCCGCCGTGTCAACTTGGTCAGGATCGGTTTAGGACAAAGTTCTTTCAACTCATAGGCACTTTCGGAAAGCAGGAGAAAGTATCGCTCGAAGGCATCGGCGAGGCAGGGAGTTTTGAAGCGTTGCAAGACCAGATCATCGAGGACCAGCTGAAGAAGCGGTACATCAAGGACCTGCTTGGACTTCTTCAGACCCTCGGAGTGAGACCTTGTGGACGAAAAGACGAAGGATCGTCACGTCCAGCTTATCGAGCTCGTACTCCGGCGGAACATTCATGTTCTCACAACCGTGGGGTGGTCGATGAGCGATACCTGGAGGCAGACCCGCAGTCGAATCTCCCGAAATACAACCTGTACAATCTCAATCAGGCGACGTAGGCTGTATCAGGCGATTGGTGGAAGAGCCTGTTGCTTGACTACATTCGTGTTGCTCAAAGGAAATAACAGGCAAAGAAGAAGATGAAGAAATCAACGAGAGAGCTATTAGTGAAACACTGGAGTTAACCGGAATATTTTCGCGCTTCGATGAGCAACGTTTTGAATTCGCTAGTCGTACCTTTGCTGAATTTTTGACAGCTTGGTATTTGAGCAAAAGTCCGGTTCCAATTACGCAAAAGCTCAAGTTAATGCTTCATCCGGAAAGTCAGAGATTAATTCCTGACCTTTTTGAAACAGCATCTTGGCTGGCTGCGCTTGATCCAAAGTTTTTGGATTGGCTGGTTAAACAAGAGAGCAATCTTGGCTCAACCATCGTATTGCTCACCGCACGGCTGGCGCTGCTGAAAACAAGACGCTCCCCTTCGGCGCCATCTCGGATCAGTATTGCCGCATCCATCGTGGACAGCCGCGACTGGCTAGCCGAGGTGGGTCCCGGCGCGATGTGCTCTCCCAGGCACAGCTCAGCGTGTCGAATTCCCAATTCCGGATTCTCAATTCCAATATGGTAGATGTTCCCGGGAGTTGGGACCTGGAATTTGGAATCCGAGATGAGAATTCCTCTTCGGTTGCGGCGGGGCCGCCGGGTAGAGAGGGGATCGTCGGTGTCGATGCTGCTGAAGCTGACGGAAATCAGCAAAGCGTTTGCCGGTGTCCAGGCCCTCATTGGGGTCTCGTTCGACCTCCGGGCGGGAGAGGTCCACGCCCTGGTCGGTGAAAACGGCGGGGAAGTCAACGCTGATCAAGGTGATCACCGGCGCCACCAGCCGGACGAGGGCACCATCGAGGTCGGGGGACAACCGATTGAAGACGACGACGGTACGCACCACAACCTGGGGATCGCCGCGATCTACCAGCAGCGGCAGTATTCCCGGACTTGACGGTCGCGGAGAACATTGCTCTGGGGCTGAGGACCGGGGGGCGCCTGGCGCCGGGAGCAATCTGGCCATCCCTGCCGCGCTTCGTTCGTTACGTATTGCTGCCTCGGCCCCAACGGCACCCTGCTGTCGATCGACAAGGCCAGGCGCTTCCTCGGCTACGAGCCGCAGCACCACCGCTGGGTGGGACGAGCCGAGCCTGAGCTCGAGCCCGGGCTGACGGTGACAGCGTTTAGCGACGGGCACGGCCGGCCCGAAAATCCGAAGGAGATTACCAATGCCTCTGATCCAAGTCGACCTTGAGCGAGCTGTTCGACTCGCTCCACAATGGTTCTTCTTCTTTTCCTCTACTTCATTCGTCGTAATTTGCTTGTGGATGCGATTTGAGCCTTATAGCCCGGATGGCGTACTCAACGTACGTCGGAGGGTCATAAGGCAAAAGCCTCGCAGGTCAGAATCAACGTGAGGCCTTGCGGAACACCCCCCACCCTCACCTCATGATGTTCCAGATCGCCTCTATCATGGAGTCTATGTCCAGGTGCTCCTCTTGAGTATCTCCTCCGTTCCCCGACGGGCCATACTCGGTCACCCCGAAGCGCGCCATTCTCCCCTTGAACCCGTGGTCCACGAGCCACGTGGCAATGATGGCCCCGATGCCCGTGTCCGGGTTGTGGTCCTCGTAGGTGAAGACGAAGGGGAGCTTCCTCACCTCTTCCATCACCTCCGCGTCGGCGTGGGTACGCAGGCCATGTTGATCACCTTGAGGGTCCGGCCCTTCTTTGCGAGGGCCTCCCTGATCCGGAGGGACCTGTCGACCATGCCGCCGTAGGTGATGATAGCGCCGTCATCGCCTTTGCGGATCACATCCATCTTTCCGTACTCGAAGCGATAACCCTTCGAATACAAAGCTCTCCTTCTTCGGTGCGGACGACCGGCCACTGGGACCTTCCGGTCCCTATGATGAAGTTGCCCTTCGTCGCCGTAATATAACGGACCGCCCGGTCCACCTGGTTGAGTCCGCAGGCACGATGGCCTTGAAATTGTAAAGGTTTTTCGCAAGGCCGATATAGTCGATGCACTGGTGTGTCTTCCCGTCCTGCCCAACATCGAGGCCGAGGTGGGTGAGGACGAGCTTCAGGTTCGTCTTGTTTATGTCGTTAAGCCTCTGCTGGTTGTAAGTCTCGTCCATGCCAAAGGCGCCGAAGTCAGCGAAATAACTTACGATACCGAGGCTCGACAAGGCCCCTGCGACAGTCGCCGTGTTGTGCTCCTGGACGCCTCCCTGGAAGAAGTGATCGGGAAAAACCTTGGCGAAATCGGAGGACTTGACCGAGCTTGCCAAATCGCAGTCGAGCACACATTGGCCGTCCGAAGGGGATGTTCTTCTCTCCCAGGTCTTTCAGGGCCTTGCCGAAGGCGCTCCTGTTGTCGACTTTGTCCTCGTCCACATAGTCGAAGGGCGTGCCCGTCTCCATGAGAGGAGGCTCGCCGTTGACTGCGGGGCGCCATTCCCAGCGGCCCTTCCTCCGCTCCCGGTAATAGTCGGTCCTGTCCTCGATGCCGAGGACGGCTACTGCTTCTGCCATTTCGCTCGCGCTGAGCACCTTGCCGTGATACTCGGCCTTGCCTTCCATGAAGGGGATGCCATGGCCTATGATGGTGCGCGCCGCGATGCAAGTCGGGCTCGCAGAAGAGCGGGCGGACCGCAGGGCGCGATAGATCTCGTTCATGTCATGGCCGTCTACCTCGATCACATCCCACCCGTCGGCAAGGTAGTCCTCGACGATATTGACGGGCATGACCATGTCTGTCGTTCCGCTTATTTGGATGCCGTTGACATCGATGACGACGGTGATGTTGGAGAGGCCGAATTTCTTGGCGAAACGCCGTGCTTCTGCAACCTGCCCCTTTGCCTGCTCGCCATCGCTCATAAGCGCATAGACGTGGAAGTCCTCATGTCTGACCCGGCCGGCGAGGGCGAGGCCGCAGGCGGCAGAGAGACCCTGCCCGAGATTCCCCGTAGACCAGTCGATGAAGGGGATGCCCTTCACCACGTGTCCCTCGAAAGGGCTCCTCGCCTTTCTGAAGAACGACAGCACCTCGTCGACGGGCATGTGGCCGAGGCGTGCGAGGCTCGCATAGACGCCGGGCGAAGTATGGCCGTGGCTCACCACGACCTTGTCCCGCGGCTCCCTCGCCAGTTCAGCGTGAGAGAAGACGACAAGGTACATCTCGAGGGACGACAGTGACCCTCCGGGATGGCCCGACCCGGCCACCCTCGTCATGGTGATGATGTCTCCCCGGGCCGATAGTGCCAATTCTTCCAACCGGGACAGCTCCTCCGCGGTCAGGCTTTCACGTTCGAAAGACATTGTATTCTCCATTCGAGCGTGCTCAGACTCACCGGGCGATCCTTTGGCCCGGAGGTGAGCCTTGGCTCATCTTTTTTGAGCCTCCTCCGATACAATAAAGAAGAGGCGTGAAGCCCCGCTCTCGGGGCGATCTCATTACTGCTTATACAGTCCCTTTTGAAAATAGTCGCACTCCTCCTGGAGGAGGCACTTGGGACAGTCGGGTTTTCGTGCTTTGCAAATATAACGTCCGTGGAGGATCAGAAGCAAGGAGAAATCGGTCCGGCGGCCTTCGGGCACCTTAGCGGCAAGGTCCTGCTCTATCTTGCCCGCATCTTCGGATGAGGTGAGGCCGAGGCGATTGCTCACCCTCGTTACGTGGGTGTCGACTATGATCGCCGGTGTGCCGTAGGCGAGACCCACGATCATGTTCGCCGATTTGCGCCCTATGCCCTTGATTGTGGCAAGAGTGTCGATGTCCTCGGGCACGTGGGAGCCGAAGCGCTCTTTCAGTTCTGCTGCGATGTTCTTCAGGCTCCGCGCCTTGTTCCGGTAGAAACCCGTGGGACGTATCTCCTCTTCGAGCTTCTCGAGAGGCGCATCGAGATAGTCCTGAAGGGTCCGGTATCGTGTAAAAAGGTACTCGGTGACCTTGTTGACCCTTTCGTCCGTGCATTGGGCAGAGAGTACCACCGCGACCGTAAGCTCCAGGGGGTTCGACCAGTTCAACTCGGCCCTCGGCTCACCATGCATGGCCTTGAGCTTTTTCAGGATCGATTCAACGTCTCTTTTCATTCCGGGTCCTCCTGAGATGCTCACGAACCTCTCCGACATCCCTCGTGTTGAGCACGTCACCGGCTTCCAGCCAACCCTTCCTCGCAATCCCCACCCCATAGAACCACTCACCGATGCCGCCTGCGGCGTGTGCATCGGGCCCGATAGAGATCAGGACACCCCTCTGTTTAGCCTGCTTCTGGAACCTCCAGTCGATATCCAGCCGAAAGGGACTCGCGTTCAACTCGATGACCACATGGTGCTCCGCTGCCCCCTCGATGATCCTTCCCATGTCCACCTCGTACCCGTCGCGTGCGAGCAGAAGCCTTCCCGTGGGATGGCCCAATATGGTCGTGTAGGGGTTGGCCATGGCAATGAGGATCCGTCTCTCCATATCGGCCTTGCTCATGGTGAAGCCCGAGTGGATGGAGGCCACCACGAAATCGAAGCCTGCCAGGACCTCGTCGTCGTAGTCGAGGCTCCCGTCTGGAAGGATATCGCTTTCGATCCCTTTGAAGAAGAAGAAATCGGGGTTCTCCGCGTTGAAACGGTCGATGGCCTCCCACTGGCGCTTTACGTCCTCTACCTTAAGCCCACCGGCGTATCCGGCGCTCTTGCTGTGATCGCTGATGCCGATATAAGAAAGGCCCATGTGGCGGGCAGCATCCGCAATGGCTTCGATGCTCTCGGTTCCGTCGCTCATTTCCGTGTGGACATGAAAGGCGCCCTTGATGTCGGCCATCTCGATGAGCCTCGGAAGGGCCCCGATTTGGGCGGCCTCTATCTCGCCCATGTCCTCCCGCAGCTCAGGCGGCACGTAGGCGAGCCCGAGAAACTCGTAAATCTCTGCCTCGCCGGCGAGCCTGATCTCCTTTTCACCTTCGAACAGGCCGTACTCGTTCAGCTTGAGGCCTCGCTTCTTCGCGATGCCCCTCAGCTTCACGTTATGCTCTTTGTTCCCGGTGAAATACATGAGGGCAAAAGGGAAGGACTCCTCTTTTACGACCCTCAGATCAGTGTTGATCCCCAAGGCCAGGCGGCAGGACGTCTTGGTCTCCCCTTCGACGAATACCTCATCCACATCGGGCATGGACGTAAAATGTTTGGAGATGGCCTGCCAGTCCCTACCGGCAACGAGCACGTCTATGTCCCTCACGATTTCTTTCCTTCTCCTGATACTGCCGCATACCTCTACAAAGGAGGGGGGCACGATTTGGCCCAGCCTTTCCTTTATGCGAAGTGCGAGCGGAAAAATCTCGCCGAAGAGATACTCCCCCTTGTGACTGCGGAAAAACTCGATGCCCCGGAGAATCTTCTCCTGAGTTCGCTCGCCGAATTTGAAAAGGTTGAGAAGACGGTTCTCTTTGCAGGCATACTCAAGCTCACCCAGGCTCGTGATGCCGAGCTCGTCGTAGAGCATCTTGACTTTCTTGGGTCCGAGATTGGGAATCTGGAGCAGACTCGACGAGGCTCACGGGGATTCTCGATTTCGAGCTCTTCATGGTAGGCGATGCGGCCGGTATCGACATATTCGGCGATCTTGACCGCGAGGGTGTCACCGATCCCCTTGATCTGCCTGAGCCGGCCTTCGGCGACGATCGTCTCCAGGTCGTCCACGGCCGCCAGTATCTTTGCCGCGTTGTGGTATGCCTTGACCCGGAAGGGATTCTCTCCCTCGATGTCGAGAAGGTCGGCGATCTCCTCGAGAACTGCCGAAATCGATCTCCTTTGCATCCAATATTATAGCTATTCCCCGGGTTCCTTTCCAGCCTAATCCTGTGCGGAACAGATTGGGGGAGATCTTCTTCTAGTTGCTCGACTCATCGTATTGCTAAGACGTCGAAAAAGCCACCAGCTGCAAGGTTCTCTGGAAGATTCCCAATAACTACCAGATCATCGGGCCTGCGATCGACAAGGGCAATCCAGTTGCGCTTCAAGGCAATCCCAAGTCGGCCGTTCCTATCGAGCCTGGAGGCCGAACTAGCCGGAGCCGCCGCCCCAGCCGAAGGCTCGCTCGCACTCACTTACCGGCCAGACAATCCAATGTGAAGAAGCAGAGACCGGACAATTGCTAGTTTCCCCCGTCCGCGCCGGACAATAAATACCTCCGCAATTTCTTTCCCGCCCGTTTGCTAGAATCAACGTCTACGCATGTCTCCCAAATACGTCGAGATCTTCTACCAGATGATCGCGTTCCTCTTCGCCATCGGCGTAGCAATACGTAGATCTTGTGGCGGCGTAGTTGTAACCGGCGTCCAAGACATCGTCGAACGGTTCTTCATGTCGCCGTGACTAGCCTGGGATCCTGGAGGCCTGCTGGGCGTCGTCGTAGCGTGCACACGCTGATCGCGAGGCGTGAGCGGTGTGCATGACCTCGGGGTGGGAGCACCCGTAAGCGAGGCAGGTACCGGGCTTTCCAGGGCACGATTTTCGTCCGGCCAAACCCCTCGACGACTACGTCCGTCGCTTCCCTGAACGCCTGTCGGCCGAGCACAATGGCAAACACGTTCTCCTGCAATTGCATCTTCAACTATTTCAACGATGTGGCATAGCTTCTTTTTTTTGCGTGCTTGGCTCAGTTACGTATTGCTGACCCCGGCCAGAACCAGCCGCCGTCCCTTTGGGGCGCCCTCCGCAAGGCGCCAGTCGAAGACCTTGCCAGATCCCGGCGACGGGGCGTCGACCAGAACGATGTCGGCGCCGTACTCGGCAGCCCGCTCAAGTCGCCTGTCCCCGGCCGGGAAAGCCTTGATGACAAGAGGAACTCGGACCGAGACGTACCCGCAGTCCTCGAACGACTCGTTCCCGTGCAACTGGGCCGCATCGAGCCCGGCACGGTTCACTATCTCGACGACACGGCGGGGCGCCTCGTCGCGAAAGACCCAACGGTGCAGATCTCGGGAGGAAGCCGGCGGGTGATGGCGGACACCGCGCTCGGGCTCATCTGGCGGGGCGAAGGAGCAAAGACGAAGCCGACGGCGTCGGCACCCATCGCCACCGCGATAAGGGCGTCCTCCTCACTGGTGATCCCGCAGATCTTCACCCACATGGCACAATCCGCCCAACAAGCGCGGCCACGCCGGCCCGTCGGTCGCGCAAGCGCAGGAGCGCCTCGCCGACGAGAACGCCATCGAAACCCGCTCGCTCCAGCGCGGCAACATCGGCCGCCGTCTCCACACCGGACTCGGCGATCTTCAGCACACCAGCAGGGATCTGACGGGCCACACGCTTAGCCCGAGCCCTGTCCACCTCGAAGGTGTGCAAGTCGCGTTGGTTCACGCCCACCAGCGTCGCCCCGATCTCGAGTGCCCGTCCGAGCTCGCGCTCGTCATGGACCTCGACGACAGCAGCCATCCCCAGATCTCCGGCGATGCCGTAGAGCTCGGCCAGCTCAGCACGCTCCAAGAGCGCAACGATCAGCAGCACCGCGTCGGCGCCCATGATGCGGGCGTCATAGACATCGGCCGCCGAGACCGTGAAGTCCTTGCGCAGGACGGGAAGCCCTACCGCGGCGCGCGCCAGTCTCAAGTCCTCAGGGCTGCCGCCGAAATGCGGACCGTCGGTCAACACCGACAAACAGGACGCACCGCCTGAGGCGTACGCGCGGGCGACTTCTGCCGGATCGAGACCCGGGGCGATGTCGCCCTTGGACGGCGACCGGCGCTTGATCTCCGCAACAAGTGCGATCGCTGTTTCGCCGGGACTCTTGGCCTCGCGGGCCTTCAGGGCCGCGATGAAGTCGCGGGGCTCAGGCGCTGCGCGGGCCCCGGCTTCAAGGTCCGCCGTGACGCGCCGGTCGCCGGACGCGACCTCACGGTGCCACGCCCCGATGCGGTCGAGATAAGTGGCCACCAGCACGAGCCTATCGGCCGTTTCGGGAAACCTCCCGGACCTTCCGCTCGATGTGCGCGACCCTGGACCTCCCGAGATGCTCCTCGTCGACCGATCCGGCGATCAGCGGCGACTGGCTGAGCACGAACAGCCCGGCGCACATGACAAACAGCGCCACAGCATCGAAGGCGAGGGCACCTATCCCGCCGCGCAAGTCGTCGCCGAACAGGCCTACACCGATCAAGACGCTCACGATCGGGTCGACGATCGTCAGTGTGGCCTGGGAAGCCGTGATCGGCCCGGCATGGAACGCGTCCTGAGTGAGCACGAGACCGGCCAGCCCCGCGACGATGATGGCGTAGGGCTGCCAGTGCGGGAAAATCTGCCAGAATCCGTGGGAGAACAGGATCGTCGTGGCCTTGGTGAACGCGGCGCTCAGCGAGAACGAGATCGCCGCCGCGGCCCCGAACCACGCGGAACGCCAAGTTCGCGACGAGCGTGACCTCAGGCGTGTGCAGCCAATGCAGA